>NZ_QGDO01000001.1:0-309550 GCF_003149185.1 Sediminitomix flava | reverse complement strand
AATGGCACGGTCACCATAATAAGACCAAGCAATAGCAGTAGAGAATGCAAACAATAACAATCCAATAGAAATAATATATTGACCATAATCTCCTAAGAAGCTTCTTTTAAATGCTTCTGTAGTTAATGGGGAGCTATGCATTAAAGATTTCCCTCTGATGGTTACTTTTTCTGGGAATTTAATTTTTCCTGCATTAACATTCAATGTACCACTGAAGAGGTTTCCTTCTTGGAAAACTTTGATGTCTTCAGCTAAAGAACGAGCGTGTAATAATGAAACAGAATTTGTAATGATTCCTTCTCTAACATTCAAGTTTCCTGTGTAAACAGGTTGTTTTTCATTTCCATCTAAGTGAATAGAAAGTTTTTGAATGTCTTCAGCGTTTGTTTCATCATACTTTTGTGTAAGTACAATTAGATCTGTTTTTTGGAATTTATTTTCAATTTTCTCATTCCAAACTCCAGAAGAAAGAAGGGTGATACCTGTAAGTGTACAAATTAATACTGTATCAATAAATGGTTCTAGGATAGCTACCATACCTTCTGAAACAGGTTCGTGAGCTTTAGCCGCTGCGTGAGCTATTGGTGCAGAACCTTGACCAGCTTCATTTGAGAATAAACCTCTGTTTACACCTCTAGTAAATGCCAATGCAACAGAACCACCAAGGAAACCTCCTGTAGCTGCTGAACCAGAGAATACATCTGAGAAGATTGCTACAATAGACGGAATTACATTTTCGATATTGAAGAAGATAACAGCAAATGCACCAATCAAGTAAACCACAGCCATCAATGGTACTAACTTCTCTGTTACATTTGCAATACGTTTAATACCTCCAATAATTACAAAACCAAGTAAAACGGCCAAAAGACCACCAGTCAATTTTGGGTCTAATCCGAATGTAGCCTCAATAGATGAAGCAATACTATTACTTTGAGGAAGGTTACCTGTACCAAATGCAGAGAGAACTGTTGCACCAGCAAAGATAGCCGCTAGCCATTTCATGTTCAGTTTATTCTTCATGTAGTACATTGGACCACCAGCTATAGAACCATCTTCTGCTTTTTCACGGTATTTGTGAGAGAGCGTTACCTCAACAAATTTAGTCGTCATACCTAAAACAGCTGTGATGATCATCCAGAATAAGGCTGCTGGACCACCAACATGAATTGCTAAAGCAACACCTGCAATATTACCTGTACCTACTGTTCCTGAAAGCGCTGTTGTCAGTGCCTGAAAATGTGAAGTATCTCCTTCATCTCCATCCTTGTCGTATTTCCCTCTTACAATACGGAAAGCATGGCGGAAAAATCTGAATTGAGGAAACTTCAAATATAAGGTAAAGAACAGTCCAGTACCCAATAGGAAGAAAACGAACCATTCACCACTGATATAGCCGTTTAAGGTGTTCAATATCGCATTTAACTCTTCTAAAGAGTATTCAGATAATCTAAATATTCGCATTAGTTTCAGTTTTTGAAGTTCAAATGTTTAAAAAAATGGATATATCTGTACCCAACAGAGAATTAATCTATAGCTTTTATCACGTTTTATTTTGTATATCATTTTAAACCTTAAAGAACCATTAAATTCTACATTTAAAATGGAGAATAGCGATAGATTAAAACCCTACTATAGAATACATCGTGATAAAGTCCAATGATTAATTCTCTTTTTATTCTTCATACAAGCACACAATATAGCTGTTTTTTAACGGAAGGAAGAAAAAAAAAGAAAAAAACAGGACGTTCGTCATTTTTTTAGACCCTCAGTTCCCTTTCTGAAATTATATCGCATTAAACTAAAACCAAGTCCTTATATTACACCTTTAGAGGATAGAACTAAAAATGAACTAGTGATGACAGAAAATAAGAGACCGTTGATTTTTGTGTCTAATGACGATGGAATTACAGCAAAGGGCATTAGTCACTTAGTGAATTTAATGCAGCAATTGGGAGATGTATTAGTGGTAGCTCCTAATAGTCCGCAATCGGGAATGGGACATGCTATCACAATTAATGATCCACTAAGATATTACAAATCGAATATTTGGGGTGAAGAAGTAGAGGCATATGAATGTTCGGGAACTCCAGCAGACTGTGTGAAGTTGGCTAAAAACTATCTGAATGAAGGGAGAGTACCTGATTTGGTGGTAAGTGGTATTAATCATGGTTCGAATGCATCTGTGAGTGTTTTATATTCTGGTACGATGTCAGCTGCCATTGAAGCTTCGATAGAAGGTTTGCCTTCGATTGGTTTCTCACTTTGTGATTATAGTCATGATGCTGATTTTAGCCATACTGATGATTTCATTTTGGAGATTTGTAGAAATGTTTTAGAAAAAGGACTTCCAGAAGGCATCACTCTAAATGTCAATTTTCCTCCAAAATCTGAAGAGGAAATCAAAGGGATAAAATACTGTAGACAATCTGTAGCCAAATGGCAAGAAGCATTTGACCAACGACAAGATCCATATAATCGAGAATATTTATGGTTGACGGGTAAATTTGTGTGTGAAGACAAAGGAGAAGGAACAGATATTCATGCGATCGATAATAATTATGTATCTGTTGTACCTGTCACCTATGACATGACAGCCTATAAAGCACTCAAAGAAATTGAAGAAAATTGGTCGTCGAAGGGATAGAGTTCTAAATGTTTGTTAAGCTGTAAACCTGTGACAATACAATTTTAAATGCTCAAAAAGACAATTTGATTAGCGGAAGATTTTTTTTTGAAAAAAAATGAAATTTTTTCGCTTCGAAAAACATTTATTTATCAAGATGTTAGCCTCTCTGACGCCTAGGAGAGGCTTTTTTTATGCAACACAGTGTTTGATTTATCCAAATAAACCTGCTATGTTTGCATCGCTTTTAAGGAAAGCACCTACGAAAAGTAAGCCTGGGTGGCGGAACTGGTAGACGCGCTGGATTCAAAATCCAGTGGTAGCAATACCGTGCGGGTTCGATTCCCGCCCCAGGTACTACCTTAAAAAAGTAAAGACAAACGGTCTTTGCAAATGCTTTGGTGGCGGAACTGGTAGACGCGCTGGATTCAAAATCCAGTGGTAGCAATACCGTGCGGGTTCGATTCCCGCCCGAAGTACAACCCTTTATTGATTACATTAGAGATTTTTGCCTGGGTGGCGGAACTGGTAGACGCGCTGGATTCAAAATCCAGTGGTAGTAATACCGTGCGGGTTCGATTCCCGCCCCAGGTACAAAACAACTCTAAAGTTACTTTAAAGCCATATTATCACCTTGCTCGGGTGGCGGAACTGGTAGACGCGCTGGATTCAAAATCCAGTGGTAGCAATACCGTGCGGGTTCGATTCCCGCCCCGAGTACCACTTAGCTCCAAAATGCCTCTAAAATGGCGATTTGGGGCTTTTTTTGTTATCTAAAGTCAGTTTTTCGATGAAATCTTCGATGAAAACGTCCTAAAATTAGCATAAAACAGCGTACTCCTAACCGTACTCTTTTTGCCTGTTTTTTTTTAAATATAACACAAAATCCCCTCCTTACATTACATTATCAATGATATTTCTTTAATGTATAAAATATACCTTTTGGTATGTACGGCAAAACAATTACAACTTTTATTCCCAATACAGAGGAAAGCTCTGTAGTCATCAAGACTGTTAGCAACTCTATTATCAGAGCAGTAGGACTACCTCGTAACCTTATCGAAAAGTACAAAGACAGAATTGATTTAAAACGGGCATGTCTTTACTTCTTGTTTGGTAACGATGAGAAAACCCTAGAACCATCTGTCTATATAGGAGAGGCAGGTAATGCCTTTGAACGACTCCAACGGCATGAAAATAGTGCAAAGTTTGAATGGAGCCATGCTCTAGTCATTTCTTCCAGCACAGAAGGACAACTTTTGTCTACAGCTACAAAATACCTTGAAAATCATTCTTATATGGTCGCAAAGACTATTGGCAGGTATAAAGTTTACAACTCTGTCACACCTCCCAAACCTATGGTACCTGAAAGCTTGGAGGCAAGTTTGTTGGAGAGCTTTGAGATCATTAGGCTTGTCATGGAGGAGTCTGGCTATAACCTTTTCAAGCCCCTTATCGAAATCGATAGCAAGCTCCTTTATATCAATAGGAAAGGAATTAAAGCAACAGGTGAATACACCAGTGAAGGCTTTGTTGTACTACGTGGATCTGAAGCAAGTATTGAAATAAAGCCATGCCTCTATCATTCTATCGTTCTGCTAAGAGAAAAACTCTTGGAAACAGGGGTTATGATACGTAAAGAAGGAATATACGTTTTTGAGAAAGATCACCTGTTTCCCACACCGTCTTCAGCTGCTGAAACTGTTCTTGGGGTTGTGGCGTCTGGATGGACAGAGTGGAAAGATGAAGGTGGACGAACTCTTAAGGTACTTTGGAAGAACGGAGACAAATAACAATCGAGCCACTACGTATATTACATATGAAGTGGCTATGATTTACTGGAGCTCAAGCGACCTGACTCGAGGTCAAGACTTTTATATCAGATCTCTTGAACACAATAGTCTCTTTATGGGTATATGCTCGGATAGTCCCTGCCTCGATATACGAGTTTAGCTTTGTTTCAGAAAGGTCTGGTACTATCGAAAACAGCTCATCAATGCCAAGCCATTTCTTATTCTTATTAAGTTCTTCTAAGTAAGCCTTAAGTTCTTCTGTAGAATAAAATCTCACTCCTGTGAATGTATAAACTCGGATTCTTTGATCATTGACAGCTGCTTTAAGCTCTTGCTTAGTTACTTCACCTTTGTCAAGTATTTGCTTTTCAGAAGTGATTTCGAAGATTTGATCTTCTCCTGTAACAGCCTTAAACACCTCTGACAAATCGAAGTAATCCTTGCCTTGAAAGCGATGGCTTGGGATTTCGTCCTTGTTCATGCGTCGGTATATAGACATTTGTGACAGTCCAAGCAGTAGTTGTATGTCTTTGATTTTGTACAATCGACTACAAGGATAAGGGCGCTGATCTCTAAAGACACTCTCACAGATATCTTCTTTTACATAGAGATGGGCAGCACCTAGAGAAGTCGCTTTGATGACTCCCTCTTTTCTCCATTTGATTACTGTATTGCGTTGTACACCCAGCAATTCATACAATTCTTTCTCGTTAAGAACTGTGATAGCTTCTCCTACCCTTGAAGGAAACAAGTGTTTAAGAACTTCATTCAGGTCATAGAACCGAGAGCGCTCAAAAGTATACATAGGAATAAGCCCTTTATTACTGTAGTATTTCACTCTATGAGGAGGTAGTTTGAGTCGCTCTGCAATTGTGTCTTTGTCAACATATTGCTGACACTCTTTTCGTCGTTTCTTACCGAGAATTGCATCAAGAGTATTCTCTTTGTTGAAATAGTAATAGTCTCCTCTTTGGATAGCTTTGACAAGCCTTTTGTCTCGCCATGATTTCAGAGTCGGCATACTAATCCCCAAAATGGAGCACAGCTCACTTCCAGTAATGAGTTTGTTAGGTACTAGATTTATTTGGTTTGTCTCAGAGGTTTTTATCTCTTTCATACTGTTTTAAGTTGATACAGTATGGAATAGATAGGTTAAAGCAATTAAAAAAGGCAGGGTAAAAGAAATTTCAAAAAAAATGGAACTCCGTATCGAAGCTCCATTCACGACTTAATATAAGGTGACTCTTGTGCAGTGATTTTTTAGACTTTCACGGTCAATATTGATATACTTTTGTAATGTTTTCAAGCTTTTATGTTTAGTGATTTTCTGAATTTGTGGAAGTGTCAAAAACTCTGATGCTAACGATACTCCTGTTCGACGTGCACTATGGCATGAAATGACTTCATATTTGTATTTATAGATGCCTATTTCCCTATTTCCTATTCGCTTAGAGACAAAAACCTTTTCATTGATCCCTGCCATCTCACATATTTTCTTGATCTCTTTGTTCAAGTATCCATCGGCATATTCTGGAAGAGTATAATTGTATTTTTCAAGAATGTGTTTAGCCCTGTGATCAAACAGATTTAAAGGGACGTAGGCAATACCGTATACTTTCCCACATTGTGCAGCCCAAGTAGTCCCGTTATTCATTATCTGATCGGGAGAATAGTCTTTATATGACTGGTAACGTTGCAGTGTAAAGCATAAAAAGCAAAACACATCTCTAACCGGCTCTAAGTGAGGGAAAGCAGAAAGGTCTATTTCATACAGTCTCAATAGCTCTTTTTTATTTAGAGCTATTGTATCTCCCTCTGATTCAGGAAGCTTTCCGATCTTAGTAAAGTCAAATCTTTTTTGGTAATAGCCTCTATCGGATGCCCAATTCAAAAACGCTTTCAAGTTCTTGAGATGGTTGTTAATAGATGAATTCATGAGTTGACTATCTATGAGAAAGTTAATAACCTGATCAAACCAAGGTAAGGTGATTTGTGAGAAGATAATATTGGTTTCTTTCTCTGCTTCAAACTCTTTTAGTTTTGAAAAAAGGTCTTCATATCCTTTTATAGTGTTTCGGGAATATATCTTACCTTTGATGTCAAGGAAGGCTTCACATACTTGAAAGAAGTCTTGTTTACTTTTGATTTGGGTAGAGCTTAAGTTAAACACTTTCCCCTTATTCTTCTTGTGAGCAATAAATTTTGCTTTTGCCTTGAAGGTATCCCAGTCAATCAAATTTGCTTCGAGTTCTTTTATATAAATATCCTCAATATCATCTTTTCGAAGATCGAGGTGCGAGTTAATGACTCGTGCATCTTCTGCTCTACGTCTTGCAATTTGATTTTCTGCATCCCAATTTTTTGGATGTATTTTATAACCTGTTGCACAAGAGAATTGCTTACCTCTACCTTTGTATACTGTCATACAAACATAATCCTTCCCTTTTTTATCCTCTTTTTTGCCTAGTTGAAAGTAAATTGAAATAGCCATTGTTTTAGCGATTTTAAATTATGAAAATGTTCATCGCTATGGAATAGATACCTTTCAACGAAAGAAAAAGGTGAGAAGGAAAAAAATATCAATTAAATAGACACTAACACTTTTAACCTATTGATTAGAACAAAACAAGGCAATCAAGTAGGTACTGATATTCCAAGACTGGCAGATAGAATGCGGAAAGATAAATTGTCATACGACATACCGAGTCAATCAAACCGTACTCCCAACAAGTTAAGCCATATACCCAGACAGGTGTGTAAATACACCATTAATGTGATAAAATAATTTTTTTAAAATTTAATTCATTTGAATATCAGTTAATTAGCGTTGTTTTTATCTTTTTTTTTTGGTAAGGGTTTTTCATTTGAGTCAAGGTTTCTACTCCCTACATATGAAACATAACATTACAAAACTACAATCCGCTACGAAGATCGAAGCGATTGTCTTCGACTCTGAATTCTATAAAAACATCAATATTGCAGGAGCCTATCAATTTAGCTCTGGTGACTACAAAACCTTTGAAGGTGCTATTCAGATTGGTCAGTGGGTAGAATATCTTGCAAGCCTTGACACCATGCCTTTTCTAGTCGGGCATAATGTAATTGTTGATGTCACGACCTTAATGATCAATTACGTTCACTACAAGCAAGGTAAGACATTGACGGGGGAATTCATCAATGACTTTCAGCTCAACCCAGAGGCATTCAAGGAGTTTGAGTGCAACCTTTCAGACCTGTCTACCTTTTTTGAACAGACTCGAACTAAAACAGGTACACGCTACCGCCTCAAACGTGAATTTGGCTTTTGTGCCAACATGACTCAACCTAAAGCACAGCAACTAGCTAGGTTACTGAAGTACCTACAAACTGAAAAAACAGCTCTTCATGTCTTCAAGAAAATATGTTCGCATGCAATAGAAGCCTCTGGGGAGGGCAAACGCATGATGGACAATTCGGGTACTTTTGCAACCCTTAAACACTTTGCTGATAGTATCGGGCAGGGCTATATCGACATTCCTGCGTTTGACAAGGACGTAGAGACGGAAGATGAGCGCACAACTCTGCTTGATTACTTGAAGAAGGATGTCTTGGTAACTGTTGAAATGTTCAAGAAGTATACCCTGCCGAAGTTGCAAGGACACGAACAATTGCTTCTCGATCAAGGGAAGTCATATCAACTCAGTACCCTGCTATCGATTAACTCTGTAATTAATAAGCTCTTTCCCACCGAGGCGAACGCTGTTGGAGTAAAGGTTGGTAGTTACTCTATAACGGACATAAAAGTTCCTGGTACAGACCTTATCTCTGCCGACCTAAAAGCTTTCTTCGAGGGGAGCACTGCCGAAAGTATCGTTCAAAGCATGGAAGCTAAAATGAAATTCAGCACAGGCAAATCGGACGAATTTCTTTACTCGATCAAGGGGGTTGAGCACAAGTTCAAGCGAGGAGGTTTACATGCTGAAGAGAAGGGCTTGTTTGTGAGTGACGATGAATGGCAGATCGTTGATATCGACTTTGGTTCATTTTACCCTTTACTGATAGCCAATTTTATACCGATGGTATTTGGCAAAACGTCTCATTTCTCTACGGATATACTCAAGCAGTTGATTGCAGATCGACTAGATGCTAAGGCGAAAGCTAAACAAGCGAAAAAGGCGGGCAATATTGAAGAGGAAGAGAAATGGGCACAGCAAGCTCAACTCAAAAAGATCGTCATCAACAGCTTGTTTGGTTTGACGAATGCTGAATATTCGTCACTGTGTGTGCCTAAAGGTAACTTGATGACCTGCTTAACGGGACAATATTTCATTACGGCTCTTATCTACTATGTCAACAGTTTGCTGGAAGGGGAAATGAAGCTTCTACAGACGAACACTGATGGTATTACAATCATGTGTAAGCGAGGAGCACTAGACTTTGAGAAATTCACATCCGAGGCTGGGAAGGCGTACAGTATACCTCTTGAGATTACAGAGTATGAGATGATGCATGTGATCAATGTCAACAATTACTTTGCTGTGGAATCCGTGGGGGATGATAAACGCATTAAAGCGAAGGGCATTTGGCAAACAAAAGACCCTTATCGCTCACAATTCCCTGCCCCTGTCTTAGAGTTGATTCGTGAGAATATTCAACTTTCATCAGAAGAGTTAGAGCTGTTGTTAAGCTCAAAGGCAGGGCTCTGGACATATTCGGGAACTTATCCAACTCTCTCACAAGGGAGTGGAAGAAAGTTTAAGTACAGCAACAAGTCGCAGAATATCAATGCGACTCATACAGCAGATGATACACTTGCTAAGGCAGAAACGTTTTTGAATGCAAAGGTGCTTAACAGACTATTTGATACCCAGAAACCTCTTAATTTTGACTACAAGAACCTCACACCTTATCAAGAGCTTGTTGATGCAAATATCATCACGTCGACAGAGTTCCCACTAGAACTCATTGCGAATTATTCTGGCGGTCAGCAGAAGAAAATATACAATTTAAAAGGGATGGGATACGGAATCGATGAAATACATGAGACGTACGAGTCGAACAGAAGCATGTATGGTTATTCACTACCTGTAGAAGAAGGAAAATCCGTCTGGTTAGATTTTGACTGTACCCATCCTGACGATCTTCCAAAAGACCTACGAAAACTCTTTGAAAAGCATTTTCACGTATACAGTGAAGAAAACAGAGCAAAGGGACGCATGAGGGTTTTAGCAACAATGCCTTCACCTTATCATATTGAGGTCAAGGAAATAGAAGAAGATATGTCAGAGGATGTTAGGCAAACACTTTCTATTACAGAACTCCCTGCTCAAGGAGTGCTCTGCCTCAGTGGTTATAATACGGTACAGAAAAAAGTACTGAAATTGACCAAGCCCAACATCAAAAAGCTTTCCCCATATTTCACCTTTACACCGCTTGACTCTACCTGTCCAAGTAGCGTAAAAACGACTAATAGTGATGCAGGAACTAAGATAGGAAGTCTATTAGTAGGCGCAGACCTCAAGGGGTTGAAGTGGTCACACAATACCGAAACGCAACGCCTTTATCTCATTCTTGACGATGGTACAGAAACTGTAGATATGTTAAGTGGCAGGGTATACAGTAAAAAGCACACGGCAAAACAAATTCTTGACAAGGGTAAAGTATCTGTCCTAGGTGAATACGAATACTTCAAAATGCACTTCCATACAGAAACAGGTGATGGCTACTCTTCTGATATCGTACACAGAATCTCTGAGGAGACTTATCTTCAAGTACAACAAATAGTTTTGCAAGTAAAGCAGGCACTAGCAAAGTCTGCCCTACAGGTGTATGCAAACAAAACGCTTGAGATCAAAAGACAGATACAGCCTGACACAACGCTTGAAGCACCAACAGGCTCAGGTAAAACGTATGCTTCAGGTAGTGCTTTACTGGAATGGGCTTTACGAGGTGAAGTCTCTGTATTGTTTGTTCATTCGAAAGAGACAATACATTCGGTCTACAAAGACATGATTCGTGCGAGTATAGATGCCTTATCCTCAGAGTATCAAGTGAAGATTGACCCAAAATCGGTACAAAGTACCATGGCTGAACTCGGTGTTATCAAGTTCATGGCAACTTCAGACATCAGCATGCTTGAAAATGCAAAGCTAGTGATCACTACGCATGCCTACTTATCGGAGTCTTTTCTACCGAAGTATGTGTCTAGGCTGAATGCCTTTCAATCAATAATTGAACACTCAATTGTGGACGAAGAGCACCTCTTCAACCGCTATGAGGTTGTACAGCTCGAACATGCGTATGAATTCAATAAACTGCACAACACCTTCTCGATATGCAAATCTGATGATTTCAAAAGGCTTTCAGCTATTACGGATGCCGAATACGCAAAGCTTACACATACAATACCGTCATCAGAAGGTGAAAGCAACGAAGACGAAGAGCAAGAGGAGGTGAAATGTCACTTTACAGAGCAATTGTCTTTCTGCTTTCAAAGTTTCTCGTACCGAGATCAAACCCGTGACACCTTCAAACCCGAAGTGCTTACAAAATTCAATGACAGACTTGACAGAAAATACCTGTTCGACGAGTGTATCGAACTCACCCCTGCCGAAGCATGGCAGGGTATGACCAACGACACACAAATGCTGGATGTGTACTCTGCCACATGGAGACATGAAGGCTATGAAAAGTTCAAGCAAGCCTATCTTCAAAGTATGGGGAGCGAAGACGCTTTATACGAGGAGTTTTATGAAATCCTTTATAATCACATCTCGGCAGGGAAAGTGCTATTTTTTAAGCCTTTCTACTATAATAAGCCTGTATTGGACGAAGAAACTCAAGAATTCAAAAGAGGACAACTTCAACGATCAATTGAGAAGGGGAATGGGTTATGGCATATCGCTCTCAAAAAGGATAGCACGCTTTTCGACAAAAGCACCCGATTAAGTGCAACGCCTGTACCTGATCGAGAGATCACACGGCTGGAAACAAAGGTAACCTCCATAGATCAGCTACTGATCAACTTCAAAGAGACAGGAGATCACCGAACACTACTTGCACCCAAGAATATTTGTCAAAAGTCAACAGAGTGCAATGACACGCTGTTTATATGCGCACGAAAGCACATGATTGAAAAAGTCGATGGGTTCAATGGCTATA
Source organism: Sediminitomix flava (assembly GCF_003149185.1). NCBI lineage: Bacteria > Pseudomonadati > Bacteroidota > Cytophagia > Cytophagales > Flammeovirgaceae > Sediminitomix > Sediminitomix flava. Next base: position 297,991 of record NZ_QGDO01000001.1, on the reverse strand, counting down.
TCCTTTCAGATGTATCTGATAAATTGATTACAGCAGAAAGTGTAATTGAAGATGTTAATCATTCGGGTAATTTGCTGACCTATATTAACTCAAGTACCGCACTCGTGGGCAGGAATTACAATGAGACACTCACTCTCACATTAAACATCTCAGACCTCACGGAAAGCCTTGTGGGATGTCTTGAAAAGGGGATTCAACACCCTCATAAGGCGAAGGCAGGGATGTTAAAACAGATAATTGGGCGTATTATGCGAAGCAGTGATACTACAGAGCGTATGGGGGGTAAGATCGTCAAGGAACTAGTTTTTGAAGGGATGGCACAATTGAGATTTCGCCCCGAACTAAGGCTGGTATTGAGCGAAATACTTGAATCTATAAAAGACACGGTTGGGGAAGACAAGATACTTATGCGTCAAAACGGTAGAAAGATTTTGACAGAGTTCAGCTTTGAGTTGAGTAGTCTGCATAAGGAACACAATGTGGCATTGTCAGACCTTCGAGAAAACCTCGTTGGCGGTTACATAAATCAGAATGATTTTGAAAAAAGAGTGAAGGAATTGCAAAAAACTTTTGAAAAAAAGAAAAAACCTATCACTGAAACCTATCGAAAATGGATCAGTGCTTACCTACCATGCAACGATTTTGAAAAAAATGAAGATTGTGTGTTGGCGCTGTTGAACGAACACAACAAAAAATAGAAAAATCGAGGAAATAGATGTCGTTTTCCTATTAAGTAAGATGACATTCTATTTCCTTGTTTTTGGCAATTTTTCAAACCCTGCCTTAGATGAATCCTAATTGAAGAAAATACACTTTCCTCAAAACGACAATTATTTCCGAATGAGACTCGATCTTTAATAATGTGAAAATTTTCAAAATTTTTACACTCTCAGGGCATATATAGGACACTTTTTGAAATCGGGGAGCTTATAGAGTCATAGAATGATATAAACCCCTTTTCTGATTAGACTTAACATTTAATAAATACTTTGATAATGCACTTATTTCATATCTGTACTAATCTATATTAAGCTTTATAGTGGGCTATTGAAAGTTTATTACAAGCATAGTTAATACAGTAAATTCGTCATACTATTTACCGTTTTGAGACGATTACATCACATATATTTAAAGGTATAAAAGAGAACGTCTTGTATTTACAAAATTCGTATAAAGTGGAGAATGTAAACCGGACTTTGAACAAGTCAACGGTCTGCTATTTCTACAATCTTATCCAGAATGATTTCAACAAGCTGATATCTATCCTCATATTTACTTTTTTCAAAAAAAAAGAATTTAGGACTCGGGGTAGTTTTTCTTTGAAAAAGGAATAACAAACATCATTGAAGTAATATGTAATGACTTCTAATTAACAAATTGATATTTTTTTCTCCGAATTTGAAAAGATACTTCTAATTAAGGAGTATGGGAGATAAAAAAAAGGAGTTATAGGATTTTATGATGCTTTTTTGAAAGAATTTCTCAGTTAAGCCATTATTAATAAAGTTGTAAATTAAGACTTGAATTGAAATAAATAGATCTATACTAAAAAATATAGAATCATTTTTCTATTCTGCTTCTAAAAAATTGTTAGGCAAGAATGGAAAGGTTTTACGAAAAACTTTAGAGTACATGAATAAAAAAACTTGGAGACATATATCTATGTTCTTGCTTTTAGGTTCTTCTTTTCATTTCTAACAAACTATCCATGATATTCTGATGATAAAAAAACTATCAGTTGTAATAAAACTTAAAGTGTACGTGATATTAAAAATTATTTCCTTTTAGAAGTAAAACTTGTATTCTTAAACTGCTTTAAGAAATCTTTATTCCTTGCCTTAAATTGTTTTAAGAAACCTTTATTCCTTGCTTTACTTCCCTTAAGGAAGTCTTTTAGTAATTTTTCTTCTTCAATTGATAGAGTCCTTTTCTCTACTACAAACGTTACACCATCTGGCTCTTTTATATATCCCATTGTTTCATTATTGTTTATTGTAGTATTCATTTAACACGATCATTCCTTTTTAAAGTTCTAAATCAATTAGTTTGGCTAATCTTAGGTAATGATGATTTAGTGTCAATGAACTTAAAATAAACATATAATACGAGAACTTTAATAAAAGCGACATCTAATAATTATGAGGCAAATGAACATCTTGAGATTTTTATTAAGTATTCTACTTTACTAGTACCTAATTGATTATGTTTAACTAAGATATTTTTTTCAATGAAATCAAATATCCAATCTTTATGATTTTATTCTATATGGCTGAAATGAACATGTATACTTATATCCAGAGTGATGAGCAGTATTATTCATACTGTAATAAATTAGAAAGGTTAGTTACAATAGAGGCTGAAGGAGGAGAGGTTGACTTCATTGAGATTGATTTTTTAACATTGCTAATTCAAAATTATGATGAACGTACATCATCTATCAAGCCAGGTAATATACACCCTGTTGAATTAATTAAGTACCTAATGGAATGTCATGAAATGTCAATAAGGATACTCGCAGATAAAATGAATGTTCATAATAGTACCGTCAGTAAAGTTCTTAACCATAAACTGGATATATCTCCAAAAAATGCAGAGAAACTAAGTTCAATTTTTGCATTAAAACCTGAGGTATTTATTTTCTTTGATAAGAACAAAGGTTAGAAGGCTTTACCTGAAAAGAATATGTTGAATTTCTAAACACACAAAGTCTTTAAGGAATTGAATATAGTCAAACTGTAACTCATTCTCTTAAAATGTATTGAAGCTTGATATATGCTTTCAATCATGTTGGGATATGATGAAGTGTTTTAAATATTCAGTTGTTATAATTCATAAAATGATATAGATATGAGTCTAAATGATAGATACTTTTATTTATGCTACACTAAAAGAATCCATGAATATGTAAAGATAGATTCTTATAAAAATTGGGAGAAAGGTCAAGCCAAAGAAAACTACCAAAAAATAGAAGAGTTTTATCTTGATGAACTTAAAATTAATCATTCGAAACTTCATGAACTAAGAGAGTATTTTAAGCTATATGATGATCTGTATAGAAAATACAGAAATGGGAATGTTGAAAGAAAGAAACTTTTCGATAATTATAACGAACTACTTGTATGGTATGATGAGCAAGAGGGCTGTTGTCATTATTGCCAAATATCTCAGGATGAATTATATAAAATTGTATCAATTAGAGATGGAAATATGACTCTCAATCAAAAATCAAAACGTTCAAAAGGAACTTTAGAGATAGAAAAACTTGATCCTAATGAAGGTTATACTTTTGAAAATTCAGTTTTAGCATGTCCCTTTTGTAATAACGCTAAAAGTAACTTGATTTCTGAAAAAGACTGGAGGGAATTTTTTGCTCCAAAGATGAGAGAATATTTGAATTCTATTTTGATAGATAAAAGTGAATAAAGAACCTAATAAGGTGTTTCTATCTAAATAAAGATATACAGATTTACGTTTTAATGAACAGTGTCTTGAATTAATATTTTATTAGAAAAGGATTCTATTGGGTCCGTTTTAATTAAAGCTTCAAATGATTCCTAGCACAAAGGTTATATGCCTATTCTCTTGATGAAGAGAAGTTTATTAAATTTCGTAATAAGTGTGATGGTATGAGCGTTAGGTCCTAGTTCATTTTAAGCTAGTATAGGAATTATGGATTAGTCTTTTATGATATATAATTGTAGTAGGACATCTATTTTATAAACTTAATACTAATTCATAAAGACACAGGATAGAGCGTTTTTTATATTATAGTTGCGATAAAAGAAGTTAGTGTATTGAAATTTCTCAAATTTTACTTAATTTGACATCACACTATAAAATGTGAATTTTTTATCATGAAAACTATTATTACGATATTTTTATTATCACTACCATTGTGTCTAGTTGCTCAACAAAGAAAAAAAGGGGATTTATATTTAATTAATGAGGCAGGGGCAGCCTACACCAGTTATCACGGGGACTACCCTTATGAAGTTACCTATCAGGAGTTTATAGCCGTGCCAAGTTTTAGTATATATGAAAGCCAAGGCATCAGCCCACAATTACACCTGGGAGTCTATTACCATCTGACCCCTCGTAGTGCTGTCACCGCAGGTATTGGAAATTCTCCAGTTCATTTTGATACTGAGGCAGGATTTGATTTCAAACGTACATTGATTAACATGTATCATTTTTCAGCGGGATATCGACACCTTCTTAAGTCTGAAGGTAAATTCATTCCCTATTTAGAAACGGAGTTTTACTTTCAGTCTGTTTCTCATTTACTCTCCAGAGCTAAAGGTTCAGGAAGTTCGATACAACCTGAAATTGGAGTGATCATTGATGTCTCTAATAAAATGAATATCATCTTGAATGGATATTACCGTTATGCGGTATCATTCTATCATATCGATCAGCTTGATTATACTCTCAGGCCCTATGCTTATGGGTTGAATGTTGGTGTGGAATTCAAAATTGGTGAATCTTTAGAAATCTTGAAATAGATACGATGAAAGGCTACCACAATGGTAGCCTTTTAGTATTTAAAAGATGTAATTAAATAGGATGATATAGTTTTCTTATGTGTTATAAGGCATTAAAAGACTAGTAGATACTAATCAATGATACTATTTTCTAAAAGAAATAGGCAAAACTTCATTATAATAGTATTAAATAAATTCTTTTCCTTTATGTCACCTTGTTAGTTTGATTCCCTGCCTTTGTGTTTTATTCCTCTTAAATGTTTTATTGTTTGGATTTTCTATTTTTATCCTTGCTGTTTAAGTGTTTTGTCGTGAGTTCTGTTATCGACAATAGACGACATTAAGTGACAATAAATGACAATAGACGACAATAGACGACATTAAGTGACAATAAATGACAATAGACGACATTTATTTACTTCTTAATTGTTTGTAGCATTTTGTTTAATTTATCAACCTTTAAAGAATGACTTTAGGAATGCATTTGTATCAATATTCGTTTTAGTTATGGCTTATATTAAATTGTTGTAGGAATGGAATTGAAATTAGTTTCTATACATCTAATAGTGAGAGTTTTATTTATATTTATAAAAGCATTTAATTCTATACTATGATTATATCAAATGATTTTAAATCAAAATTGCCAAATATGGCAAAAGATTCTCAAGTCTTTAATTTCATTTCTGAGTTTCCTGAAGAACAAGAAAGTCTACTATATTTATTTGAAATTAGCGGATGGTCAAAAACAGATCTTTCAGAGTTACTGAACATTAGTACTTCAGAGTTGAACAATTATCTTAACAAGAAAAGAACTTTTAAATCTGATATTCAGGAGAGGGTTGTTTATTTGATTGGTTTAGTAAATCAAGGACATCGAGTTTTTGCTTCTGTAGAAGGGTTCAATAAATGGCTTAAAAAAGATAATGTCTACTTAGATTGGAATTCTCCTTATGAGATGGCTAAGAGACTTAGTAGTATTGCTTTAGTCTGTAATATGCTTAATAGTTTAGAGTTTGGTGATCTATCATAATCACCTTAAGAAAAGTTATTCTTAGCATTCTCTTTTATACAAAAACACTGAGCAAAGCGTACTGATAAAAGTATTCTATTTAATTTTTATCCCTACTATTCAGTCTTTTAAATTAAAATTTAGTTTGTGTTCTTTAATTCAAGGGATTTAACTTACTCTAGTAGGGCTTTATTATTGGTAATAATATTATGTAGAACTTAGTAAAGTTACATTGTCTTTAGTATTGGCAATTTATCTGAGTTGGGCAAGTCATAATATCATACTGGTCAAAATTACATGGTCAACTTATTTTAGTCGGTCATCATTCCTAAAAATCAAAATACCATTCTGGTAAAGATTACATATACTTCCAAATAGACCAAATAGCAAGGTTTAGAAGGTCAGAATACCATTCTGGTAAAGATTACATCAGAAGAAAGTGAGAACTATGTAGAGTCTACTACGTCAGAATACCATTCTGGTAAAGATTACATAGAAGCCGACGAAATGGAAAAGAAAATCTATTCCCAGTCAGAATACCATTCTGGTAAAGATTACATTTTCTTACCCCACTTCTGTGCCCATTCACTATCCGTGTCAGAATACCATTCTGGTAAAGATTACATAAGAGGAAGAGCTAACAACAGTGCAGTTTTCATAAGGTCAGAATACCATTCTGGTAAAGATTACATTCCAAATATTCAAAACATGCCTTGGTTATATCATCAGTCAGAATACCATTCTGGTAAAGATTACATCAATCAACGCTGGGGACATTTGAAGTCTTTTCACAAGTCAGAATACCATTCTGGTAAAGATTACATACAACGTCATAACCACTTGTCGCAGAAATAAAATAGTCAGAATACCATTCTGGTAAAGATTACATTTTATATGTCACACTTTGAACAATAGACATATCAAAGTCAGAATACCATTCTGGTAAAGATTACATGCAAATGTCAAAATTGATAAAATGCAAAGTCAATAGTCAGAATACCATTCTGGTAAAGATTACATTCCAACCCACCACGATGCCGCAGACATGTTATAACAGTCAGAATACCATTCTGGTAAAGATTACATACATGACAAAACTAGATGTCATGGAAATGCCCGAGTCAGAATACCATTCTGGTAAAGATTACATGCCTCTATATATATTACCGTATGAGAATTTAATTAAGTCAGAATACCATTCTGGTAAAGATTACATAAGACTAATGAAAGGTATTACACTTCCATTAATCAGGTCAGAATACCATTCTGGTAAAGATTACATCGTATTGGGGATTGGACATGAGCCATTTATGGAAGCGTCAGAATACCATTCTGGTAAAGATTACATCTAAAGGGCTTACTAGCAAAACAGCCCTCTTTCGTTGTCAGAATACCATTCTGGTAAAGATTACATTTCCATAAAAAGCGAATGACAAGAAATGGCAATCATGTCAGAATACCATTCTGGTAAAGATTACATGAAGAGCATTGCGCACTCATTATCGAGACAGAACAGTCAGAATACCATTCTGGTAAAGATTACATTTGCTTTCTTCTTACTGCTGCTTTAGGAGCTGCTTTGTCAGAATACCATTCTGGTAAAGATTACATACCGTAGAAGTATTATCCGTCTCACCGTTATAAACGTCAGAATACCATTCTGGTAAAGATTACATTAGCGAGGATGCACCTTTTCAAATTACTAGATTTCAGTCAGAATACCATTCTGGTAAAGATTACATGCTTTTTTCAACATTGTAAGGCTTCAAATTTACAAGTCAGAATACCATTCTGGTAAAGATTACATTTCGGGCAGGGAGCTTGTAAGGCAGTTGGAGGCAAGTCAGAATACCATTCTGGTAAAGATTACATTCTACAAACGGGCAAGTGCCTGTCGATGATCAAGGTTCAGAATACCATTCTGGTAAAGATTACATTCACCTGCAATTAGATAAACATATGGGGAAAGATTCGTCAGAATACCATTCTGGTAAAGATTACATCACAAATTAAATATACTTTTTTACCACTCCGAATTATGTCAGAATACCATTCTGGTAAAGATTACATGATGGAAAGGATTTTATAGCGGTGTTAGATCTCTGTCAGAATACCATTCTGGTAAAGATTACATAATGCAATTAATATAAATGCATCGTGGATTAACGCGTCAGAATACCATTCTGGTAAAGATTACATATCTTTCGGGTAATGAGATTGTATTCATTCGTAGGGGTCAGAATACCATTCTGGTAAAGATTACATAGCACTCGCAAGGTTCAACTCATGAGGCAGGGCAGGTCAGAATACCATTCTGGTAAAGATTACATCTAAAGGGCTTACTAGCAAAACAGCCCTCTTTCGTTGTCAGAATACCATTCTGGTAAAGATTACATTTCCATAAAAAGCGAATGACAAGAAATGGCAATCATGTCAGAATACCATTCTGGTAAAGATTACATAATAGCGAATCTATTGCAGGTCTTCAGGGGCTTATTAGTCAGAATACCATTCTGGTAAAGATTACATAAGAGTTCTAAACCCATATTCCTCAAGCATAGGCTCGTCAGAATACCATTCTGGTAAAGATTACATCTTAGATACTATTTCTATTGTATCCATGTTTAGTGAGTCAGAATACCATTCTGGTAAAGATTACATCCAATTGGGGTTCTTGATTTACGGTTGATAAACAAGTCAGAATACCATTCTGGTAAAGATTACATGTTTAAACTTCAGATCAGCAAGACAATTCAATTATCGTCAGAATACCATTCTGGTAAAGATTACATTACAGAAGAAAGTGAGAACTATGTAGAGTCTACAACGTCAGAATACCATTCTGGTAAAGATTACATCAAGTTTCAAGGATTACATTCTCTTTGATATATTCAGTCAGAATACCATTCTGGTAAAGATTACATGCAAAGGAGAACACTAACATCTGGTCAAGAGGTACGTCAGAATACCATTCTGGTAAAGATTACATGCCGTTACTTCAAAACTTCACATGGAAGGAAGTATCGTCAGAATACCATTCTGGTAAAGATTACATGACAAATTCAACGACTTTGGGGAAAAGGATAAGAAGTCAGAATACCATTCTGGTAAAGATTACATAAGTTCTCGCGTACCGATTCCATATAGATGTCAAGGTCATAACACCATTCTGGTAAAAAAATAAGATGTCAAAGAACGTTTAGGTAAATGATTACCAAAACTAGAAAATAACAGAGAGGCCATCACTTCCTTGAACTCCGATAATATTTAGCCTCTTTTCTGTAAAAAACGGAGCTAAACCTTCTAGTTTTTCCAATAACTCTTCTTGTTTGTCATAGAAACTATCGATACCCTCATTTCCATTTTCGATATTTTTGAGTGCTCCCAAAAATAATTGTTTACGCATTCGTTGATTGCTTTTGTGTTTCCTTTCAAAGAAGCGATTCTGCATAGCTCCTACTGAAGGAATCGTATCAGATTCATACAATAACTCATTGTCTTGTTTCTCCCTAAGACCTTCTACAACAAACAAGTCCCTTCCATCAGGAGCCTGTCCTTCCAAGATGTCTGTAATAGCTTTGTTGCGTAAGACCCATTCTTTTGAATAGCTAAAGATTTGCCCGTTTCGCTCCATATCTTTGATCGAAATATGAAGACTTGATCCCCTAAAAGAGAGGTAAGAATCAAGATACTTTTCCCACCATTCTTGCCATTGTCTTGCATACCCTCCCTTTCCTAGATGAACAATAGAAGCATTTATAATTTGAAAAAACTTGAACTGCCCTCTTTGAATATCAGGCATATCCATTTCAATAATACGGTTACGGATATACTCTCTAGTATCATAATTATAGCGCCCCGCATTGTGATAAACCGCATAGAGATATTGCCCCATAAACGGACTGATCTTATTAGTATAAAATTCAGGTTTCTGAAGTACACTCTTTACGGTCTTTGTAAAGGAGTTATAGCCCCATTCTTCTTGCACTGAAAAGAGCTTTTTCAGCTTATTGAATTGTTTTTTTTCTTCTCTCTGTTTCAAGAAAAAGATGACTATTTTCCCTTTCATCTCCCCTCTTGCCGTTCTACCAAAACGTTGCAAGAAACTTCTGTAATCAAAACCCGATTGCATGATGGTATAATCCACCCCAAAGTTTGCCCCGACCTCTGATTTACTAGTCGAGAAAATAATGTCCGCCTGCTGATAACCCTCATCGAAATAACCGGAAACCTCGCTCAGCCTGTGGGTGTTTTGCCAACTAGGCTTATATTGAAAATACAGACGCTGTATATCTACCAATGAGTTTAGAATTAATAAGGAACGGATATCTTGTTCCTTCTGGGCTTTCAGCTCTTCTTCTTTATATGTCAAAACCTCTCCCACAGAATCGGACAAGACAAATTCTATGGTCAATTCTCCATGAATACAACGTGATTCTTCTGGAGATTGCGTAACGGTTTCTTCCAATCTTGTGAAGACTGCAGGAAGCTTCGCTTCCATTGTTGGCGAAGACGATAGGCATTCAGAGATACTTTGGTAACGGTAATTTCGCTCTGTCAGAAAATGTGTAATTTCTTCTTCAGGGGTTGCCGTCACAAAAAAGAATCGAGCCGAATCATTGATAAAACATTCTCTCAACTCAATCATTGTGAAAATGGATGCGATCTGTTCCTCACGGTACAGGTGAAATTCATCATAAATGATATACTGAAAATTCTTTAGGAAATGCCAATAAGTATTTCCTCCTGATAGTTTACTGTCCTTGAAGATATGCTTATCATACCCCCCCAGCATAGCATAATTGAGAATATCAGGGTTAGTAATCATGATATCTGCCGTTTCTGCCATTTCACTAATTGCCTGCCAACGTTTGTAACTTCCTTTAGCTTCCATCTTATCCAAAGTTTCTTTTGTCGCCTTGACTATTTTGAGTTCTGTGAACATCGCAGAAAAAGCCTCATACAGCTCATCAATCAGAACATTCGTAGGCAATACAAGCAGTGCTTTTCTTTGTACTTGTCTTTCTTGTTTGGCTTTCAGAGTCGGAAAGGCAAAGGCATAGGATTTACCTGTTCCTGTCGGGGCTATTACTTCTGTAATAAGAGGTAATTTGTCAAAATCGTCTCTCATAACACGCTGTATCTCGTGCATTCTCCCTTCAAATTCGGGGGAGTCAGGACGCTTGAACAAGGCGGTTTGTTGTACTTGTTGTACATATTGAGGCGGTATGGTAATTTGAAATTGCTCCATGTTTTTATTGCCAATTTTTAGATTCTTGGAAGAAGGGCAATCCAAATGACAGCCCTTCAATTTCTCTAAGCACTAAATAATGGCTCAAAAACTTCCTCTAAATAGGATTGATCAAAACCCTTCAACAGGATATAGTTTTCTAAAACATATTGCCTGTCGTGTATGCCTTTGTCAATCATCAAGTCAGCGACCTGTTCCAGATTGTTGAATACTTTTTTGTGGGTAAAAGCATTAAGCCAAAATGATTGCTTATCCCTATCAATTTCTTCGACCTTGACCAAGGTTTCCTTTCCATTGCCTACTCGGATAGTTGGGGGGAGTTTAACCTCCTCTTTTGCGATCAAGAAACAATGGAATTCTGAAGTGGCTTGGATACCCTGTACGTGGAAAAAGCTTTTGAAAGGGGATTTAGCCGCACTTTCAAAACTAGGCTTATCATACATGCCATCTGCATGGAAAAGCGTATTCCGAGCGTATACATTTGTTGGCTTCGTTTTTTGCGGTATCGCCAGTGTACAGTAAAATCCCCAATCTGCGATTTCTTCATATTCGGGTTTAGCCCGAAATGGAATTGCTTCATCAGTTGGAGCAAGCCAAGGTCGGAAAGCATAAGTTAGTGCCAAATCACCTATAAAATCACCTGTTCGGGAACCATTGGTAGACTCCGTGAAATAGAACAGGTGATTGAGGAGTGTCAGTTTTAATGCATATATTTTCATAAAATCCTGACTTTATATTATTTGCCTTTCTTTCCTTTTGCTGTTGAAATCACCTTGATCTCTTTTAGATATTCCTCACACTTAGCTTGAAGCATTTGATACTTTTCTGTAAGATCTTCTTTCCATGCACCTCTGATTTGGCTTTCCAATTCTTCACCTTGTATCAGTTGTTTGCCGTAATAGCTTTGCATCTTCGAAAGCATCTTTTCTTTGACATTCTCTAAGTTGACAGCCTCTTCTTGGTTCCACTCATTGGAAAAGGTAAAACTATTTAATGGAGCTTCTGTGGCATCATAACCTAAGGCTACAATATGGTTGCGGATATTACTGCCTGTAGTTGTTGTTTGCGCACCATACCTTTGCGTAAAGACAATCGATGAGAGTAAATGGAACAATAGCTCGGGTGTTGCATTTTCGATTGTAATAAAATGAGGGAAATAGGTTTGAGGCATGATATATTGCACCCTAAACAAGGATTGTCTGAGCTTACCTTCTTCCTCATCATACATGGTTCCTCCTTCGCTAAGGGCATTGTGTTGGAGAGTATCTACCAAATCATCACAAGGACGGATCGAATATGTCCAATCATAAATTACACGAGATTTTATACCGACGGCATCACCTGAAGCCGTTACAGAATCTCCAAATAGAATAGAGTTTGGGTTTGCAAGTTGTTTACTGTCTTTTATGACATTGTAGCGTACTTCTTCATCTACTGAGTTTGTTTGGCGACACAACTTTAGACCTGTCAATTTTTCAGGCGCTTTTAATTTCCGTGCAGGGATTTCTATCAATGTTTTTCCTTCTTGTGTCCGAAAAGTGATGGTTTCATCTGCAAAGTTACTTCGATTGATAAGAGTGCCTGTCACTTCTCTGACCAAAGCAATTTTGAACACACCTGTTTTGTTCTCTTTTAGGTTTGTACGGAATAATTGAGCTGGAATATTTTCAAATATAGATTGCATGTTTTCTGAATGTTTAATTTTAAAAAAATAAGAATGTGAATATTAATGCAGATAAAGACTTAGTTCGCATCCTGTACTTTCTGATGCTTCTTCTCTTCTGCTCGTTGGGCTCTTAGTTTATCGACCTTGACACTATAGAGATAAGCAAATTGATACAAAATTCTACGTTCACGGTTTTGTGATGGGAATTGCCCTTTCCATTCTTTTTCTAAAAGTCCTTCGTACATCTTTGTTGCAAAATCTGAACAAGCCTGTTTCTTGTCTTTGCCCATATACTCCAACCTTTCTTTTTTGAAGAGTTCACCAGTGATACGCTCAATCACATCTTCTTTAGATTGTTCATGTCTCAATTCCTCCCTCATCGTATCCAATGCCAATCGGAAAAGCTCACTTTCTTGGTTAAAGTTTTTGTTAGCTGTACGGATTCTCAAGGCGATTTCTGCTAATTCTGATACAACACTCATATACTTCAGTTTTAAAGGATTTTCTTCTATAAAATTGTTGATTTTCTCTTTTATGGATTTTGCGGATTTTTCATTTCCCGATACAAATTGATAGTAGGCTTGGAAAATGATATTTCGGTCATTTGAATAATGAGTCATCAGACCCGTATCCAAATTTTTTCCGTGCTTAAACAGTTCTAAACACATTGCAACCTCCTTGAAAATGGCTGAAGCATGTACCAAGTGTACTCGGTTCCACCCTAAGTTTTGAATAAAGGCGGGAGCCTGTTCATAGACAAAGATTTCTTTATGTGGTCTATACTCCCCCATAATCGAAGTTATATAAGTCCGCAGACCTGTTTTGACAGCTAATTCAAGGTGATTTCTCACCAAGAAAACCTGACTCTTTAAATCTCGTCCCACCTCAGTCAATTCATAAGCAAACTTATTTTGATTGAGTTGAGCAGACTTATTGAGCATGATCACTTCCTCTTTATTGGTTTTGCTTAGTTCACTCTTAAAACCTTTTTTCTTGGCGATTTCCTTGAAAAAATTCCAATCGAAGACTGTCCCACCAAAAGATTCACAGAAGTCCATATAGATCGCTGAGTTTGCTTTCACTCGGTCCGAGAAATTCTTTCGTGCCTTGTTTTCTGCATCAGCAACATCAGAGACGTAGGAAATTGTATTCTTTAATGTCGTATTACTCCTTTTTGTAAAACCTCTTGCACCTAACCCATAAGCATTGACTTCTTTATAAGGCTTAGTAGCAGGCCTACCCGTAAAGACACAAATTTTGTCTGAAGTAGGAATTGACGCAATTTGATCTATCCAATTTCGATTCAACAAATTCCCATTGTAATCAAAATAGTGTTCAAATACTTCAATAATTGGCGTGCTTTGTACTTTTTCAGAAGGCTTATCTAAGACACCTACTAGATCTGTGAACCAGTCTTCAGAACAGTTTCCTTCATCATCTTCAAGGGCTTTAATCGCTTCAACCAAGGCCAATAACATTTTCAAAATATTGGCGGGTCTGTCAATCAATCCTCCAAAGTGAGCATTTAACCTTGAATAGGTGATCACCTTCTGCTCGGCTTCTTCGAAGATGAGTGCATGTTCCTCATAGAATGTAGTACCTGAGATTAATTTTTCTTTGAATTCCGTATCCCAAGCTTTATTTATCTTGGCATTCATCCATCGAGATTTAACCAAACAAAATAAATTGACAAATTTAAAAGTCTCTTCGTCTTCATCCCAGTCTTCAGAAAAGCGTAAATACAGTTTCCCTTTATCATCAAGCTTGGGTTGTTGTATAGGTAAGTCATATAGCTCTGTTAACTGCTCAATACAACTAATAAGATCTTTCATTGCTTTATCAGAAAGCTTATCCAAACCGTTGGGTGCAATCTGTAAGAATGAATCAGCCTTAGTCTTGATTAGCTTTTCCCAAACTTTTTTGGAGAAAGGGATATCACCAATAAATCCGAAATTACAGGATTGAGAATCTACTTTTGTCAACTTTATAACATCAACCCCTTTCTCTGTAGCTTTTGTTAGAGTTCCTCTAATACATTCTATTTGACTCGCTGTCAAAGCTTCTCCCCAATATAAAAAGCCATCTCTCATAAAAGAGAAAGTATGTATGCCATCAGCTTCCAAGATCTTTGCTGTTTGTCTTAGAATCAGATCTGAAAGCAGGCTAAAAGGATTTTGCTGAATACGGACATAAGACAAAGGAGGAAAATCTGTTCCGAGTGTATCGACTTCCTTTTTGATGTACTGATAGAGCGTACTAATATTCTGATATTGATCATCATGCCCTTTGCTGTCTTTCTGCTCCCAAATTTGTTTTTTCTCGTTCCAATATTCAATAACCGAACCACCTGCCGAAGCAATTCTATCCGCTATGCGCACATACGGAGCTAATTTATCTAATAGCTGAGTTTGGGAAAGTTTGGTACTTTTACCAAATGAGATCATAGACGTTCGATGCTCCGCCATCAAGGCGAGGTATTCAATATCTTCCAAATAGGAAGACGTTTCAGGGAAGAAGTCACCCATCCCTAAAGAACTTATAAACTCTTCACCTTTCATTTCTTTTAGGGCTTGTTCTAGGCTCTTTTCGTCTTCTCCGTCCTTATTGAAGGACGACATCAGTTTATTCGCATCGTGGCAAAAGAAGCCCAACACAAAGAGTTTCAAATACAATTCTCCTTCTTCTGTATTGATCCATCCATTGTGTTTAAACGTATGCTCCAGAAGAAACATCGCGGGAATCATACCTTGCAGGATATGGATATGATAAGGTTGGTCATATCCTATGTAACGGACTCCATTCTTTTCAAAATAGCCTTTTGCCTCAATGATTCCACCTATCTTTTTTCCTTCCTTTTCCTCGATTAGAGCAAGAATGACTTTATCAAGAAAATCATCAAATACCTTATTGAATAGCTCTGTTGTAAACAGGGGAGTACCTGTCTCAAATTTTAATTTCTTGTGCTGATTCATGATGTTCGTATTTTTAAAAATCCACATCCCCGAGCTGTTTTTTCTAAAAAACCGCCATAGTAAATAAGTTTATGAACCTCCACAGGAGCTATCAATTCAAACTCAAATTGATTGGCAAATACCTTTTGAGAGTAATTCTGTGTTTCTTTGAAGGTGAGCCTTTTTGTCTTTGGAGTATTCAAGAGTTTAAAGCTCATGTCTTCTAAGCCTTCCTCCATTCCATCTCGTGCCGCACCCAAATTGTAGAGTGTCTGTGCCTTATTTTGCAAATGCTTTTGAATTTGTGCAGGAATAAGCTCCTTATGATCTCTGAAAGTCAGATAAAATGGTTTTCTGGTCTTCTGATGTGGTATAGAAATCACCGCAGGTGTAATCAATTTATAAGACATCACAGGGTTAAAAGAAGGCTGATGAAGTACAGGTTCACTTTTGATAATTTGCCAATGATGTATCCCAAATCTATCTACAATCTCCCACTCAGGACAAAGGATTAGTGCTTTTTCAAAAGCTTTAGCTAAGTATCTGTCATAGAAACGGACCCTCCATTCCAATAAATATTCACCTTGTAAAAGCATTCCTTCTGTCAATACATCGTAGGCTTTTGGCATGATGCTATGTGTCCAAAGCTTGAAGTTGCGATGTCCGCCTTTATGTCCTTCGTTATGTGCAAAATCTCCCGCTTTAGGATCAACTTTCCCAATGTTTTTATTCAGTGCTTGGGATAATACAAATGCTATGTTATAGCTAATGCAATGACTTCCTTTCACTTGCTTGAACAAAATGCTGTATTCTGTCATAAGCTTAAATTTGTTTTTCGTGGTTAAAAAAATATTTTGGTCTGATAAGTTTTACCTAACACAGGTAAAGATCTTTGCTAACTGTTCAGTATTAGTGGTCAGTTAAAAAAACTATAAAAAAAATAAGGTATCACCTTCTAAAAGTGCGTCAGCATATATTTTAATCTTAAATTAAATAAAGTTAAGTTGCAAACAAATTCCCTTCACACTAAATACTTTCCCATTTGGTCTAATAGGTAGTCTCTGAGACTTTGTGGCTGTATATTTCGAATGTGACTCGGTAGACTAAGAACAAAACGACCAACACCTTTATAGTTTGCTACTTTTCCTTTATACTGGTAGATAAAAACACCATCAATCCTATGAATTGAAGTGATCTTTACATCAGGGTAGTTTTCTTGAATCATTCGCCCAGCAAGCCTGTCCATTTCAAATTGTATGGGTATTTCTTTTCCTATTTCACAAGACCAGCCAAAGGCATCGTGAAAACGGTCTTGATATAAATGCTGGTGTTTGATCTCCTGTTTTGTTATTTCTACGGCACCGGCTCTTGTCAGTTTAAAGTCTAGGAGTTGCTTACTTTTTAAATCATAAGCATATAATCTTCTTCCTCCATCAAATAGCTTTATAGGTTCTATTTCATAATCTTCTATTGTATTTGTTGAAGGAGCTTCATAATCTCTCAGAGAGATACAATAGCCTTTTGTCACGGCAAAGGCTATCTTATTTTCTTTGTCTAAGTCTGTCGTGATTTGTGTCCATATCTGTGTGGAAAACTGTTTGAGTTTTCGCTTAATGCTATGATATACCTCTTCCTGCTCTAGTTGGTGAACAGCACTTAACAAGACTTTCTCTTCTTCTCTACTTAAGAAAGTATTTATATTCAGTTTGTATTTGTCATCGATACTGTATAAAAAAGCCCTCGAACCTGACATTGTTCTGCTTTGGATACATTCGGGGTAAAGAAGTTTTTCAATGGTTAAGAAGTCATTATGTATTTGTGTCTTGCCTACCCCATAGCGTTTTTCTAACTCTTTCCTTGTGTATTCAGAACGAGACAAGTCCTGAATCATTCGAATGATACGGAAAATCTGCTTTTTATCTCTAGTCATCTGAAATTTTATTATTTGAAACTAAATATACAAATAGTAATAATACTGAATGATGGCACTCATTCTACCTACAATTCCTTGAGCACAGGCTTCTGATTACTGCTACTTTAGTCGGTACTTAAAGAAGAATTGTCTTCAGGCTTACAAAAAAAGGTTGAAGAAGACTCTATAAATACAAGGAACATGACTTCCTGTAGGTTTGTCATGTTACCCAAAAATGAATGCAATGAAGCCCTACAAGGATACATCTGAACACTTTTCTATCATCACATCCTTGTGTACCTTAATGTACTTCTTCAGTGTCTTCAGTGACGAATGATTGGTGATCTTCTGGATGAATTGTAGAGATAACTGTTCAGCGGCAAGAGTTGTCCCCGTACGGCGAGCTGTATGAGTCGTTACGGCCTTGTATTTCTCTGTATACTCTCCAAGGTCATTGCTTCCAATATACTTGGGTTTGTAGACAAGTGTTGTGATCCCTGCCTTAAAGCAGAGCTTCTTGATCATCTTGTTGATTAGATTCTTGGATGGTAGGGGTAATTGGTAATCATATTTTTCCAAAATTTCTTTTGCCCTCCCTCCAAAGAGTGAGAATGGGACATAGGTTTTCTTACGAGTCTTCTGTGAGGTAAATTCCCAAGCTTGTTTTTTGTCTACAACCTGAACGGGTGAGTAGTTCTTTAATGCCTCATGACGCTGGAGAGTAAAACATAGAAAGCAGAAGACGTCCCTGATATTGTCTTCTGTAGAAAAAGGCTCCAACTTCATTTCATATAGGCGTTTCAACTCCTCTTTGGTCAGTACAATTGGATCGAAGTCATGCTCTTTTAAGGATTTTACCTTGCTACCATCAAGTGATATGGCATGGTATTCTCGTTCCCTCGCCCAATTCAAGAAAGCCTTTGTATTCTTAGTTTGTTGGTTGATCGTTGCATTACTGAGCTGTTGGGAGACCAAGTAGTTCTTGAATTGATCAAACCATCCCAAGTTGATGTCTTCAAAGCGAAGGTTTGATTTATGTTGACTTTGGTTGAACTCCTTAATGTTCCTCAAGGTAACCAAATAGTTTTTGTAGGTACTTCGTGCATAGGATGAAGACTGAGCTTCAAGAAACATAGAAAAAACTTGATAAAAGCTCAGTTTCTTTTTTGGGGCTATATGTTCAGGCATTGCTTTTGTCTTCTGCTTATGGTAGCTGAGAGCTTTGGCCTTCTCCTTGAAGGTTTCCCAGTCAATTTCACGTGTTCTATATTCTTGGAAGTAAAGGTTTTTGATTAGTGTGCTTCGGCTGGCTAAGAAAGTGTTGATTACCTCTGCGTCAGAAAAGGTTTTTCGAACCTCTTGTTTTTTAGGGTTCCAGTATTTTGGGTTAATCTTGTACCCCGTAGTGAGAGAAAGCTGATGGAATTTATCAAGGTAAATAATCACTCTAATGTAATCTAAGCCTTTTTTGTCTTTCTTGCCACCTAATTGGAAATGCACTTTAATATCCATGTGCTATAACATTTTGTAGTTAAACATGCACAGGTCAAAGAATAGGAGATGAAGATTTGACAATTTTATATCTATCACGATAATTGCATGTGATATGAATTTTCGATGACGATTTTCGATGAAAATTGTGATGTAAAACTTTGACTTTTTTCTGTCTATAAAATCGCAGATCTCCATCAGTGATAGCTCTTTAAACTATATTGTTGGATGATTAATAGTTACATAATCTCCCGCCCCGAGTACCACTTAGCTCCAAAATGCCTCTAAAATGGCGATTTAGGGCTTTTTTTTCATCGAAAAGCATTTTCTTCCACAAGATCTTCGATGAACATGCCTTCAAATTAGCACTTTAAAAGCATGCATCTTTTACATGTTTTTTTTCACTATTTACATTGAAAATTTTCATTTTTCTTTAGTATATAAATATACTTTTGAAGTACGCTAACATTATGAAAATGCTTCCAGTATGTTAGGATTATCAATTCAAATATTTCGAACAACATAAACGGTAGATCAAATCTGATTTAACGTAACTATCAAGTCAATTCTTTAAGCTACATCCATTCAAATTGTATTTGAGATCATCTAGGGTTTAGAAATGAATTATACACTTAGTTCTAAGTGAAATTATAATTAATGTACTAACTCTAATTGGTGGGGTTTCATAGTTAAAAGAAATGAAATACATGAAAAATTTATTAATCAATAAAGTATTCCCCCCCTCTGTATTTTATATTCAAAAAAATAGCTGAAAATAGAATCAATCCTATTACTCTAAAAATTAGATTTAGATTGATCGTATTCCCAAAAACTCAAGAAATGAAAAAGTTGATCACTTTAGTTTTATTATTACCAATCTTTGGTTTTAGTAATCTTGATTCTTCTGAATCTAAGAATTACTGGAAATATCATGAACGAATAGATGAAGCAGAGAAACTAATCTGTGACGAGCAATTTGAAGAAGCATTAAGCATATTTCGAGAGGTATTCAGTTCTTATGATTTTGTGTTTTTGAAAGATTACAAAACAGCCGCTCAGATCGCTTTTTATTTAGGGGAAACTAAGCATGCATATGATATCATAAGAAATGGAATAGAAGCAGGTTGGGAGTTGAAAAGCATAAAGAAGAATGAATTCTTATCAGAATTTACGAAAGAACCTGAATGGAAATTGATTGAAGAAGAGTATCCCGATCTCAGAAAAAAATACTTTTCTAGACTTGATGAGATAACTAGAGGTAATGTACATGAGATGTTTAAAGATGATCAAAAGATGGCTTTTGGTACATTGTTTAGGATAGGAGAGAAGGCTCAGAATAAGTATTTAACCAATAAATTTGCTCCTCACAGCGAAAATCAATATCAGAAGTTTTTGAAAATCATTGATACACAAGGGTATCCAGGAGAACAGCTTATCGGTAATAATTATTGGATGTCAACGATTTTAAGTCATCATAATTCTATTACAACAGAATATGTCAAGAATGATACTCTTTATAGCTCCATAAAACCAAAGTTATTAAAAGCGATTGAAAAAGGTGAGATGTCACCATATGAGTTTGCTTTAATTGATGATTGGTACATAGCTGTAAGTTCAAACAGAAAACAAACAGGATATGGTTTTCTTAATTCACCTTTAAAATCTACACTTTTAGAGACAGATCAATTACGTCAAAATGTAGGTTTGAGATCAGTTGAACAGCGGAATAAGTTGGTAGAGATCGAGAAAAAAACTGGTATGAATTTTTATTTGCCAGACTGGATAAGTGGTGAAATAAAGATTGAGTAGAAGAAAAGGGGAGGAATATTGTTTTTCAATAACTCATTTTGCGTTCCTAAGTTTTGAAGGAGTAAGTCCAAATTCTTTCTTAAAACCATTTGTGAAATGTCCAATATTAGAGAAACCTAAATTATGTGCAATACTTGTTAGGCTTTGATCTGTTTGTCTCACAAGTCTATAGGCTTCTTTATATTTAGCTCTGAGTACAAATTGGTGAGGAGGAAGACCAAAAACATTCTTAAAGTTATTAAGAAGGCGTGTTCTGCTCATTCCGAATTTTTTAGTTAGTACAGCAATTGTAGGAGGTTCAGTAAGTTGGTTCAATAAATATTCTTTCATTTCAAAAAGAACTTCCATATCAGCAGTGAGTACGCCAAGTTTTCTATTCTCTTTTTTTCGTTTTAAGATTTGAAGAAAGAAATCCGAAAGTAATAAAATCGTATTTCCCAAGGTTTCTCCGATCATTCCTTCATCTTCTTCTTGTGCTTTAAATATTTTACGGATGTATTCTTCCATCTGAAAAGTAAGTGCTTCATAGATAACCCACTTTTCTTTATTGTGCATCAGTTTATCTAATTCTTCCCATCGCCCATGAGTAAATTGATCCCAAGTATTTGCAGTCACTCGAATTCCAATCCATCTTACCCATTTGTTTGCTGGTATTCGTACATCTAAGGTATTATGTGTATGATACATTTGAGCTCCTAGTGGACTTGATTTTCCTAATGACTTTCCACTACTTTCTTGGTATAGGTTTTCATCTATAATAAATCGAATGAGTATAATAGGTTCTTTACTATCCACATCTTTTAGCAGTACATCTTCGTCGGACCAAGCTTCATTTACCGCAATACCTATCCCTGGAAGTTCATAATACAAGCGTGACTTCATCTTCATATGTTCATTATGAATATTAAAAGCCCTTCCGTCAAAAATATAATCGGGTGCTTGTCTTGAAATGTCTTCAAAGGTTTCTTTAGTTATGGTGTGTCTTACGTAATAGACTTTCATATGACTATAACACTGGAATGTACTTTTTTATAAATACCATGTATTTTTTTATAGTTAAATCTTGGCTAGATCAATGACCTTTGTATTGTCAATCAGTAATTAACCTTATTCAAATGCCTAATATGAAAAATGTCAAGATGAAATTAGTTCAAGGGTTTACAGCTTTGATACTTTCTATAAACCTAACACCAAATGCAATTGCACAAGAAAATACAACTCAAAGTCTAGATGAAAAAGTAGTATCGACACGAATAGGAGACCTAGAATTTACGCATGATTTTGAAAAGGGATATCCTACAAATGAAACTGTAGATCTTTTATACAATGAAATGGATTTTCAACGTGCAACCCAAGCTTACATTTGGGCTACTCCTTATGTATCTTTCCTTGCTTGGCAAGAGTCTTTTCAGAAAGAATTAGGCCTAAAAAATGGTCAGATCATTCTTCAAGAAACATATAAAGACAAATTGGGTGGACTTACTTACAATACGACTACTCCTTATGCCTTAACTTTTATCGAAATTCATGAAGATCCCTGGATTATGGAAATTCCAGAGGGAGGAGTAAGAGGTTCTGCTTCAAATTCTTGGCAAATAGGCTTATACGCCATCACAAAGCCAGGAAAGTATATGTTTGTAGGACCAGAGACCAAAATACCTGACAGTGCAGAAAAGGATGGTTATATCATTATCAATTCTAACACAAATACAGTTTTGACTGGGGTACGCTTGATGTCTAAAGATGCTAAAGTACGCCAACAAGTTTTGGAAAACATAAAGGTTTATCCATATTCAGAATTGCCAAATCCGAACCCTAGAGGATATATTAGAACTGATGAACGTCCTTGGATGGGAGCTGCACCTAGAGGAATTGAATATTTTGAATTATTGTCAAAAGGAATAAATATCAATGGTCCTATCCATGAACGTGATCGTTTATATATGGCTATGCTTCGACCTCTAGGGATTGAAAGGGGGAAAGAATTTAATCCTACACCCGAGCAAGCAGAAATCTTGCAAGAAGCGGCTATAGTTGGAGAAGCGATGACAAAAGCAATTGATTTTGCTGGGACAGAACGAATCGTTGATGCGTTGTATTCAGAAGGTTCGATGTGGGAAAACGCAACAACTTCTCCTCCAGATCAGAGACGTGAAAATTATGATGCTTTAGATGGACGTGCAGCTTGGTTTTATGAAGCTGTAACAAATGATATTGCGATGCATGGTCTTGTAAATGGCGGATGGGGACAGGTTTATCTGACAACCTATAAAGATCATGACGGAGATTGGCTTGATGGTGATGAAAGTTATAGACTACATTTACCGAGCACTCCTCCAGCAGAAGCATTTTGGTCCATAACATTGTATGAAGTGAATACTCGAACAATCATTAATAATACATCAGAAAAGGCAGATATCTCGTCACGTCACAATTTTATTACAAATAAAGACGGTTCAATCGATCTTTATTTTGGACCGAAATGTCCGAAAGGAATGGAAAATAACTGGATTCAAACTGAAAAAGGACGTGCATGGTTTCCATACTTCCGTTTTTATTCTCCAGAAAAGTCTGTAGTTGAAAGAGAGTGGATACTTCCGGATATTGAAAAAGTAAAATCTGAAATTTTATAAAATAGATAACCTATCATCACTTATTTAAAAAATCATTTTGTAGCCTCATCAGTTGAAAAGCTTTTGAGGCTATTTTATATTCTATCAAACTAAACTTTGTTTGTATGGTAGTCAGGCTTAAGAATTAATAATTGAAAGCTTTTAGAATTTTACATTCAAGTAAGGTATGTGATCAGAGTACATAAATCATAAGTTAAATGCTAATTACTTTACAAAAGGAATATGTTTTCATGATCAGAAGAGTAATAATTAGTTTTTAAGAAAGAGAATGGCAAACGAAGAAATACACAAAGTAGAAAAAAAGATAAAACGTATAGATGGCGAGCTTTATGAGACTCTGATTATAAATGATGATGAAGGAAATGTAGTACAAAGCTTTGATATACCACTTAAAGTCGAGCTTAGAATTCAAGATTTGCTTGAGATTATGGTAGGTGCAAGTATTTTGGCAGTTCCTATTGCTTTTACAGAAGAAGTTTGGAATCTGGGTCAAGAACTTTCATGGACTAGGGTATTTCTTTTAGATGTCATAGCTGTATTGTTTATGGCTTCTTTTGTGTATTTCAAGGCATACCGAAAACATCTGAAGATGTATCGTTTGGAGTTTTGGAAACGCGTATTTGTAACTTTTGTAGTCTCTGCATTTATCGTTGGTATTCTTTTGACTATTATAAATAAATGTCCAATTATGACAGACTTTGATCTTGCATTTAAGCGCATTTTAATTGGGGTATTTCCTGCAGGTATGAGTGCTACAGTGACTGATAATTTGAGTTAGCAAGTTTGTTTTAATCATGATCACTTAGGATTATCGATGAGTATATTTGATAAAAAAAAACTAGGTAATATTTTCCATGGTAAATATTATTTATATATTTGTTTTCAAATAGAGATAATCATGGGAATAGACGAGGAAATAAAAACCAACTTTCAAAACGATAGACACCGTTTTATTGCCAATTTGGTATTTACATCAAATTGGTTTCAAAATAGGTTTATCGAATTTTTGAGACCTTTTGGAATATCTCCTCAACAAATGAATATTTTAAGAATATTGAAAGGAGCTAATGATTGGGTTTCTATGAATCAAATCAAAAGCTTGATGATTGATAAGGCTCCTAATGCAACTAGATTATCTGACAAAATGCTAGACAAAGGCTTGGTTAAGAGAAAAAGGAGCGAAGAAGACCGTAGAGTTGTTTATTTAGCAATTGATAAAGCTGGAGAAGATTTGTTAGAGGCTATAGACGAAGCTGATAACGGAGAGCAAATTGAGTTTTTAAATAAAATCACAGAAGAAGAAGCTAGAATGTTTAGTGAAATTTTAGATAAGCTTAGAAGCTAAAAAAATTTACCACAATATTTACCATGGAAAATATATCCATGGATTTTAAAAATTGAAAATTATAATCAAAAACTAATTACAATTATGAAAAACAAAGAATTATTAATCTACCGTATTGTAACTGTATTGTTCTCTTTACTTATAATGTTAGGCGTAAGCCAGTATTTTTTCAATTATGAAATGGTGAAGGGAATGTTTGAGCAATTACATTTTCCATCATATTTGATTTACCCAATGGGAGTGATGAAAACCTTGGGAGTCATTGCTATTTGGGTGAAAGTTCCAAAAACAATCAAAGAATGGGCTTATGCAGGTTTTGCATTTAATCTACTCTTAGGTATATCAGCTCATCTAAATGTTGCTGACGGAGAATACTATGGTGCTTTGATCGCACTAATTTTAGCATCTATTTCTTACTTCTATTACAGAAAGGTAAATGTAGCTGTAGCTTAAAAATTGAAAGCCTTCTGATCAAAAAAACTGAGTCATCCCGAATATTCATTTAGGATGACTCATTTTTATTAATTTCTATCAATTAAGCCTAAGTTTAGCCAATTCTTAAAATTAAGTCAGAACAGAATATCCTAACTATATGCGAATCAATTTATCCTCCTCATATTCATATAAAATAGGTTTGCCTGTTGGGATTTCTAGTTGAACGATTTCCTCTTTACTCAAATTCTCGATATACATAACGATAGAACGAAGACTATTTCCGTGGGCTGAAATCAAGACATTTTTATCAGTTTTAAGCTCAGGAATCACACTTTCTTTAAAGAATGGAATGGTGCGTTTAGCTGTGTCTTCTAATGATTCACCATTGGGAGGTGGAACATCATAACTTCTTCTCCAAAGGTGAACTTGTTCTTCACCAAACTCTTCAGCTGTTTTTGTTTTGTTCTTTCCTTGTAGCTCGCCGTAATATCGCTCGTTTAAGTGCCAATTATGATGAACAGGAATCATATTTTTTTTCATTTCATCGTCGTAGATGGTTGTCCACTCTTTCAATTTTGCTTCTGTATGAAGTAAGATGGGTGTTTTATCACTATTGTTTTGAGCTAGTGCGATCATCGCAGTTTCTAGAGCACGGATTTGCATTGAAGTATAGACGACGTCAAAGTTAATATCAGCGAGTTGTTTTCCTGCTTCAATTGCTTCTGAAATCCCATTTGCCGAAAGAGGAACATCTACCCATCCCGTAAAAACATTCTTTATGTTCCACATAGATTGACCGTGACGAATTAATATAAGCTTAGCCATTTAGATATCTTTGTTGAGGTATATAATTGTAGTAAGTAAAGAGTGTACGAGTTTTATTCTAATTGACTTTCTTTTGCTTAAACAAGTTCCTTGAGCTTATGAAATGATAAGTAAGTTGGACAGTAAGTTTTATGCACTTTACTTCTGTTAAAAACTGATGTATTAAAAGGGCTATTTGATCTACTTATAATACAATTTGAAAGTTTATAGATACATTTGTAATTGATTGTAAAATAGAAATGGGAGGTTTTCTAATAACAATCATGACTAACAACAAATCAACTTTCTTTGAATGAGACAATCGTAGGTATAAACTTCAAATTAATCAGATGAACATGAAACAGTTAATTTCATTTAGCCTGATGCTATTGATGTACGGAATAAGCACAGTGGCTTTAGCACATGGTGTAGATGGAGATACTCAAGCTTTTTTGACCAATAATGAGGGTGCTGCTTTTATCCCGTTTTTGTATATCGGAGCTAAGCATATGATTACAGGTTATGACCATCTACTATTTTTGGTAGGGGTGATCTTCTTTTTGTACAGACCAAAAGACATTTTAATTTATGTAAGTTTTTTTACGCTCGGTCACAGTGCGACTTTGCTCTTGGGAGTGATGGGGAATTTACATGTAAATGCTTTTTTGATTGATGCAATTATTGCTTTATCAATTGTATATAAGGGTTTTGATAATTTAGGTGGTTTCAAGGCTTGTTTTGGTAGGCAGCCGAATGCAAAATGGGCCGTTTTAATTTTTGGTCTTTTCCATGGTTTGGGACTAGCTACAAAATTACAAGAGTTCAATTTTAATCAAGATGGTCTATTTACAAATCTAGTAGGATTCAATATTGGTGTAGAGATCGGTCAATTTGTAGCCTTAATGTTTGTGGTTGCTATTATTGGTTTATGGAGAAGTCATAAGAGCTTTCTTCGGTTTTCTACTTTAACAAATACCGTATTGATGACGGCAGGCTTTTTATTATTCGGCCTACAAATGACAGCTTATATTTCGAGTTTTTAAGAGAGGGAAAACATGGCAGAAAATTTAGATAAAAAACAGATTATAAAACTATTCGGCTTATCTTTTATTATAGCGACTTTTTTGCTTGTGATAGCGGTTATGCCTGCAGAATATGGGCAAGATCCTACGGGAGTAGGAGAAGCTTTAGGCTTCACAAAGTTATATTTGGAAGAAGAAAAAGTTGCTCCAGTAGTTGAAGTACCAAAGCATAGAACAATCAAACTTGATGAGTTAGGCTCAAAAAATATAGCTACACCAAAAGAATACGATAATCCTGCTCCTAAAGAACAACTTCCATTTAAAAGAGATGAAATTACAGTCAAAATTCCTGCAGGAAAAGGCATAGAAGTAAAAGTAAATATGCTGAAGTATGGAAAACTAAAATATGATTGGACTTCTGATAAGGGTGATCTATTTCTTGATTTTCATGGAGAGGTAAAAGAGAACAATCCGCCAAAAGAAGTATTCTATGAGAGCTATACAATTGCTTTTTCAAACAATATGGCTGGAACGTTTACGGCTCCTTTTGAAGGTAAGCACGGATGGTATTTTAAAAATAATCATAAGGAAGAAGTAACAGTGAAAATTCACCTAGAAGGGGAGTTTGAGCGTTTATAGAAAGGCTTTTGTCTTCTAAGAAAGGGTAATCATTTATTTGGTTATCCTTTTTTTATGTTTTGTACTCAAAGTAACATCAGATCTTTGAAACTTGTGGAATTCACTGAATTCAGTTACAAATTCATAGAATCTTGTGAATTAATTGGTATTCAAATGAGCTAGTTTAGAAAATTAATTTAAAGTCTACATAAATGTATATTTCAGCCACTAAAAAAATGGAATTATACCGTTTATGATAGCATGTAGATCAACTGTTTTTTTATCTGAATTATGAAACACACATTTATCATACTGCTTTGCCTTTTGACCACCTCAGTATTTGCACAATCAAGCAAACTGATAAAGTTAGATGTAAAAGGGTACAGAGCGAAATTATCAGCAAATGGCAATGAGCTAATTTATACATCAACAGGTCTGAAAGGACTCAAGTATTATAATCTGAAGGAAAGGAAAGAGAAAATTCTTTCAGAAGAAATAGGTGCAGGCTATCAACCATTTTTTAATAATGGCAAAATTGTATTTCAAGAAAAAGTAGGTGGAGTTGAGCGCCTAAAAGAGTACAATCTTTTGAGTAAGAATTCAGTACTTATAAAATCAGATAAGAGTCCTCGCGAATGGCTTACTCAAAAAGTATCTACTTCAAGTAGAGTTTCAAAAGTAGAAGCAATGGTGGCATCAACTTCCGAACGTCTAAATAAGTATGAACTTACGTATTCTGATGGTAGCCGACAGTCTATGAGTCCGATGGGTACGAATGAGAAATACATTTGGGTAAATCTTTCTCCTGATAAAACTAAAGTACTTTTTAAGGTTGTTGGTTTATCGGCTTTTGTAGCTGATCTGAAAGGAAATATCTTACATGATTTAGGTGACTTGGACAGTCCAAAATGGGTAGATGACAGTAAGATTGTCTACATGAAAACAGAGGAAGATCATGATTCTTTTATCAAAGCTGATATTTATACGGTAGACTTATCAAATCTAGAACATCAAAAGTTAACTGAAGGCATTGATCAAATAGCATTATACCCTGATATGGTTTCAAATAAGCTGGTCTTCAATACGCCTACAGGAGATATTTATCTACTCGAAATTGCCCAATAAGTCTTCATTTTTTAATCGTATTAACTATGTCGAAATATATATTTCTAAGCATAATTTGTTTGTGTGGTATCGTATGCTCACATTCTGCTTTAGCTCAAATTCCAAATGATGTTCCACAGGTATTGGAGGGGAAGAAAATAGCAATTGATCCTGGCCATGGAGGACATGATTCAGATGATAGAGAAGTGCCTTTAGGAAATGGTTTTACTTATTGGGAGTCTGAAGGGGTATGGGAAATGGCTTTATTATTAGAAGATATCCTCAAAGCATCAGGGGCGGATGTCATGCTTACCAAAACGAATAATGATCCGAATGCTGAAGATAGAGATCCATCTCTTGCCGAGCGTGTAGCTGTAGCAAATGCTTATGATGCCGATTATATGCACTCGATTCATACCAATGCAGGAGGTGGAGCAGCTAATTATACACTTTTATTGTATAGAGGAGAAAACAATGTGGCTGCGTGGAAAGAGGCTGAAAAAATGGGAGGTATCATGACTCAAAAATTGCATGAGTATATGTATACAACTGATGCCTATAACAGAGCAGATAAGGATTTTTTACCTTACCATTTGGGAGTGTTAAATGGTACAAAAATGCCTTCAACACTTTCTGAAGGTTCATTTCATGATCATAAACCAGAAGGAAAGCGATTGATGAGTTCGTTGTATCGAAAAGCTGCAGCATGGGCAATTTTCAAATCTTTCCTCACTTATTTTAACGCTCCTTCTTTACCTTATGGAGAAGTAGGTGGCTTAGTTAGAAGCGGGTTAGGTAAGCCAATCAATGGCGTGAAAGTAACGATCAATCCTGATACTCCCGAAGCGAAAGTCATAACTGTAGACAATGCAGACGGAGGTTACTATTTATTTGATTGGTTAGATAAAGGAACATATACACTTCGTTTTGAGAAAGAAGAATATGGAACTGTAGAACATGATGTAATTGTAAGTGAAGGTGGATATACTAAAACAGATGTAACAATGATCAATATGAACGAGCCACCAACAGGTTCTACATTATTGTCAGTTCAAAATCCGTTAGGAGGAAGTTCTTTAAGTGCCAAATGGACAAATGGAATTGGAGCAACAGCCTACAGGCTTTATTATGCTGAAGATGATGATTTAACTTCATGGAAATTGGCTGCTAATGAAGAAACACTAACTGATTCTACATTTGAAGTAATACTAGAATCCGCAAATGATTTTACAGAAGTACCAACTTCACAAGCCAAACATTTTAAAGTTATAGCAATCAAGGACAATGGAAAGGGAGAATATCTCGAAAGTGTGGATAGTGATATTTACTCAAGGTCTGAGAATGCCAATGGGAAAAAAGCCTTGATTGTAGATGGTTTTGATCGCTTTGGGAGTAATGGTTCTTATCAATTCCCTACTCATGATTTTGCGACAGCTTATCTGAATGCGATTCCTGATGATGAAAACCTACGAATTGAAACAGTAGCAAATGAACTGATAGCTAATGATGATATTCAACTAACGGATTATGATATTGTCTTTTGGTTTTTAGGAGATGAGTCTACAGATGATGAGACTTTTAGTGCCAAAGAACAATTACGTCTAAAAGAGTTTTTGGAGAATGGAGGCTACCTTTTTGTAAGTGGTTCAGAAGTCGGTTGGGATTTATGGCAAAAAGGAAATTCTTCTGATCAGACATTCTTTACAAACTACCTAAAAGCGGAATTTATAGATGATGGTAGTGCTGACTTGACACCTGCAAGAGGAGAAAAAAATACACACTTTGAGAATTTAGTGGTCAACTTTGGACGAGTATACCCTGAGGATTATCCCGATGTTATTGCAGCGGTAGATGGAGCTAACAATGTGCTGAAATATTCACAAGGAGGGAAAGCAGGTGTTAGTTATGAAGGGCAGTTTGGAACAGGTACTAAAAGTGGAAAACTCATTTATATTTCTTTCCCATTGGAAACTGTAGAAAAGAATGAGCGAGCAACCTTGATGCAATCTGTGATGGATTTCTTTAACGGTATTCCAATTGATTCTGAAGTCCCAAATGAGATTCTAGCTTCTGATGAAAATAAGAGTATAAATGTTATTTTATATCCACATCCTGTTTCTGAGTATGTGAAAATAAAATGGGAAGCTGAAGATAGCGGAAGTGTACAGATTAATATATTCAAACTAAGTGGAGAACAGCAAACGAGCCAAAGTTTTGACGTAACAAAAGGAGAACAATTGATTGAGTTATCGACTTCAAGTTTACCTAAAGGAATGTACATTCTTCAGTTAATACACGCGAATAGTAAAAGTACCTATCTGAAAATGTTGAAGGATTAACACTTATTGTACTGATATTCTGAATACTAAAAAAATAGATGAAAGCACTCAATCAAGTAGATATGGTTGAGTGTTTTTATTTTAAGGGACTTTTGTAGATCAGAATATTGAAGTGAAATCACCTAGAGTCTCATCAATCAAACCCTATTTATGATTATTATTTTTCTTAAGTATTGGCGACCATAGCAGTATATCGTATATTTGTACTTATGTTAGAAACCATTCATTTCGGGAGCTCATCAGTAATGTCCGTTTAACTTCACTGATTAGTTCCTTTTTTGTTTCTACAAGAATTTGAAATCGAAATAACTAATTACATATAAATATGCCTATCGAAATAGGGAAATACCAGACTTTAGAGATACTTAGAGATACAGATTATGGTCTGTTTTTAGGAGATGATGAAGGCAATGATGTACTTCTTCCTAACAAATATGTTCCTGAAAACGTGGTTGTGGGAGATGATATTGAGGTATTTGTATATCTAGACCATTCTGAACGTCCTGTAGCAACAACGCTTACACCTAAAATGATTTTGGGTGAAATTGGGTATTTGGAAGTTGTCTCAGTGACTGAATTAGGAGCTTTCTTAGATTGGGGGTTGGAAAAACATTTGTTCGTTCCATTCAAGGAGCAATCTCCTAAAATGCAAGAAGGTAATTTCTATTGGGTATATATGTATTTGGATGAGAGAACTGGCCGTCTGATTGGTTCTGCTCGTTTGGAGTTATTCTTAAGAAACAGAAATGTTAAGCTAAGGGTAAAAGAAGAGGTTGATATTTATGTACTGAAACCAAATAAAATCGGTTACGATGTACTGATCAATGATAGATACCTTGGGATGATTTTTAATACAGATGCCCCAGAGCGTTTAAGAATTGGAGATCAAAGAAAGGCATATATTAAACAAGTACGAGAAGATGGTAAAGTCGATGTAACACTTCAAGTTTGGGGTAGACAAAAAGACGAACCAAATGCTCAATTATTACTTGATAAATTGAAGTCAGGAGGAGGGATCTTACCTGTATCTGATAAAAGTGATCCAGAAAAAGTACTGCAATACACTGGTATGAGCAAAAAGACTTTTAAGAAGGCTGTTGGGAACTTGCTGAAACAAAAACTCATAAGAGTAGAACAGCACAGAATTATTCTCAATAAATAATCTTATTGTATTTCCAATGCCTTGTGACGGTTATTAAGCTTTGAACGAAGTTTAATAACCGTTTTTTGTTTAGTTGAGGGTATAAATCCTTTTTTGACTTTTATCAAAAGATATCTTTCTACAGGTCCATACTTTTGAAGTATACATAAGTAATCAACTTCAAAAGATAATAACAATGAGACTATATAGATTAATGCGTAAACCACCTTGGTTTCTCAGTGTATCAACTTGGATACGAAAAGATGATAACCCGATTAAAGCTGGAACAGAAGCGAGGAACCCTAAAAATATTATTCTTTTGGAGGCGCAGTATGGAAGTCTCAGTACTAAACTGAAAATGATTCTTCCCTTAGCCAAAATGTTTAAGTCGATATTGGTGAATATGCGTAAGAGTGCGAAGAGCATCATTCACAATCCTAAAATTGGAAAGCGTAGAATCAGCCTGAAAGACTTAGAGGGATTAGAGAAAATTGCAAAGGAAAATGGGGTTTCCACACTAGGTTATACGAAAGTGAATCCTAACCACATTTTTAAAAACTTCGAAATCCTGTATGATAATGCGATTATGCTTACTATGGAAATGGATAAAAACCTAATGGCAAAAGGTGAAGGGCAAGAGAGTATGAATGAAATTATGCGAACTTACGATGGTTTAGGACGAGTAGTGAATATTATGGCAGACTATTTACGATCGAAGGGATATAACTGTCACGCTAGCCCTGCATTTGGTGGTGATATCAACACTGTACCAACAGCCCAAGATGCTGGTTTAGGTTGTATCGGGAAAAATGGAATACTTATCAGTCCGGAGTTTGGGCCTAGTTTGAGGTTAGCTGCAGTGTTTGTTGATATAGAAAACTTACCTTTTTCAAAAGAGAATGAGCATGAATGGATTACAGATTTTTGTGAGAGTTGTAATCTTTGTGTTAAAAATTGCCCTGCTCAAGCCATTTATACTAAACCAACTTACAATGACCAAGGCGGTAGAGTTTTTATAGATCCTTTGAAATGTATAGATCCATTTTCAAAAGGATGCTCGATGTGTGTGACTTCATGTGTTTTTACAAGTGGTAAATACGATAAAATAAAATCGGTGTATGAGCAAAAAAATGAGAGAGCTTCACACTAGCAAGTAAGCATTTAATAACCTAATTTATTAAATCCCATCAAACAGTTGAATTTTAATTTACTTAGCCCACAATCTTTATTTTCCTAACTCAGAACACTGAATATTCTTTCTATAAATATCACCTTTTTTCATTAAATAAATTGATGGCTATTGAACTCAGAAGATGAAGTTTGATAGTCATTTTTTCTTTCCTTTTGAAATCAATTTTATCTGAATTCACTTCTGTTTTTGTTTCGCAACTATACGATAGGTGTGAAATGACTCTAAAAATTATATTCTGCTATTATTCGATATACTACATAAAAACACGCTAGAATGGGCTTGTGTGTAATGTTATGATGTGTTTTATGGATTGAATAAGTGTTGTGTGTACGTTTGAATTTTTCAGTTAATTTTTTTTATCCCTATTTTCTGTGATATGAAGCCTGTGGTTTGGAGTTAAATTCGATAAAGTTTTTGAATTAATACTAAACATTCCATTCTATGAGAGGGCAATTTTTTTCAGGAGTGGTTACTTTACTTTTACTGTTAGCTAATATGTCACTAGCACAACAGCAAGTAATATCAGGAAATGTGACAGATGCCACAGATCAGTCACCACTTATTGGGGTGAACGTTTTGTTAAAGGGGGCTGCTGGTGTTGGTACTGTTACAGATTTTGACGGGAATTATAAACTAGTGTTGCCTACGGGAACACAGGATCCTGTACTTGCTTTTAGTATGGTGGGTTATAAAACTAAGGATGTAAGTATTGTCAACCAATCCATTCTTAATGTGTCACTAGAAGCCAATTATGAAGAGCTTGAAGAAGTAGTCGTAACAGCTTTTGGTATAGAACATGAAAAGAAAACACTGAACTACACGGTACAACAAGTTGATGGTGCTGACCTAGTGCAATCTGGGAAGCAAAATATAGCCGAGACACTAAGTGGTAAGGTTGCAGGGGTTCAGATTACGCAAGCAAGTGGTTCTCCTGGAGCTGCGTCGCAAATCTTAATTCGAGGTGTTACATCATTAAGTGACGACCGAGATAACCAACCTTTGATTGTAATTGATGGTCTGCCTGTAGTTGGAGGAGGAGGAATCCTAGATGTCAATATGAATGATGTTGAGACACTGAATGTACTAAAAGGTGCAGCCGCAACAGCTCTTTATGGTATCGATGCATCACAAGGAGCGATTGTGATTACGACCAAATCAGGGAAGAACGGACAAACGCGTGTAAACTTCTCTACATCTCATACAATTGATCAACCATTAAGAATAGCACCAAGACAAGAAATGTATATGCAAGGTGTAAATGGTATTTACAATGATGCTGTTTTTAGTTCTTGGGGAGCTATGTTTTTAGAAGGCGATCAAATCTATAGCGATAACACAAGTGATTTCTTTCAAGATGGTTTAATGCAGAAATATGATTTGTCAGTTTCAGGAGGTTCTGAGAAAACAACTTTTTATACTTCTGTAAACGTATTGGATCAAACAGGTGTCGTACCTACCGAACATTACCAACGTATTGGATTGCTAGCAAAGGGAACAATTAAGATGTCTGAAAGGGTGTCATTTAATACTTCTCTTAATTACGTGAAATCTAATACTACGAGGTTGGCAGCATCTATGTTTACGATCTATAACTGGCCATTAAATAATAATATGTCTGATTATCTTTTCCCAAATGGAGAGAAGAAATGGCTAATAGATCAAGAGTTACAGTTTCAAGGAATTGAAAATCCGTATTGGATAAAAGATAACAACTTTAATGTATCAGAATCTGATCGTTTGATTGGGCAAGTTTCAGCAAGTTGGAAGCCGATTAAAGAACTTGATCTGACTTATCGAGTTGGTACAGATATAATTAATAGTTATTCAAGAAGATTGAGAATGCCGCTTACGGCAGGAATTTTAGGGGGTAGTATTTCAGATTCAGATAGATTTACAAGCCGTACTAACTCAACATTCAACATAACTTTTGATAAGAAATTTGCTCATAAAGTTCGTGTAACCGCTTTGGTTGGTAATAATGTTGAGCTAACAAATACAAGGTCAACTTCTTTTAGTGGTGTTGATTTTCTGAATCCAGATTTTATCTCACTAGAAAATTTTAATGCAACTGATAAAAGATATAGCCAATACCTATCTAATCGAATAAGAGCAGGGGTATATACTGATGTAAAAGTAGATTATGACGGTTATGCTTTTATAGGAGCTTCTTATCGTAATGATTGGTCTTCTTCATTACCTGAAAAAAATAATCCTTTTAATTATCCATCATTTAGTGCTGGTTTTATTTTTAGTGAAGTATTTGCTCCAAATAGCAATGTACTCTCATTCGGTAAGTTGATGGCTAACTGGGCTAGAGTAGGTAAAGATGCAAACCCACATAGTACTACAGCTGTATTGGAGCCATATCCTGGATATGGAGGTGGTTATAAATATGACTACTATGCTGGTAATCCTGATTTGATGCCTGAAATAACAGAGTCTTGGGAAATAGGTTTGGATACAAGGTTCTTTAATGGAAAGATTGGAGCCAATGTAGCTTTGTATGATATGACCTCAATTAATCAGATCATGCGTACTAGAGTTACACCAGCTTCAGGTTGGATTATGCAGACTTTTAATGCAGGGTCTATCAAAAACAGAGGATGGGAAATTATTCTTGATCAGAAAACAGATTTTTCCCCACACTTTAATTGGTCAACACAACTCAACTTCTCTAGAAATAAATCTACTTTAGTTGAATTACCGTCACATATGTCTGAAATGATCGTGACAGCTGGCCAAGTATTAGGGACTGCAAAACCTGCAACACAACCAGGTTATCCTGTTCAAGGAATTACAGGTTCTACTTATATCCGAAATGAAGATGGTAGAATAGTGGTTGACGAAAATGGTTATCCGAGAATTGGAGCTTACCTAAAAGATGAAAATGGGGACTATGTTCTTGAAGAAGATGGTTCTAGAGCTGTTGATTACTCCAATCAGTATCTAGGAAATAGAGAGCCTGATTGGCAAATTGGTTTAACTAACGATTTTAAATACAAAGGTTGGAGTCTTGGTTTTATGTTCCATTTCAGAAAAGGTGGAGATGTAATCAATGCTACAGCAAGCAGTATGTACTCAAATGGTACACATAAAAATCTAGAACAATACAGAAACCATGGAATTGTGATTGATGGTGTGGTTGAGCAAGCAGATGGGACGTTCGCTGAAAATACAAAAGAGATTTTGATGGACAGAGAATACTTCAGTCAGAATTTCTTATTGGCAGGGGAAAACTTTGTAGAGGATGCTTCTTGGGTGAGGTTGGATTACATCAAATTAGGTTATCAATTACCTTTAAATCTTGTCGAAAAGATGGGTATGAAGAACCTAGAACTAAGTTTTACAGCTAGAAACCTTGGGCTTTGGACTAAATATTCAGGAGCAGATCCAAATACAATTTATGGAAGTGCATCAACTGGAGGTGGAGGAACAAATGGTGTAGACTACTATGGTGTACCTTCAATACGTAGTTTTTCATTTAATCTGAATGCAACATTCTAAAAAACAATTGAGACATGAGAAGATTTTTAAGTACAATTATCAGTGTCACATGTTTGCTTAGTATGCTTGTTTCATGTGATGAATTTTATGAAGTAAATGACGATCCAAACAAGCCATCTCAATCGGCGAGTAAGAACTTATTAGCACCTGTTTTGGGCTATTGGGCAAAACAATCTTTTGAGCATGGAGAGTTTGTGGCCTACATTACGCAACAGGTGGCAACTTATGGTGGCGGAGATACCCGTAGAGATCGTTGGGATTATCTGAATGTAAACAGAATAGGGCATTGGAGAGTGCATTATCATGATGTTGGGGTGAATGCTTCAAACCTGATTGCAACCTCTGTAGAGGAAGAAAATGAGAATTATGAAGGGATTGGACGTGTAGTGCTAGCCTTGTCTACGCTCATTACTTCAGATGTATTCGGGGATATGCCTTTATCTGAGGCATTTGTTGGAAACACTTTCCCAAAATATGATGATCATCAAGAAATCTATACTTGGGTAGGAGAAGAGCTAGACCGAGCGATAGCAGCTTTAGAAGTTGCAAAGACTCAAGAAGATCAAAATACGCCACTTTATAATGATTTTATTTATGGTGGTGATTTGGATAAGTGGATTGCTCTAGCACATGCCGTAAAAGCGAGAATGTTATTGCATTATGTGCCAAACGTTAGTGCTCCTTATGATGAGATTTTGAGTGAAGTAGAAATGGCACTTTCAAACTTTGAAACAGCAGCTTATGAGTATACTAATGGCGCTGAAACAAGTTTAGAAATAATGCAGTGTCAGTGGGGACCTAATAAGGCAAAATACGAATGGGATTATTGGCAAAATGCACTTGATGCGAGTGGACCAACTTATTTCTTTTTGCATAACTTGATGGGCTATGACCCTCTTACTGCAGATTATGTAGACCCAAGACTTCCATACTTAATGACATCAAGAGATGTACTTGATTTGGGAGACGGTACTACTAAACCTGCTTATTACGGAATGCGCTCGGGAGAAGGAATAGACGGGACAAAAGATAATGACCTTTATCCGTATATGTATGGAAATTATCAGACAAGAGATGATGCTTCACAATTCATTTTGATGGAAGAAGAGCTTCACTTTATAAAGTCTGAGGTGCTATTTATGAAAGGGCAGTTTAATGAGTCGTTAGCTGCTTTGCAAGAAGGAGTAAGTGTTCATATGAATAGAGCAGGTGTTCCATCAGATGAGGCTGAAGCTTTTTTAAGAAGTGAGAAAATGCCACAAAATGGAACAGCACTAAGGCTTTCACATATCATGCAGCAAAAAGTTGTAGCTCTTTATTTACAGGGTGAAGTTTGGGCAGATATGCGTAGACATGGTTTCGATACGAATATCTATGAAGGACTAGAACGACCTGTGGATTTGGCGTATTACTGGGAAGATAATACAGGAGAGCATGTTTGGTTACAACGTTTTCCGTATGATCCTGAAACGGAGGAAATCTATAACCGAGGAGAACTTCTGAAAAGAGATGCTTTCCAAAACCCTGCATGGATGTATCAACCTGTTTTCTGGGCTAAAAAAATAGAACTTTAAATCATACCTAACATGAAGAGACTACTATTTATCTGCTTGGCAATTATTGGGCTGTCCTCATGTGAGGAAAATGACCCTGTGGGAGAGTTAGGTGCAGTAAATAAACAAGCACCAAGTATCTATCTTTCGCCTTTTCAGCCAGTAGCAAAAGCAGGAGAAATGACGACAACTGAGGTTAGTTATTGGATAAAAGGAGAACGTGTTTATAATGGCTTACACCTTTGGTGGAAAGTGGATACCGAAGAAGCTTACGAATTAAAAATATCTTCGATTTCTTATTCATTTAAAACAAGTGTTTTTGCTGAAAAAACAGCTTATGAGATTCTTTCTTCTTATGAATATGATTTTTCGGATTGGGATCCAGAATCAAAAACATACAGGAAAGAGGTTGGTATAGATGTCCCGCTGAGTTTTAAGACTTATACTCAAAGACCATCTCAAGTAGCTACAGCCGATTTTATATCTGTAGTTCCAGCAGAAGTTGAAACCGCTATGTACGAACATTTAGCAGTATCGGCTACTTCTGCAAACCATAAAAAGTTATTGGTTGAAGTATTAGCTGTAGCCACTGAAGAGGAAGTTATGCAAACTTTCAATGAAGATGGGATACTGACAGCGGAGGGCAAAACATGGTTAATCAATAAATACACAACAATTGGTATATCGACTCTTATAGATTCTTACAACTATGGCAAGAAGCACAGTATCACTTCTAAGTTTGAAGGGATCAGTTCTTTTGGTGTGAGTAATTTTTCAGAAGAGTCAAACATCAATGTGATTTAAGTAAAACTAAGACACATAATTTTTTTATTTAATCGTTTACACTATGAATTATCTAAAATTTGGCAAGAACTTTCTTGCTGCAATCTTGGCGCTTTCAATTTTTGTCGGATGTTCTGAAGACGAAGAGCAAGCTCCAGTATATGATGTGGGGTTCAATTTATCAGTTGATTCTCCTGTAGCAGGTCAAGCTATTACATTTGAAAATATCTCACAAGGTGGTTCTGCTTTCGTATGGACAATCTCTCAAAATGATCAAGAAATTCATACTTCAAATGAGAAGAATTTGAGCTATACATTTAAGTACCCTGGAATGTATAATGTATCAGTTGTGCCTGATGGATGGGACGTGAAACTAATAGCGAAAAATGTGACGATTGGCGAGGCACTTCCAGAAATTTTCATGGATGTAGAAGAGGTTGTTGCACAAGAAGGTGTTGAGCTATCAGCTACAGTTTATGATCCAGATGCTAAAGGTGTTAAGTCTTATAACTGGGAATTTGTGACAGCTCAATCGGGTGCTGCAATTGTAGCAACAGGAGATGATGTAGAAAACAATGCTTCTTCAGTCGCTGCTCCAGTAGTAAAGTTTGCAAACGATGGGATTGTAACTGTTCGTTTGACTGTAACGATGAATGATACAGCATTATCTACCGCTGGTGATGGTGTTTTGGTATATGAGTATGAAGTAGATGTAAAAGCTGAATTAGCTCCAACACTATATATTGCTCAAAAAGAAGGTACATTACATACTGCAAGAATGCTAGCAGCTGGTCCTGAATTGGCTGACACATCAATTCCATTAGGAGTTCACCCACTTACAGTAAGATATAAAGGTGATCGTGTTTATATTTTCGATGCAGGTAGTCTTTTGACTTACGTGAACCCTGAGACCACTGCAACACAAGAAGTACCAGGTTCAATTACTTCAGTTGATGCTGAAGGAAATGTAACAATTCATGCTAAATTCTTGACGACAGCCACTTCTGCAAGTGCACACTACAAAGATGCATTTACTGGTGATGTTGATGTTGAAAATGGTAAAATTTACTTTGCAGACCGTAGAGATGGAGTTTATGCTATTCCTTTGAATGATCAAACATTAGAGTTGGATCCAGCTGTAAATATGGCTGACTATCAGTTTGTAAAAAATGCTGAACTAGGTTACTACTCATCTTATGGTTTAGTTGATGGTTACGGTTACGGATGGGGTGCTCTAAACGGTGATTTCCAAGTAATGGAAGGCGGAGAGTTCTGGTGGTCAAAAGCATCAAACCACAGAGGCCTTTGGAAGTTTGAAGAAGGCGATATCGTTCCTGGTGCAAATGGAGATAATCCTCCTACTTCAGTACCAGCTGCGGGTGCATTGTTGAGAGATCACACTGTAAAGGCTTTTGCTGTTGATAAAGCGAATCAAAAAATCTACTTCTCTGCAAACAAAGTAGATGGTGTAGGTGTAGGTGTACTTTACAGAGCTAATCTTGATGGTTCAAACGTAGAGGTTATTGATGATGCTCCATTCCAAATTGAAGGTGGTGATAACGAGAATGTTGGTATCACTGGTATTGCAGTAGATGCTCATACAGGTTATGTATACTGGGCTTATAGAGCTGCTGCAGAAGATGAAGAAAACGTTTCTGGTATCAAGCGTTTCAAATTGGATGGTACTACTGATAAAGATGAAGTTGAGATGTATATCGAAGGTGTTGAGGCTTATGGTCTAGCATTAGATAGCAACTTGAAATAATAAATATTAGTACTCAATTAAAGCCCCATTGTAACACTGTTGCACATGGGGCTTTTCCACAATATCGCCATCTGAAATTTTTTACAATTGTAGTCTTATAGTGTCAATGTGTAAGAGTTATGTTATGAGAAATCAATTTTTACTTTTTATTTTATCATCCTTTCTATTAGGATTCGGACATACATCTTGGGCGCAAGAAAGCCCAGAGAAAGAATTTAGAGGAGTGTGGCTAACTTCTGTGAGTAATTTAGATTGGCCAAAGAATAGTGACAAAGGGGATTCAGAAGCTCAAAAGCAAGATTTAATAGAAATGTTGGATCACTTTCAAGCGATGAATATGAATGCAGTTTTATTTCAAATTCGTCCTGAGTGTGATGCACTGTATGCTTCTGACCTAGAGCCTTGGTCACGATTCCTTACAGGAAGTCAAGGAGTTGATCCTGGCTATGATCCTCTAACTTTTGCTATTGAAGAAGCTCATAAAAGAGGACTGGAGCTTCATGCATGGATGAATCCATACCGAATATCTTCAGCGAAAAATCCTTCAGATAGTTACTTTGGAGAAGGTCACGTTTACAAAGAACATCCAGAATGGGCTATAGCTTATGATGATGGTAGTATGATTTTAAACCCAGGAATACCTGAAGTGGCAGATTATATAGCGGAAGTGGTAGAAGATGTTGTAGATCGTTATGACGTTGATGGTGTACATTTTGATGATTATTTCTATGCATACGGAGGTACACATGCATCTTTAGATCAAGAGCAGTTTGATGCTTATGCTGAAGAAGGTCAGAGTTTAGCCGAGTTTAGAAGAGGTAGTATTAATAGTATGGTTAGAAAAGTATACCAAGCTATTAAGGCTAAGAAAGAATATGTTCGTTTTGGTATTAGTCCATTTGGAATTTGGAGTACGGATGCACAAGCTGCAGCAGATTATGATGTTGACTTGCCTGCTGGAATTGTTGGCTTAGATGCTTACAATACGATTTATTGTGATGCGCTTGCTTGGATGAAAGAAGGAACTGTCGACTATATCACACCTCAGCAGTATTGGCCTACAGGTGGAGGGCAAGATTATGAAACACTGAATAATTGGTGGGCAGATATGTCTGATAAATTTGATAGTCATATTTATACAGGTCAAGGTACATATAGATTGAGTAATAGTCCTGCCACTCGCAAGAGTGATTTGAGTGATTCAAATCTTGATGTATTACACGAACAAAAGGAATATTTTGATCAAAGTTCTAATTCAAATAGCCGAATATCCGCGGATGCTTGGACGTTAAGTCAAATTACAAGACAAGTAAAAATCAACCGTGCAAATGATGCAAAAGGAGTGAAAGGGAGTGTATACTTTAGGGCTATGGATTTTTGGCGTGTAAGCGGTCTTTCAGATTACATGCTAACAGACGTTTATCAAGCAAAGGTGCTATTGCCTGTCATGATCAATGAAGAACTAGAGTTGTCGGGGGATGGTGTGACAAATATCCGATTTGAACAAAATGAAGGTGAAACAG
The DNA here is from genome assembly GCF_003149185.1 of Sediminitomix flava. Lineage (NCBI taxonomy): Bacteria > Pseudomonadati > Bacteroidota > Cytophagia > Cytophagales > Flammeovirgaceae > Sediminitomix > Sediminitomix flava. Next base: position 255,660 of record NZ_QGDO01000001.1, on the reverse strand, counting down.
CCACTCTTACATGGGATTATCCTGATGCAGAAAACTATAGATTTATAGTTTTAGAAACCACAGACCCTAGCACAACACCTAGCCTTGAAGACATGAAAGCCATAGCGTATGGCAATGTATTTGATGCCACTGGATCTGAAATGACAAATGAAGACAAATACTACAGTATTTGGGTTTATGATCGTTTCGGGAATGTACAATCAAATGAAGTATGGTCAGGACTTGAAGTACCTGAAACGCCAATTATTACTTCGGAATCAGATGTAGTGTTGGCTTACGAAACGGGAACGTTAGATTGGGAGCATTCTTTAGGAGCAATGTCTTACCGAATAGAAGTAAGTACCTCATCAAGTTTTCAAGATTTAGTATTTGAAACAGATACTGTTACTCAAAATTCATTTCATATTTCTCAAATTGATTTAGATGGTGAGATTACTTACTATTGGAGGATTCAAGCTTTAAATTTAGCAGGAGGAAGTGAGTATTCATCTACAGCCTCATTTGAGATTGATCGCTTGAGAAAGCCCTCTTTACTAAGTCCTTCAGATAATGAAAAAGATGTAGATCCATTAATGACAATTACTTGGGATGCTTTAGAAACCGCTGAGTCTTTCAAAATTCAGATCAAAAGCACTACTGCAACTTTTGAAAATGATACTCCTTTAGTTGACGTGACTGTAAGTGCTTCAGAAAAAAGTTATCAGATCACTGAAGCTTTAGAGGAGTTAGAATATTATGACATCAGAGTGAAGGTTGTAAATAGTGAATATGAATCAGATTGGGTTGTTCACCGTTTTAAAACACTTCATTACCCTGCGGAAACTCCTCAAATTCTGTCACCTACACATCATTTAGTAGTTGAGCCAGGTTATGCTTTAGAGGTTTCTTGGACTGAGACTCAAAATACTAGTAGTTATAATATCCAAATTTCTGAAAAGGAAGATTTCAGTAAGACTTTAAAGAATATCTGGAAGTATGATGCGAAAGATACGACTTATGTTTTCTCAGGTACAGAAGAAGATAAAACGTATTATGTGAGAGTCGCAGCATCAAATTCTGGAGCAGGAAAAGGAGAATGGTCAGAAGTCGTTTCTTTTACGACAATTCCTGTGGTATTGACAAATAGTGATATTCTTCTGAATGATGGAATTACTGTATTTCCAAATCCAGCCACTAAATACATAAAGTTCCAAACATTGGACTCGTCTACTCCTAAATTATGGCTCTTGAGAGACCTAAGTGGAGGAATTATCAAAGAAGGAAAAGCTATGGTAGAAGATAATAATCAAACTCTCGTTGATGTAAGAGATGTAGAAGTTGGTCTCTATATTTTCCAAGTATTTATAGGTGATAAGATCTATTCTTCAAAAGTCTATATTCAAAAATAGTTCTAAAATCTGAAGTTTGCCCAAACTCAAAAAACCTTCCTTAAAGATTGTCTATAAGGAAGGTTTTTTACGTAGTTCATTTAGCTGAGAAACCTTCATTTTGATGAATTTAAATTACGCAACAGAAGAGTATTTTTCAATGATTTTATGAAGCTTCACAACATCATCTTTTTGTACATCTTTTATATTGAAAACTCTTTTACGATTATCTTTTTCAATTATGATTAATTCACTTTCACGAATTTCAGCAGTCTTTACATCTGCAAAAGAGATTGATTTTCCAAAGATCGAATTGAGTCTAATATGCATTCCTAATTTATTCCACTGAACAGAATTTTTATGCCAAAATATACGGCTGTAAAATCCTACTAGAATAAGGTCACCTATGGTTATAAAGTATTTATATAGTTTCGGGTTACCAAAAATAATGGGTTCAAAGAGTCCTGAGATGATAAATATGCAAGACAAGAGTATAAGCGGTGACCAAAACCACCTTTTTTTACCGGTAGGGATAAAGTGAATTTGTTTCATAGTAGTTGTTTTATTATTAGAATAATCTATATCCTAATTTAATAGATGTTGTCTGAAAATTAGTATACCACGATTGGTAAGTAATAAGAAGGTTTCTGTCAGTTTCATAACTTAACTCAATACTAATTTTATTATTGTATTGAAATCCAGTGCCAATAGCTAAATTATGACTTGTTTCAATATCTAAAGGGGTATTATATTTTGAATAATTAATATTTGAATTCAAATTAAAATCCTTGATAATCATTACATTAAAAAATATACTTGACTTATCTGATAAATAGCTCTATAATCTGAAGTTTGCCCAAACTCAAAAAACCTTCCTTAAAGATTGTCTATAAGGAAGGTTTTTTATGTAGTTCATTTAGCTGAGAAACCTTCATTTTGATGAATTTAAATTACGCAACAGAAGAGTATTTTTCAATGATTTTATGAAGCTTCACAACATCATCTTTTTGTACATCTTTTATATTGAAAACTCTTTTACGATTATCTTTTTCAATTATGATTAATTCACTTTCACGAATTTCAGCAGTCTTTACATCTGCAAAAGAGATTGATTTTCCAAAGATCGAATTGAGTCTAATATGCATTCCTAATTTATTCCACTGAACAGAATTTTTATGCCAAAACATACGGCTATAAAATCCTATTAGAATAAGGTGACCTATGGTAGCAAAGTATTTATATAGTTTCGGGTTACCAAAAATAATGGGTTCAAAGAGTCCTGAGATGATAAATATGCCAGATAAGAGTATAAGTGGTAGCCAAAACCACCTTTTTTTACCGATAGGGATAAAGTAAATTCGTTTCATAGTAGTTGGTTAATCGTGAAATAAAAAAATAGATCTATTGAAAGTGTGATTTATGGTTTATGGTGTTACTAATGTAGAAAATAAATAATACAATTTCATCCCCTTTCACTTCACCTTTACTTTGATGCATTTCATTACCTAATTTTAGCATTCAACATTTTTTTTGACACTTTCTGAGGATACACTGATCTACTTTTGAAACATCAAATCATTAATCAGATCAGAATTCATGCAAAAAGTACTTCACATCATTTTGGCTTCAGCATTACTAGCAAGTTGTTCGCCAGACCAAGAAAAGGAAATTAAGAGCGCTAAGCTCGTCAAGATAACAACAATTCAATCTATTCAGAGCCCAAAGGCTATTTCATTTAATGCACAAGTCTTAGAGAAAGATGCTGTAAATCTATCTTTTAGAGTAGGCGGTCCTTTGGCAAAATTATCTGTTAGTGAAGGCGATTATGTACAAAAAGGACAAGTAATCGCTACTATAGATAAACGAGATTATGAGATTGCTGTAAGACAAGCTAAAGCACAGTTTGAACAAGTAGAAGCTGAGTTTGAGCGCATGAAAACGCTTTATGAAAAAGGAAAATTACCAGCCAATAATTACGATAAAGTAAAATCGGGTTTTGAAATGGCAAGTAGTGCTTATGAACATGCTCAAAATCAACTGAAAGATACCCAATTAAAGACTCCATTTTCGGGCTATATCACACATACAATGGCGAATAATTTCGAGACAGTGGGTCCAGGTCAACCGATTGTCGGAATTATTGATATTTCTTCTTTTGAGGTTGTCGTGAAGGCTACAACAAAACAATTAGATATAGTAAAGCAAAATGAGAAAGCACTTCTCAGTCTGAAGGATAAAAATATTTATGATAAAGAAGTTAAGCTCAAATCCATCAGTCAGAAGGCTGGGCGCGATAACTTATACGAAGTGCGATATACTTTCTTAAATGATGCCAAAGAAAATATTAGAGCAGGGATGTCGGCAGACATTAGCTTATATAATGAAGCCTCTGATGTAAGTAGTGCCATTATTCCGATCAGCGCATTATTCACCAAAAATGGTAAAAATTATGTGTGGGTTATGAAGGCTAAAGATGGCAAACTCCAAAAGAAAGAAGTGAAGCTAGGAAAGCTTTTATCAGATGGTAACGTAGAGGTGAAAGCAGGTTTGAATACTCAAGATCAGGTTGTGGCAGCAGGAGTAAATTACCTGTTTGAAGGGCAAGAGGTGAAAGCCATTAAAGAAGCATCGTCAACTAACATAGGAGGGCTACTATAATGCTAGAGAAAATATTAAATCAGAAAGCGATGATCACAGTGGTACTTATCGCTGTGCTATTCGGAGGACTGTTTGCTTATCAGAAGATTGGTAAACTTGAAGATGCTGAGATTCCTTTTAAAACAGCTTTGGTCATAACGGCTTACCCTGGAGCTTCGGCACATGAAGTAGAGTTGGAAGTAACAGACGTACTAGAGGAGGCAATCCAAAAACTTGAAAATATAGATTTTATAGAGTCGAATTCAACTCCTGGAATGTCCATGATTGAGGTGAATATCCGACAAACGGTAAAGACGGATGAGTTGCCTCAGTTATGGGATCATTTACGAAGAAAAGTAGGCGATGCACAAGGACATTTACCACAAGGAGCTTATCCGACTATTGTCAATGATGATTTTGCTGATACCTATGGGATGTTCTATGCAGTTTCTGCAGATGGTTATTCTAAAGCTGAACTAACAGATTATACTGAGTTTATTGAGAAAGAGCTACTGAGTGTTGAAGGCGTTCGACGATCGCAGATTTTTGGAAAACAAAATGAATCAATTGAAATTCGTTTTTCAACAGAAGAGCTAGCGAAATTGGGAATAAACCCTATGCTGATTGCAATGGAAATGCAGAATCAAGGAGCAATTGTAAACTCTGGTAAAATTGCTTCGGGTAAAGATGCGATCCGTTTAGGGGTAGGGAATAAACTCAATAAAATAGAAGATATTGAAAACCTTTTGATCTCCACACAAGAGGGGAGTTCATTCCGATTAGGAGAGATTGCCAAAGTTCAAAAGTCGTATTTCGAGCCTAAAAGAGAGGCAATGTACTTCAATGATCAGCAAGCTTTGGCATTGGGGCTATCAAATGAAACCGGTATCAATGTAGTTGAACTTGGCGAAAGAATTGATGAGAAACTAGCGGAAGTAAAGGCTGAATTACCTGCAGGTATCGAGATTAACACCGTTTACTCTCAACCTGAGCGTGTAGATGCTGCTGTACAGAACTTTATTTGGAACTTGATTTCGTCGGTAGGTATCGTTATCGCAGTATTGTTATTTGCGATGGGAATGCGATCTGGTTTGTTGATCTCGAGTGGTTTAGTCTTCACAATCTTGGCAACCTTGATTTGTATGTTGGCAATTGATCTTCCATTGCATCGAGTGACTCTATCTGCAATCATTCTGGCTATGGGGATGCTCGTAGATAACTCGATCGTAGTTGCCGATGGTATCTTGATGGATTTGAAGAAAGGAATTGAGCCTAAATTTGCTTTTGTAGATACAGCCAAGAAAACAGCCATTCCATTATTAGGGTCAACTTTGGTGGCTATTCTTGCCTTTATGCCATTAGCTCTTTCACCAGATATGTCGGGTGAGTTTATGAGTTCTTTGTTTTCTGTACTTGTAATTTCTCTGGCACTTAGTTGGGTATTTGCCATGGTTCAAACTCCATTTATGGCGAAATACTTTTACAAGAAGCAACAATCAAAATCAAATTCAGAAAATGACGAATTGTATAATGGTTTCATTTATAAAGCTTTCATAGAAACAATCAAATGGTCATTGAAGCATAAAAGATTATTTGTAGCCTCAAGTGTGTTGGTACTGATACTTTCATTTGGCGGTTTCAAGTTTATTAAACTCGGATTTTTTCCATCAATTGCTTACGACCAATTCTTAATTGAGTACACCTTGCCTCAAGGAAGCGATATTGATGCTGTTGAACGAGATATTCAAAAAGCACAGAAACATATCCTTACTTACGATGAAGTGACGAAAGTAACAGGTTCTGTTGGGAGACCACCTGTTCGTTATTTGCTGATGCGTCCGATGGCAATGGGTGGAAATAACTATGCAGAATTCATTGTAGAAACAACAGACAAAGAAACTGTAGCGAAGTTAATTCCTGAATTGGAAGCTTACTTTGAAAAAGAATTTCCAGAATCATTTGTGAGAATACTTCAGTACGGAGCTGTATTTACTGACTTTGAAACAGAAATGGAATTTTCAGGTCCTGACCCTGCAGTGTTGAAAGACTTGGCAGAACAGGCAAAAGAAATACTTCGAAAAGAAGAATTAGCCGTATCAATTACAGATAACTGGTTGAATGAATCGAAAGTATTAAAGCCAATTTATGATGTAGAGAAAGCTCAAAAAGTTGGTCTGACCAGAAATGATATGGCAAATTCTATTTTGGTAGTGACCAATGGAATGCCTATAGGAGCTATTTATGAAGGTAAAGATCAGGTTCCTGTCGTTCTTCGAACAAATACGCCACTCGCATCAGATTTAGAGAATATCGGTAACATTCCTGTTTGGGGGCAAAGAAGTCAGGCAAGTACGCCACTGGCACATATTATTGATACCTTGAAGTTGGATTGGGAAAATGAAGCTGTTTATAGGTACAATGGAAAACGAGCGCTCAAAGTACAATGTGATGTAAAAGATGGGCATACACCAGAAGAACTCTTTGCGAGTATCAAAGATGATATAGAGGCAATTCCTTTACCCGATGGTTATTCATTACGTTGGGATGGTACAGTAGCAAATGCCATGAAAGCGAATAAAGCGTTAGCCACTTATTTACCACTTGCCTTAGGATTGATGCTAGTAATCATCATTGGTCTTTTCAATAACCTGAAGCAGCCCGTGATTATCTTCTTGATTTTCCCCTATGCTTTTATTGGAGTTGTTTTGGGCTTTATCACTACAGGAGCTACTTATGACTTTATGGGAATTATCGGTACGCTAGGTCTTATCGGTATGATGATCAAAAATGCAGTAGTACTGTTAGATGAAATCAATTTGGGAATTGATGAAGGGAAAACACAATTACAAGCTACAATTGACGCTTCCGTATCGCGTATGCGTCCTGTAATGATGGCTTCATTGACTACCATTTTGGGGATGGCTCCACTTTTAGCAGATGCCATGTTTAAGTCCATGTCAATCACGATCATGTTTGGTCTATTCGTCGGGACACTCATCATCTTGATTCTTGTACCTGTGTTCTATGCACAGTTCTACAAAGTTGACATTAGCCCATTGAAAGCTTCTAAAAAAGAAAAAGAAATTAGCCATGTATAACCAAGTGATCAAATATGTTGCAGGTGCAGTACTTTTCTTGTCTGCACTTGCTACTCAAGCCCAAAATAACTTGACGCTTGAGGAATGCAGAGCACAGGCAATAGCTTACAACAAAGATTTGAAAGCTGCAGCTATTAACATTGAGAAAGCGGAAGCACAAATGAAACTGGCAAAGAAAGCTCATTTACCAAATATCGATGCTTCAGCTTCTGGGTCTTATATTCCTAATTTGAATGCTGAATTAGATATTCCGGGGTATTTATTACCTCCAGACATGGGAGTGCCAGCAGATGGATTTGTAACGATGACACAAGAATCATTCACACTTGCAACCGCTGATATTACAATGACTCTCCCAGTTTATACAGGAGGGAAAATCAAGTCAATAAATAAGCAAGCTAAAATAGGAGAGGAAGTCAGCAAGGAACAGTATCAGCTGACTTATGCAGATGTAATCGAGAAAACAGACCAAGCCTATTGGAATCTTACCGCAGCTCACGAAGGCGTAAAGGTGGCGAAAAGTTATCTGACTACCCTGACTGCATTTGAAGAACAAATGAATGATATATATGAAGTAGGATTACTTCCAGCAAGTGAAAAACTTAAAGTAAGTGTACAGAAAAATCAGGCTGAGTTAGAACTGTTAAGGGCTGAGAATGGTGTAAAAGTAGCAACAGTTTACTTAAATCAATTGATTGGTTTTGAGTTGGAGGCTCCAACCTTGCCAACAGAAGAATTGGAAGAATCTGTCATATTTGATACCTCAGAAGGTACCCAAATAGGCATAAGTAACCGTAAAGAATTAGCTATTCTTCAAAAAAATATAGAAGTCAAAAACTTGGATACGAAAATTGTTCAAGCAGATTATAAACCCCAAGTTGGCGTGCAAGCAGGATATATGTATTTGTATGCCTCTGATATTGGAGAAGATTTAGCACCTGTAGTGATGTTAGCGGGAAAAGTGAGTATTCCTGTATTTCATTGGGGAGAAAAGAAAGAAAAACTAAAAATAGCAAGGCATGAAACTCGTTTGGCGGAGAATGATTATAGCAAAGCAAAAGATTTGATCAGCTTAGAAATCACTCAAAAGTCATTGGAAGTAGATGAAGCCTACAAGGCTGTTCAAATAGCGAAAAGATCAGTTGCTCAAGCAGAAGAAAGCTTAGAAGAAACTAAATATAGTTTTGAGGCTCAGTTAAATACTACTTCAGATTTGCTTTCAGCACAGACAGAATTGCAAAATGCTCAATTCCAACTGATAGCAGCTTTGGTGGCTTATGAAGTAAAGAAAACAGCATGGAAGAAAGCTACAGGACAACTGACGTTGTAGCAGTTATTTAACCAATCAATCAAAATTGGAGAAGTGAAAAAGAAAAGCAGAAAGATTTGACCTGCGTTTCATCCCTTACCTAACATTGGTCGGTCCTTTTGTGGCTCTTTTCACCTCCTTTTTGATTTATTATTCTGACGGATGATTTGATTGTTACTAAAGTAACAAACTATTTCAGCAAGTGTGTAGCTCTATTTTTAGAGCTACATTTGTTTTCAAATAAAAGATACCCCCTATGTTAAGAGTTGAAGATTTTGGTTATAAGGAGCTGTATTCATTGAAAGAAATAGGAAAACGCTTTTTACTTTCTACATTTTGGACAGGAGTTTCATTTTATGCGATTAAGTCTATTTCAGGCTTGAATCCACCAATTTCAGAACAAGTATATTTCTTGAGTAATATACTCTGCTTGTTTCTAGTACTGAATGAATCGGTTATTCTCATTGAGTTTATCTTCGAATCTTATTTTCCTATCTCGGTAGAGAACGTTTTCAAAAGAATGAGATGGCAGGGTGGAGTGAATACCATTGTTTTTCTTCTCATTTTTTCAGCGATGTATCATATCGTTGATAAACCCGAAAACCTTGACTTTTTTAAGGAAGTAATTCTATTCTTAGGAATTGGTTTATGGGCTATGATGTTGCAAGTTTCCATTACCCTTTTTGCTCGATTATTGAACAAATGGAAAAAGCTGAATAATGAAGTAGAAAGCCTGAAAGTTGAGAAAATGGAAATGAGTATTAAAGCTTTACAAGATCAAATCAATCCTCATTTTCTTTTTAATAACCTTAGTATTTTGAAGTCTTTCGTAATGCTAGATGAAAAAGAGAAAGCACTCAACTTTGTACAAGACTTCTCAGATATTTACAGATATGTTTTAAAACACAGTAATGTGGTAACCGTAACGCTTGAAGAAGAGCTGAAATTTATAAATCATTATATCTCATTACATCAAGAAAGGTTAGAAGAAGGGCTTGAAGTCTCTTTTGATATTAAAGAAGAGGACCTTTGGAAGACGATCCCTCCAATGACTTTACAGTTACTTGTCGAAAATGCAATCAAGCACAATATAGCCGATGCTAAACAAGTTCTTCACATCTTTATCACTTCCGACAACGACCAACTCACGGTCTCAAATAATATTCAACTCAAGCAATCGACATACTCAACTCAGTTAGGGTTAGTAAATTTAAAAAGACGTTTCGAGATTCTTTCTGGACGTTCTATAACCATAGAACAAACTAATGGGCAATTTATAGTAGCTGTTCCTTTGTTAGATGAGTAGTTTTGATTTTAATTTATCAATAATTACCAACTGCACATTTTATGAAATATTGTATCATTGAAGATGAGAAGCATAGTAGGCTAATGCTTGAAGCTTTGATTAAGAAAGTTCGCCCAACGTGGGTATGCACGAATTTCTTTGATCGGGTGTCAACTGCAGTAGAATGGTACAAAGAAAACCCTCAACCAGACCTATTTTTTGTAGATGTTCAGTTAAAAGATGGAGTAAGCTTTAGTATTTTTGAGCAGGTTAAGTCTGAAGCTCCAATTATTTTTACGACTGCTTATGACGAGTTTGCAATAAGAGCTTTTGAAGTCAAAAGTGTTGATTATTTATTGAAACCCATCGATGAAAATAAGCTTGTTCTAGCCATTTCAAAGTTTGAAGAATATCATTCTGAAACAGAGCGTAAACAAACAGACTTTGATGAGTTATTAGCTTTAGTCAAGTCTGGGAAACAGGAATACCGTAAGCGATTTATGGTTTCTAATGTAGATTCTTATTTCAAAATAGATGTTGGAGATATTGCATTCTTTAAAAGTGAAAATGGATTAACTAAGGCTATTCTTTTCAATGGAGAAGAGCATCATCTAGATTTAACCTTAGAAAAATTAGAATATCAATTAGACCCGATTCAGTTCTTTAGAGCAAACAGACACCTAATTCTACACATAGATGCCGTAGTGAAGTTTGAGAATTATTTTGGAGGAAAACTCTCAGTGTTTACTAAACCTTCCCAAAAAGAAGATGCAATCATTAGTAGGTTAAAAGCTTCAGCCTTTAAAAAGTGGTTTGACCAGTAGTGTTTTAAAGCTGTAATATCTACTTCTAGTTTCTTCAAAACAGAATGTTTTTAAGGACCTAGTGCTGAAAATTGGAAATAGGATAATTCATATATATAATTTGTCTTTGGGTTGATATTGAAGTCTGATCAGTAAGAATTCAAAAAAGCATCTATCTTTGTGTTTAGGTCGTATCACATTAAAACATTTGAACTATAATGGAAAATAACGCAAAGCAGTTCTTATTTGAATATTTGAATAATGCTTCTCCAACAGGTTTTGAAGCTGAAGGACAAAAAATCTGGTTGGAATACCTGAAACCATATATTGACGAGCATTTTGTAGATACTTACGGCACTGCAGTTGGAGTCATTAATCCGGGTAAAGACTATAAAGTAGCTATTGAAGCACATGCTGATGAAATCTCATGGTTTGTAAACTATATTTCTCCTGAAGGATATATTTATGTGATCCGTAATGGCGGTTCTGACCATCAGATTGCACCTTCAAAGCGTGTAAATATTCATACTGAAAACGGAATTGTAGAAGGTATTTTCGGGTGGCCAGCAATTCACGTTAGAAGAGGAGAGGAGAAAGAAAAAAGCCCAACCTTAGATAATATCTTTATTGATATCGGAGCTTCATCTAAAGAAGAAGTTGAGGAAATGGGTGTACACGTAGGCTGTGTGATTACCTATGAAGACGAATTAAGAGAGCTTAATGGGAAATATATTTCTGGAAGAGCTTTAGATAACCGAATTGGTGGTTTTATGATCGCTGAGGTAGCAAGAAGACTGAAGGAAAACAATATTGAACTTCCATTTACGCTTTATATAGTAAACGCAGTCCAAGAAGAAATTGGGTTGAGAGGAGCACAGATGATTGCTGAGCGTTTACAACCAGATGTAGCTATTATTACTGATGTAACGCACGATACAACATCTCCAATGTACAATAAGCAAAAACAAGGAGATGTGAAATCTGGAAATGGTCCTTCAGTAACTTATGGACCTGCTGTTCAGAATAACTTATTGAAAATGGTTATCGATACGGCTAAAGCTAATGAAATTCCATTCCAACGTGAGGCTGCATCTTCACAGACTGGGACAGATACTGATGCTTTTGCTTATTCAGGAAGTGGTGTTGCATCTGCTTTGGTTTCATTGCCGCTTAAATATATGCACACTACGGTTGAAACAGTTCATAAAGATGATATTGAGAACTGTATCAAATTAATGTTTGAATTCTTGAAGCAATTGGAGTTAGGGCATGACTTTAGATATATTAAGTAATTGAAGACTTAATTGGTTTAAACTGCGGTAGATAAGCAATCTTCCGCAGTTTTTTTATGTTTAATAAGAAATGAGTTCCCACTTATTAGACATTTTTTGTGTTTTAATTGTTTGATTATCTAAGTGGTATTTATATCTTTGCACGTTCATTTGGAGAAGTCTTATTTTAGCTTCTTATTTGAATAATATGTTTAATCAAAAGCTCTTTTCAGATAGCACTAAGAAAAGAGTGTATTTAAAGTGCTATACTTTAATAATGGAAAACGAATTCAACTGGGACGAGTTTGAAGTAGCAGGCTTTGGTCAAGGCTACTCTAAAGACGAAAAAGAGCAGCTGCTTGCTATGTACGAAGGTACATTAGGTGAGATCAACGAGAACGAAGTGGTAAAAGGTACTATCGTATCTATCACTGATCGTGACGTAGTATTGAACGTTGGCTACAAAGCTGATGGTTTGGTACCATTGAACGAATTCCGTGACCTTACTGACATGAAAGTTGGCGACGAAGTTGAGGTTTTTGTAGAATCTCAAGAAGACGTTAACGGACAACTTGTACTTTCTCGTAAGAAAGCGAAAATTGTTAAGGCTTGGGAAGAAATTCAAGGAGCTCTTGACAATGACAAAGTAATCGAGGGTGTAGTTAAGAGAAGAACTAAAGGTGGATTGATCGTTGATATCTTCGGTATCGAGTCATTCTTGCCAGGTTCTCAAATTGACGTTAAGCCTATCCGTGACTTTGACGTTTTCGTAGGTAAGCAAATGGAGTTGAAAGTTGTGAAAATCAACTACGCTAACGATAACGTAGTAGTTTCTCACAAAGTATTGATCGAGAAAGATCTTGAGAAGCAAAAAGCTGAGATCTTGAACAACCTTGAAAGAGGTCAAGTACTTGAAGGTGTTATCAAGAACATGACTAACTTTGGTGTGTTTATCGATCTTGGTGGTGTTGACGGTCTATTGCACATCACTGATATCTCTTGGGGACGTATCAACCACCCAGAAGAGGTGTTGAACCTAGATCAAAAAGTGAACGTAGTAGTTCTTGACTTTGACGACGATAAGAGAAGAATTTCATTGGGTATGAAGCAATTGACTCCTCACCCATGGGAATCTCTTGACGAAACTATCGACGTAGGTTCTAAAGTGAAAGGTAAGATCGTAAACGTAGCTGACTACGGTGCGTTCTTGGAAATCAAGCCAGGTGTAGAAGGCTTGATCCACGTTTCTGAAATGTCTTGGTCACAACACTTGAGAAATCCTCAAGACTTCATCAAAGTTGGTGATGAGCTAGAAGCGGTTGTATTGACTATCGACAGAGAGGAGCGTAAAATGTCTTTGGGTATCAAGCAATTGACTGAAGATCCTTGGACAAAAGCTGACTTGGCATCAAAATATGCTGTAGGTACTAAACATAACGGAGTTGTAAGAAACTTGACTAACTTCGGTTTGTTCATCGAGCTTGAAGAAGGTATCGATGGTTTGGTACACGTTTCTGACTTGTCGTGGACTAAGAAGGTGAAACACCCATCTGAATTCACTAAAGTTGGAGAGAGCCTAGAAGTTGTTGTTTTGGAAATCGATCCAGAACAAAGACGTTTAGCTCTTGGTCACAAGCAACTTGAAGAAAACCCATGGGAGCACTTCGAAACTGTATTCGAAGTAGGTTCTGTGCACAAAGGTACTATCTTGAACAAAACTGACAAAGGTGCAGTTGTTGAGCTTCAGTATGGTATCGAAGGTTTCTGCTTGGGCAAAAGCTTGAAGAAAGAAGACGGTGCAACTCCAGAAGCAGGTGAAACTCTTGAGTTCAAAGTAGCTGAGTTCTCGAAAGAGGATAAGAAAATCATCCTTTCTCACACAGGTACTTACAAAGAAGAGAAGAAAGCTGCCGCTGCTCCTAAGAAAAAAGCTGCTGCTCCTAAGAAAGACGCGAAAGCGGACGAAGGAAAAGCAACTCTAGGAGATCTAGATGCACTTGCTAAACTTAAAGAAAACATGGACAAGAAGTAATTCTTGACCGTGCTTTGAAACGAATCAAAAAGTAAATTTTCGATTCGGACTTAGATTGATCACTGGCTTCGGAGGGGACTCCGAAGCCTTTTTTTGTCTTCAAATTTTTGTAAAGAAAAAGTCTAAGACTGAATCATCAATCCTAGACTTTCATATTTTGAGTGACTTAAAATAAAAACTACTTTGCTAAAACGGCTGATACCTCTAAAGGTCTATCCGTTGCAATAATATCTGCACCGTTTTGTACATAGTTTAAATATACAGAGTCATTTCCTTTAGCTACCGCACTTTTATCTAAGTTACCCAATGTACCTAAAATCGTTTTAACTCCTAGTTCTTTTAATTTTGCGTAATGTGACTTCTGAGGTTCTCTTGTACCTACAAAAGCGAGTACATTCTTTGCTGGAATTCCTGATTTATTGAATTGTTTGATTGCTCCATCATCTCCTAATGATATTGAAATCATTGCTTTATCATTTAGTTTGTATACTTTTTCAGCATCTTGCATTCGATAAGTAATGATTGCAGCATAAGATTCTGCATTATGTTTTTCTACCGCATCTAGTACTTTTTCAAAAGGAACACCTCTTTTTACATCTAGGGTAAATAACACTTTTCCTTTTCCCCAAGCTAAAACTTCATCTAAAGTTGGAATTTTGTATGATGTAACTTTACCGTCATTATCAACCAGCGAAAGTTTTTGTAACTCTTGATAAGTAGCCTTTTTTACAGCTCCTTTACCATTAGTTGTTCTTTCTAAAGTGTTGTCATGCATCATAACCAAAACACTATCTTTTGTCATAGAAATATCTGTTTCTATTACAACTGGAGAGAACTGATTTACATGATCAAAAGTCTCAATCGCATTTTCTGGATATCCGGAGTAAGGACCTCCTCTGTGTGCACTAATTAAAGGTTTGGGGTTTTTAAGCCATTCTGTAAATGTTATAGAAGTATCGTTGATTGATGAATTTCCATCTTGTTTGGTAGTTTTATCTGTTGTTGTTTTACAAGAAAAAACTAAGAAGCTCATTGCTAGAGCTAAAAATACATTTGATCGCTTCATTGCTAGATGAATTACTTTTTGGTGATTCTCAAAATTAAACTGAGGCTTTTAAGTAAGAAGTACATACTTGTTAATTTTTTATATTCGGAGGGTATTTTTAGAAAAGATAACTTTCTAAACTAAAAAGGCTATTGTTATGAAGAACACATAACAATAGCCTCTATTTATATTGGTTTGAATAATTTCTATTAAAAAAGAAGATTACTTTTTATGGATAATTACATCTTCAATAATGACTTCTTCAATAGGCCAATTATCATCACTAACTTTTTCTTTAGAGATCTTTTCTATAACATCTAGTCCTTCAACTACTTCACCAAAAACAGTATGTTGACCATCTAGGTGAGGAGTACCTCCTAAAGTTGTATATGTTTTGCGGTCTTTCTGAGGGACTCTTATATTTTCCTCTTTTTCCATATGCTTTAGCATTTCCTCATTATAAACTACACCTTGTACAAAGTAGAAGTCATAAGGAGAAGTGCGCATACTAGGATTGTCTTCGTAATCTCTTGCAGCTGCTAAAGCGCCTCGTTTATGAATGTGTTTATCTCTATTGATCTCATGAGGGATTGTGTATCCACCAATTTTTCTTTTCTTTCCTTTATAAGAGAAATCATCGGTGTCTCCGCCTTGTACCACAAAATCTTTGATAACTCTATAGAACTGTGTGCCTTTAAAATATCTTTCTGATAACATTAAGAAATTAGCCCGATGTAAAGGGGTGTCTTCATAAAGCTCGATTTTAATATCACCTAGACGAGTTTTTAAGGTTACATATTTTGCTTTGTTGAACTTACCGTATTCAGTTAATACTATTTCAACATTTTCATCAGATATCTTTTCAAACTTAAATTCCTTCTTTACAACCTTTGGTTTTGAGACTGTTTTGGTTTCTACAGTCTTTTTTTCACTTGTTGTATTACAAGAAGTAATAATGCTTACAGCCAATAATGGATATAGAAAAGCCTTTTTTATCATACTCTGTCATGGTTTAGTTATAAAACTGCTGTAAAGTTAATAGTTTATATGTTTAAAACATATCGCTCAGATTTTCAATATGATATATAATGAATGTTATCCTTTATGTAATTTTAGGTTAATACAGTTAATTTTAAGTTAAAAAAGAAAATCCCTCCGTTCATGTAAGGTTTACTTGATGGATATCAAGTTGTCATATTACTCCCATACTTTTGCTAGCGAATTAAGAATTGCTTTAAACACAGTTTAAATATTATTATTTCTTTTTTGCTTGTATATCAAAATGTTTAGAAAACTAATTATCACCTCGTTATTGATGGTCTTTACAGGACTGTCTGCATTTGCACAAAAAGCAACCCTAAGTGGAGCTGTTAAAGATGCTTCAACACAAGAAGAGATCATCGGAGCAAATGTTGTGATCAAAGAACTTGGTACTGGTAGAGCAACAGATATTTTTGGTAACTATACTATTGATCTAGACGCTGGTACTTATACTGTTTCAGTTTCATATATTGGATATAAAAGTCTTGAGAAAAGTGTTACAATCACTGCTGGACAAGCTCAAACTTTAAACTTCGATATTGATGCAGATGCCGAGCAACTAGATGAAGTAGTTGTACAAGGTAAAGCAAATAGGGAAAGTTCTGAAGCATTGATGGTACAACGTCAGAATGCAGACGTTATGATTCAAAGTATTGGAGCTGAAGAAATGTCAGTGAAAGGTATCTCAAACGTAGAAGGAGCCTTAACTAAAGTAACTGGTATTTCGAAAGTAGGATCTAAAGGCGTATTTGTTCGTGGTCTTGGAGATCGTTACAATAACGTATTCTTGAACGGACTTCCTGTTCCTTCAACAAACCCTGATAAAAAAGTTGCTGACTTATCAATGTTCCCTTCAGTAATCGTTAGAAACTTGAATATTTCTAAAACATTTTCTCCAGAACTTTATGGAGACTTCTCTGGAGCAACAGCGAACATAGAAACAAAAGATTACGCTGAAGATCCATTCTTCAATATTAGTATTGGTAGTGGGTATAATTCGTTAGCTACTTTTAATGATTTCTACTTGAATTCTGACGGAGATATGGAATTCTTAGGAGTGTCAGGCAACGGAAGAACGATGCCAGAAGGAATGTTAGATAGAAGCCAGTCTTTCTATGAGCAGGATGCATTGGACTTATTTTCAACAAACTTAGCACCAACCCAAGGGACAGCATTGCCACAAGTAAACTTGAAAATTTCTGGTGGAACATCTTATGATGTTGGAGAAGAAGGAGTTGTAGGTTTTGTAGCAGGAGCTAACTTTGGAAATGACTATTCTTACAGAGAAGGCGATTTTAAGACTATATATAACCCACAAGGTTTTTACAGACAAAGTAATTACGATCTAAAGAGATGGGCTTACAATACAAATAGTTCTGCTTTTGCTAACTTCTATTACGAGATAAACAGAAATAATATACTTCGTTTCAATAACATGATGTTCAATGAAACATCTAATGAATATGAAGAACTTTATGGTAAGTACTATGATGGAGAAGGTAAAGTATTAAACATCAGAAATACTTATAAGCAAAATACAGTTACTGTAAATCAGTTGTTAGGTGAGCATAAATTCAATGAAGAAAGAATTGTGTTGGATTGGGGTGTTGCTTACAATACTGCAGTAGGTTCTGAGCCAGATCGTAAACAATTGTTCTTCGAAGATATCACTGAGATTGCTGGGCAGCCAGACTTTTCAAATATTCGTCTGAACGTTGGAGATAAGCCTGATTTTAACAACAGATTCTGGTCAGAATCAAATGAAGTAGAATATGCTGCTAATTTTGGTACAAAAATAGGCATAGGCCAAAGATTAACTGAAACAGATGACTTCCAATACAATGTAAGACTTGGTTACCAAGGTCGTTTCAAAAATAGAGACTTTAATTATTACCAAGTATTCTACAACAGAGACATTAGTGGTGGACGTAATCAGTATGTAGATCTTTCTAACCTAGATCAAGACCTGAATGGAATGCTAGAATCGGGAGAACTTTATATCTCTTCTTTGAATAGATATGACACTGAATTTGAAGCGAATCAAAATATCAACTCTTACTTTGCTTCAGTTGATGCTGACATTCTTCCAAGTAAATTGAAAGTAAACGTAGGCGTTAGAATGGAGTCTGAATCTCGTGAAATTTTCTACTACGAGTTTCAAACAAGTGATCCTAATGCTCCATTGTTAAGCTCAGAATATGACAAGAATGTAGTTTTACCTTCATTGAACTTGAAATACTCGTTAAACGAAAGATCAAATCTTCGTGTAGCAGCAAGTAAAACAGTAACTAGACCTGGTTTCAGAGAGGTACTTCCATTCCAATACCAAGAAGCAGTTGGTGGAGCTACAATTTTAGGTAATGAAGAGTTACAAAACTCATTCTCTCAAAATCTAGATTTGAAATACGAAATTTTCCCAAATAGTGGAGAGATTATTTCAGTAGGAGCTTTTGGTAAGATCTTAGAGAATCCTATTGCAATGGTTGCTCTTCCTGCAGATGGAAACTTGTTTACTTATAATAACTTGACTGAAGCACAAGTAGTAGGTTTAGAATTTGAGTTTACGAAACAACTTGCCTCACTTATTCCTATTGATAGCAAGCTTTTAGATAATACTTCAGTTGGTTTGAATGGTACTTATTTGTACTCATACATTGATGCAACAAACATCTTAGATCAGACAACTTTGACAAATGTTGAAAACCAACTTCAAGGGGCTTCTCCATATTTGATCAATGCTGATATTAGCTATTCAGCACTTTGGAACTCAGGAGTAGAGTCAATATTCACACTAACTTATAACACTTTTGGAGATCGTATCTATTCATTGGCAACAGATGATGCTCCAGATATTTATGAGAAAGGGTACGGTACTTTAAACTTGATTTGGAAAAATAAGATCAAAGATAATTTCAGTATAAACCTTGCAGTAAGAAACATTTTGAATCCAGATATTATCACTTATCAAGACTTTGGAATCTATAATGTGAAATTTACTGACGGTTCTACAAAGACAAATTATACTTATGGTGTAGACCCAACAAAAGCTACTCGTTTAGATGATGTTGCAAATGAAATCTTTGTAGAGTCGGCTGATAAAATTGGAGAGACTAGAAAAACTGTAACTTCATACAAGAAGGGTTTAGACTTCTCAGTATCATTGTCTTATACCTTCTAATAATATTAATATTTGGGTGTGAATTGTTCATATTCAGTTTACACCCAACTAAATTAAATGCATTAATATTGCACTGTAATCATAATCTATTGTTGAGAAACAAATCAAAAATCTTTTTTTAAAAATGTTGAAATTTAACAAATTCGCGATCGTAGCTGGACTTTTTGCTTCAGTTGCTATGACTTCATGTGAAGAGGATGAAACTGTATTGTCAGGTGATGAGCAGTTTGAATTGGATGTAGTATCAGCTCTTGAAAATGTAAACTTCGCTGACGCTTCTGCTACTGGTTATGCAATGCCTTCATGGGCGAAAGGTTTCGATTGGAATGGTGTTGCTGCTGAGCAAGGCTTGACTATGGAGAGTGTAACAATGACTGTAAGTGGTGATATCACTGAGGATACTACTTGGAGTGGTGTTGTTTATCTTGAAGCTGCTACTTTTGTTAAATCTGGTGCTACTCTTACAATCGAGCCAGGTACAGTAATTATGTCAGCTAAAGGTAATGTTTACCTAATGGTTGAGACAGGTGCAATGATCGATGCAGAAGGTACTGCAGATAACATGATTGTTTTTTCAGCATTTGAAGCTGAGCCAAGTACTTGGGGTGGTCTAGTATTGAATGGTCTTGCACCTATCAATGATGGAGATGCTAGCGGTTCTAAAGGAACTGAAATCAACGCTGAAATTCCTTACGGTGGTAGCAATGCTACAGATAATTCAGGTGTTGTTTCTTACGTTCGTGTTGAATACACTGGTTTCGCTATCGATTCAGAATCAGAGCACAACGGAATCACTCTTAATGGTGTAGGTTCAGGAACTACTTTTGAAAACGTTCAAGCTTTCAAAGGTTCTGATGATGGTATCGAGTTCTTCGGTGGTACTGTGAACTTGTCAGGTGCTGTTGTTACAGGATGTGGTGATGACCAAATTGACTGGGCTAAAGGTTATATCGGAACTATCGACGGTGCTTATATCGCTACTGACGAGAGCTCTGATAAAGGTATGGAGATCGATAACAACTCTAAAAACAGAGAAGCTGCTCCTTACTCAAACGCTACAGTTAAAAACGTTACTTTAGATGGTACAGCTGCAGGAGGTCAAGGTACTGCTATCAGATTCAGAGAAGGTGCTAAAGGTACTTTCATGAACATCGTAGCTAAAGGATTCAAGAAAGGATTTGATATCCACCATAACGTAACTCTTCAGAACTTGATCAACGGAGACGTAAAACTTTCTACTATCAACTTCTCAGAGTCTGTTGCTTCACCATTCGCTTACGAATTGGACGAGACTGAGTAATTATTACTCTTCTTAAATATAAAAGGCAAGCCGCTTGGCTTGCCTTTTTCTTTTTATACAGATTTTATGATTAAGACCTGTTTCTTTCCATAGTTATTACAGAAGCATAACATACGCCTCCAATAGGAGGGTTAAACTTTTTAATCTTAACGAGTATGCTTTCTACATCCGAATGTTTTTCAAAGACAGTTTTGATGATTCGACCAGCAATATGTTCTAAAAGCTTAGATTGGATTTTCATTTCAGAACTAACGATTTGATAGAGACTTTCATAATTTACAGTCTCTGCAAGATTATCTTCGTCTGCAGCTTTTTCTAAGTTTGTCTTGACTTCGATGTCAACCCCATATTTATTCCCGATTTTTTGTTCTTCTTCGTAAAATCCATGATAGGCGAAGAATTCCATGCCCTCAAGTGCAATTTTATCCATAGTACTAATTTAGCTCGTCAAAAAAACTTTTTGAATTTTCAGTATTGTCTTCTTCTGTATTTTTAATGTCTTCCTGAATAAGATTACTCAATCGTTGATTTTGTCTTTTGAAAAAGTCTTGTTCAAGGTAAGCTACCTTCCTAGCAGATTTCATTTTCTCTAAACCATCTTGCGTAAGTTCTAGTGTAGAGCTCATCTCTGAAATCAATTTTGATGCATGATTTTCAACCAATAAATAGAAGTGTTCCATTTTCTTGATTTCATCCTGTAAAGCATCCATTTTTTTCTGATAGGTCAAATGGGCTTCTTCAAGTATCTTAGATGCTTTTTCTTTAGCACTATGAACGGTCAATTCAGCATCTTTCTCCGATTGTGAGATAATATTTACACCTTCCTTTTTAACTCTCTCAAGCTCTCTACTGCCAGCACTTTCAGCATCCTTGATGGTATCCATCAATTTATTCTCAATTTCCTCTAGCTTTCCTATTCTGTTTTCTGCTTTCTGAAGTCTATTTTCTAGATCAGCAATTTTGAGTTTTTGTCGATTAATTAAATCATCTGTTTGTTGCCTATACTGATCAACTTCATCTCGGTTATATCCTCCGAAAATACTTTTACCAAATGCTTTATTTTCCATATCGTATTGCCACTTAGCCTTCACACATTTAATATATGAACAAAGTAATGCAATAAAGACTTCAGTTCAATGCGACTCTTTCTAAATTCTTAGCTATCAAATAGCATTCTGCCAAAATAAATCAATTACATGTAAACTAAATTAAAAAATATTCGTTATAATTGTATGTACATTAAATGTTGAGTAAAATAAATATGGGTAAGGGATATTATTTAGCGATCGAACAGATTATTAGAACAGGACATTGGATAACTGATCAGGTGAGTGTGGTCTTGAAAAAGTTTGATATTACAGAGCCTCAGTTTAATGTATTAAGGATATTGAAAGGACAAAATGGTAGTCCTGTAACAGTTCAGGACATTCAAATCAAAATGGTTCAGAAGTCTAGTAATGTATCCCGAATCATAGATAAGTTATTTACTAAGTCTTTAATTACACGCGAAGAATGCCCTTCAAATAGACGAAAAGTTGATATAAGAATAACTCAAAAAGGAGAAAAACTATTAAAGGAATTAAATAAGGAAGTTGAAAACTTTCATCAACCAATGTCCAAAAATCTGACTGAAACAGAGGTTGAGACTTTAAAAGAATTGATTATAAAACTAAAAGGAAACTAATTATGAAAAAGATCATTGCTATTGGTGCGAGTAACAGTAAAAATTCTATCAATCAGAAATTAGCGACTTGGGCTGCTTCTCAAGTAGAAAATGTAGAAGTGAAAGTTTTGGATCTGAATGACTATGAAATGCCTATTTTTGGTGTAGATAAAGAAGCTGAATCAGGAGTTCCTGCGCAGGCAAAAGCATTCAAAGAAGAAATAAGTCTTTCGGATGGTATTATCATCTCTTTCGCTGAACATAATGGAAGTTATTCTGCTGCATTCAAAAATATCCTTGACTGGGTATCTAGATTGGAAGGCCCAGTTTGGCTAGCTAAACCTACTTTTCTTTTAGCAACATCTCCAGGGGCAAGAGGGGGTATGACAGTCTTAGGTTCTGCAAATACATATTTTCCTTATATGGGCGCTAAAGTTACTGGAAGCTTTTCTTTACCATCATTTCAGCAAAATTTCAATGAAACAGGGATCACAGAGACTGCTTTGAAAGCTAAATTTGAAGAAGAATTAGCTAAGTTTGAAGGAGCTTTAGTCGAAGAAAATATAGAAGGTTAAGAAAAATATATTTTATGAAACAAGGGACTTTCAGTAAAATGAAAGTTCCTTTTATTGTTTGTACTCTGTTTATTATCTCATTTGTTTGAAAGACTGTGAAATTATTCTGAAAAGCTGATTTTCTTTGTTAAAACACTTATTTTTGCTTTTGGGTACAAAATAGATAAATCTTACTCTTGCTATTGGAAAAATATATGCAGAGTTTGAATGAGGTAGAATTAGCTCTGCAATGAAAAAAGATAATATACTTGAACAGTACAAAGTCGAAGATTTTGTTGAAGATGAAAGTTTTCAATCGTATGTCCTTAAGAAAGATCAAAAGGATATCGCTTTTTGGGCTACATGGAAAGTAAAACATCCAGAAAAGAGTAAAGACATGGAGGAAGCAGAAAATTTAATTTTACTTTTAAGAGATTCATCTAACTTTTCGAAGTACCAAGCTGAGGTAGAATCTGAGTGGGATAAATTCAAGTCTAAAGCAAAAAGTAATAAAAGTTTGAATTCCCCGAAACTAGAAAATCAACCAAGAAATTTAAACGTTATACATAGGAGGAATTCAAAACTGAATTGGGCTGAAATCCTCAAAATAGGATTTATAATTGCCTGTGCAATAGCTGTCGGGGTGTTTGTACTCAGCAAGATTTAATCTTCTTATTTATTTTTTATTCTAGCTTTAGTCTCAAATTTTGAGACTTTTTTTGTTTATAATCAGTTCGATAGCTTGACTTCATAATTTTTTTTAGAAAAGTATGAGTACAATAATTGTCTGTTTTACTCTTTATTCCGAATTGCAGAATATCTGCTTTTTGAACTTGTAAAAAGAGGCAAAATTGACTCACGTTTTTTTGCTGGAAAGATAAAAATCAAAAAATGGAAGTTTTTTGGGGTGGATAACTACATCCTTTTTTGAAGCACTCACTTTGTTGGAAGGCGTTTTACCTGAAAATAGGATGAGGTGTTTTAGTTTTTTTCAGTTTACAAATTGCAAATTTTATGAAACGCAACTTATCAATTCTATTTAGCTTTTTAATTACCCTTTCTATGGGTTTGGGCTTTACCTCATGTTCAGAAGATGAAGATGATAAGGTAGTAAAAGAAGCGAAGATTCTTACATTTGGTTTTCAGGGTGTAACACTTGGAGAAGGAGATGTAGTTATTGAGGCTAGCGCTGTTAAAGCAACAGTTCCTTATGGTACTGATGTGACTAAATTGACTCCTGTAGTAACAGTAAGTGAAGGAGCTGTAGTGAATCCTGCCCTTGGTGAAATGGATTTTTCTTCTCCAGTAACTTTGATCGTTACAAATGGTGATGTGAAAACTACTTATTCTGTTACAGTTGATGTTGCTGCTCCAGAAGATGGTTCTATTCTTACAGTAACTGTAGAAGATGCTTTGAATAACCCTATCGTTCCTACAGCAGAAAATAAGATTGTAATCGAAATGTATGAGACTGCAGATTTGACTGCAATCGTACCAACAATTGAGTTGAGTGAAGGTGCTACTGTTTCTCCAGCTTCTGGTGAGACTGTAGATTTCTCAAATGGAGCTGTTACATTCACAGTTTCTTTTGGTGACGAAACTAAAGAATATATGGCTGAGGTATCAACTGTACCTTTCGGTTTTAATAACACTAGCTTTATTTATGAATTTACTGAGGAAACAGGTACGTTGCCAGCAATCTTTACTGCAGATGGTCAAAGAAGTGCTGCTCAAACTTCTGAGTATGTATTCTTAGTGTCTAAAGAAGATGGTGGAAATATTTATTATTTACCAGCAGCAGGTGGTGCAGGAGAGTTTGACGAGACTACTCCAACATTAAGTAAAGTAGGTGTTGAAGGTGGTGTATGGGGCTTAGCTCACGTGCGTGCAAGCGGAAATACTATTGTAGCTTCAAACATGAGCTGGGATGGTGGAGATTGGAAAATTTACAAATGGTCTGCGGTAGATGCTGATCCAGAAGTAATTCTTACTTATACTACTCCTGCAGATCCTTCAGCTCGTTTTGAGTACTTTGAGGTAGAAGGTGACGTAAACGGTGATGGTGCGATTTATGCAATGGAATTCCCTGGATGGAATTCAGTAGTAAATAACACTAAAGTATTTAAGTTTGCGATTGCAGGTGGTGTTGTTTCTCAAACTCCAGAAGTTATTGAGCTATCAGATGTTGTGAAAGCAGGTAACTATGGTGCAGCAATTCAATTGCCAGAATCAGATAACATCATCGTGAATGGTGCTGAAATGACTCCAGCAATCTATAATACAAATGGTGAGCAATTAGCAATCATCAACGGAGATGCTATTGGTAAGAGAACAGTAGGTACTTCTTACTTCTCATTCAACGGTGCTGATTACTTAGCTGTGATGCTTTGTGAAGATGGTGGAGACAAGAGACAGATGCTTCAAATCTTTGATGTAACAGGAGATCCTGTTGAAGCATTCAACGCAATTACTGCTGAAGATACAGTTAATCCAGGTGAAGGTAAATTGGTATTTGAGCACCAATTAGGTGATCAAATTGCTAATGGTAACATTGCTGGTAGTACTTCTGTAGTAGTAAAAGAAGATAAAGTATTAATTACAGCATTAGGTACTGCAAGTGGAATCGTAACTGTAGAGCTTACTCGCTAGGCTTTAGGTCGAAAACGATTTTCATTGTATAATATAGAGGGTTTGTAAAGTCTGACTTTACAAACCCTTTTTTATTTTCCATCGGACTCAATTCTAAATTTTAATCAATAGAAGAGTACAAAAAACACTTCACATACTCATTTATCAAAGAAAGAGTTGGTGGATTTTAATATTGGTCAATTTATGGAAGTAAAAAGTAGTATTCTGAAGTTTGTTTTGGCTGTGTTAGTGCTAAATATTTTTGGTTGTAACACTCTACAAAACGATCAAGCGAAAAAGATAGAAGCAGTAAGAGGAGTATGGCTTACTAATGTGGCAAGTGATGCACTTTATTCTAAACAGAAAGTGATCGATGCTGTTGAAAAATGTGATGAGTTAGGTATTAACACCATTTTTGTAGTAACACTGAACAAAGCAATGACTACATACAGAAGTGAAATTATGAAGAATTTCACAGGAGTAGAAATTGACCCTATTTTAGACCCCGAAAATACAGGACGTGATCCTTTAAAAGAACTCATTGAAGAAGCTCACAGGAAGAATATTAAAGTATTCGCTTGGTTTGAGTTTGGCTTCTCTTCATCATACAATAAAAATGGTGGTGTATTCATTGAAAAGAAACCTCATTGGGCTTCTTTAAACAATGAAGGAAAACTAGTCAATAAAAATAATTTTGACTGGATGAATGCATTAGATGTGGAAGTGCAAGATTTCTTGACTTCTTTGATTCTTGAAGTAGTTGAAAAATATGATGTAGATGGTATCCAAGGAGATGACCGTTTACCTGCAATGCCTTCGAGTGGAGGGTATAATCCAGCCGTTATTGAGCAATACAAAAAAGAGCATGCTGGGCAAGAGCCTCCAAAATATTACAAAGATTTTGAATGGGTGAATTGGAGAGCTGAGAAGCTCAATGACTATATGAGAAGACTTTATAAAGAAGTGAAAGCAAAAGATCCGAATTGTATAGTTTCTATGGCTCCTTCAGTATTTCCTTGGGCAAAAGAAGAATATCTTCAAGATTGGCCAACTTGGATAAACGAAGGTTATGTAGATTTAATTTGTCCTCAGGTTTATCGTAGAGATATTGAGAATTATAAAAGTACTTTAGCGTCTACAGTTCAATATATTCTTCCTCAACACCGTCATAAATTATTCCCTGGAATTTTAATTAAGGTGGGAGAAGAGTATCCTTCAAGTGAATTATTTACCCAAATGATAGAGGCAAACAGAGAGCTAGGCTTGAAAGGTGAAGTACACTTTTTCTATGAAGGTGTAAAGAAGTTTGAAGACGAAATCAAAGAAGCATATAAGGAAACTGCAGTATTTCCAGCTGCAATACAATAAATTTTTGAGCAGATGAAAAGACTAAAACAGATATTTAAGTATACAGCAGTAATCTCTCTAGCTTTTTCAACCTTGATCTCTTGTGAAAAAGAAGAAGAGTTATTGAGTGAGAATGAAATATTATCTTTTGTTTTTGATGACTACAAAGCTGAAGGACAAATAGATCAAGAAGAGGCTGCAATCCGATTATATGTACCTGAAGGAACAGACAAAGGAAAGTTATCTCCTACAATAGAAGTTTCTCCTAAAGCAAGTGTAGATCCTGCTTCAGGTCAAGAAAATAACTTCAAAAACCCAGCAATTTATTCAGTAAGTGCTGAGAATGGAGCATTAAACTTGTACACTGTTTATGTAGAAGAAGTTAAAAATAATATCTATTCTTTTGGTTTTCCTTCACTAGAAATACAAGGGGAAATCAAAGATGATAATACGATTTATTTCATATTGCCTTATGGTACTGATCGTTCAGAGCTTGTTCCAGAAATTAGTTATGGAGAAAATGCTGTTATCTCTCCAGAATCAGGTGTAGCACAAGATTTCTCAGAACCGGTAGTCTACACTGTGACAGCCGCAAATGGCGATGTAAATACTTATTCTGTAGTCGTGGATTGGGAAGAAGGAAGTTCAGAAAATACATTATCATCTCTTTCCATCCCTGAATTATTTGCAGATGCTGAAATTAAAAGCAATGAATTGGTAATCAGTCTTCCTCATGGGATCGATGAATCAGAATACTTTGATTTAAATCACTTAAAAGTCGAAGTGGAATATTCTGACTTGGCAACTTTGGATATTGATCCTGATGATTTTGATTTACTACAAACAAAAGAAATAAATGTTACGGCTCAAACGGGAGAGGTTCAGACTTATAAACTGTCGGTGAACATTGAAGCACAAAACCCAGATGCAGTAAGAGGAGTTTGGGTAACCAATGTGGCAAGTAATGCATTAGTATCTGAAAAAATGATTGACGAGATGGTTAATCGTGTGGATGATTTGGGTTTCAATACCATTTATGTAGTGACTTATAATAAGTTTATGACGTTGCATCCTTCTGAAGTATTAAAAAACTTCTACGCTGAAGGTCAAGCTCATTATGGTGATGATTGGAGAGGTGGTGCTTTACCAACTCAATTCTATGGTGAAACAGAAGACAATGGTTTTGATCCTCTGCAAATTGTAATTGATAAAGCCCATGCAAAAGGTTTGAAAGTTGTCGCTTGGTTTGAATATGGTTTTGCCTACAGATATGGAGCCGTAAATACAAAACCATATACAGAAGGTGGTGATTGGGTTTATAACTTTAAACCTGACTGGTTCTCGATGGATAAAGATGGAGACGTTGCACATAAAAATAGCTTCTATTGGTTCAATGGTTATAAACCAGAGGTTCAGAAGTTTATTAATGATCTGATCGTAGAGGTTGTTGAAAAGTATGATGTAGATGGTATTCAAGGAGATGACCGTCTACCAGCACAGCCAAATACAGCCGGACATGATCCTTATACCAAAGCATTATACAAGGAGGAAACAGGTCGAGATGTACCTAATGAAGAGCAGGAAAGTAACTTTACTCAATGGAGATCTGATAAGATGACAGACTATGCAGTTTCACTTCATGATGCAGTAAAGGCAGCAGATCCAAATTGTCTAGTAATGTTCTCACCTAGCGTATATACATTCTCAAAAGTGAATTATATGCAAGATTGGCCTGAATGGATAAATGCAGGAGTAGTAGATCATATTTCCCCTCAATGTTACAGATACGAAGAATATGGTCTAAGTGCTTATACATACTTAGTCGGTCAACAAATGGAGTACATGGGAACGCTCAAAAAAGAACAATTCTCTCCTGGTATTTTGATTGCAGCAGGTTCATATATTCCAACAGATAAGTATTTAGCAGATTGTATAAAATTCAATAGAAGTAAAGGGTTAGAAGGAGAAGTACATTTTTATTATGAAGCTCTAGCTTCTAAATCAAAAGTATTCCATGCACTGTATCCTAAACGTGCAAATTTCCCTTTATAAAAAATATGCAAAAGAGTTTGCGCAAGTCCAAATGAATAGCCCCTTCGGGGGCTTTTCTACTTTAAGCTTTTAATTTTAACCAATGATACAATGAATAAGATTTTACGCTCTACATTTTTCCTTGGTCTATTTTTTCAATTGACCAATGCCTTTTCACAAGGTTATGATTTGTCTAATATTGCTTGGACAGAGAAGGTGGACATTGAAGGCGAATTACCTTCTGCGATCAAAGTTTTTGAATGCGAAACTACGATTTATAATGAGCGTAAAGAAGAGAAATCTTTTTCAGCAGTATATACCCTCATTGATCTAGGAAGTGATGAAGTAAAGGTTCGGACTATTTTAGGCGATAAACCTAAATATCCTAGTCAGTATGCGGCAGAGTTAGGTGATGCAGTATATATGACCATCAATGCGGGTTATTTTGGACGTAATTCATCAGTGAGTTTACTCGTTAATGATGGACATATTTTGACGGATAATACCTTAGAGTCTGTGCATGAAACAGGAGTTTATCATCCGACAAGAGGGGCAATTGGGTTTATGGAAAATGGATCGGTCGAGATCGGTTGGATTTATAGTATAACTCCTAAAGAAGAAGTTTACATTTACCCTCAACCTGCACCTAATTCAATTTCTGAAAAGCCATTAATACCACCTACTAAAGAATTTCCAGAAAACGGGAGAATATGGAAACCCAAGATGGCTGTAGGTGGAGGGCCTATTTTAGTTAAGGATGGAGAAGTAATTGAAAATTATGCTCCTGAAGTTTTTTATACTGACATCACAGAATCAAAAGATACTCCAAGAACTGCAATTGGCTACACTCCAGATAACAAGCTAATCTGTATGGTCGTTGATGGTCGTCAAGCACATAGCCGTGGTTTGCCATTAATTGAAGTTGCTAGGTTAATGAAAAGTTTAGGTTGTACTGATGTCTTAAACTTAGATGGGGGTGGTTCATCAGCTATGGTTGTAAATGGACGAGTATTGAATAAACCATCTGATGGAAATGAAAGAGCAGTACCTTCCGTATTAATGATTACTCAACCTATTTTTGAATAAAAATAGAGTCATCATAAGTAGAAACACACCTTTTTATAAAGATCATAATAGATGACAGCTTAGTTGCTATCACCTTTCTTAATACAGTAATTTTAACCAATGATACAATGAACAAGATTTTACGCTCTACATTTTTCCTTGGTCTATTTTTTCAATTGACCAATGCCTTTTCACAAGGCTATGATTTGTCGAATATAGTCTGGACGGAGAAGATAGATATTGAAGGTGAGTTGCCTTCTGCTATGAAAGTTTTTGAATGCGAAACTACGATTTATAATGAGAGTCAGCAGGAAAAATCTTTTTCTGGTTTTTATACGATTACAGATCTGAACAGTGATGAAATAGCGATCAGAACGGTTTTGGGTGATGAAGCAAAATACCCTAGTCAGCATATGGCAGAATTAGGTGATGATGCATACATGGCTATTAATGCGGGATACTTTGGTGGAAATTCATCTTATAGTTTATTGGTGAATAATGGAGAAGTGTTAGCAGATAATATTAGAGCTCTTGGAAGAGATCTGGGAACTTATTATCCAACAAGAGGGGCTATTGGTTTTATGGAAAATGGAGAAGTGGAATTAGGATGGGTTTATAATACTACTTCTAGGTCAGAAACATACTTTTATCCGCAGCCTGCCCCGAATAGCACTGCAGTTGCTCCTTTAGAAATTCCTTCAGCAAGTTTTCCTGAAAATGGAAAAATGTGGGAACCTCATATGGCAGTAGGTGGAGGACCTGTATTGGTAAAAGATGGTATTCTGATAGAGAATTATGATCCTGAAGTTTTTTATAGCGATATCACAGATTCAAAAGATACACCAAGAACCGTAATTGGTTATACAGAAGATAATCACTTGATATGTATGGTGGTTGATGGACGTCAGACACATAGTAGAGGTTTACCTCTAGTAGAAGTTGCAAAACTTATGATGGATTTAGGCTGTGTGGATGTGATGAATCTTGATGGAGGAGGTTCTTCTGCAATGGTGGTAAATGGTCAAGTATTGAATAAACCATCTGATGGAAAAGAGAGACCTGTGCCAACTGTACTCATGATCACAAAAGCTCCTAAGGTCTTGGATACTGAAAACGAGGAAGTATATCAAGAAAACGCAGATACAGGAGTAATTGAATCTGAAACTCATACTTCTTATGGAAGTTCTGCTTCTAGATTGTTGCCAGCTGATTCAGAATCTTTAGTTACATATTCTTTCAATGGAATTGATTCTAGAAAGTACGAAATATACGCATGGTTTGATTCTGATGAGATGAATGCAACTAAAGTAGATTATGTCGTTAATAGAGGTGAAAATTTAGAGCCTATTTCTTTTCAAGTAAACCAATCAGAAGATAAAGAAGTAGGGTTTCACTTTTTGGGAACAGTAGATTTAGGAAGTAATGATAACCTAGTTATTTCTTCCTCTGAAAATGAAGAAGGAAAATATGTTGTGGTTGATGCCATTAAACTTGTAGTAGTTGGTGAAAGTAAGTTAGATATTAGTTTTGAAGGTGGTAAAACAGGTGGGATTTTCGCGACTGATGAGAAAGTAGAAAATACAGTCTCAGTGAGTAGTCAGAATTCAGGGATAAGTCTTTCTGAACTAACAATTTATGCACAGAGAGAAGGTTATACTTCAAGTTCACATATCTTGACCCAAAGTATTGAAGGGTTTGAGGCTCAAGTTCCTTTTGAGTATGTCGTAAAAGCAGCCAACAATAAAAAAGAATATATCCATGTAGTAGTGACTGATAATTTAGGTGTTGTTTCTGAGGGTAGTTATCTGTTGACTGCAAGAAATTCTGAGCCTTCAATTAAGTTTACTGAAAATAATAAAACTGAAATAACGAAAGATCATCCAAACTTTAGTGATTTTTCAATTGATCTTACATTAAGATCAGCTTCAGCTACTAGAGAGGTAGATTCTTTAGTCGTGAAGAGAGAAGTTGATGGTTCTGAATTGGTTTACGATGAGGTTAAGTTTGATGGAACTTCTTTAGAGGAACAGTACAGTTTTTTATTTTCATTGAATGAAACTGAAGCGGTGTCTAAGTTTAGTTTTGAAATGTTTGATGACGCTAATTATTCCTCTGAAGCTATTTTAACGTTAAATGTTACAGGAAATTTAATTGTGTTGGGAAGTGATTCGTCATTAGGAGATGATTTAAAAGTTTTCCCAATTCCATTTGAGGATGAACTTACTGTTAGCTCAAAAAATATAAAACTACTTCAAGCGATAGTTTATGACATCAATGGAAAACAGCTACTCGATTTCGTAAATACAAAGCCTTCGACCAATATGAAGTTAGATTTAGGAAAGCTATCAAAGGGTGTATTTCTGTTGAAAGTCTCTTCTGAAAAAGGTGAAGCAGTGAAGAAAATAATAAAGAAATAATTGAAGTGATAGGTCTCACTCCAGTGTAAATTAAGGAGTGAGGCTTTTTTGAGAATTTGACTTTAAACCTAAAGCTATTAATCCCAAAATTGGACCTATACCCAACAGTGAAAAAATAAAAATCGAGTTGGTATTTTCCCAAAGGTGACTAGTGAGTTGAATGCTGAAAATTGTAATTGTAAACCCAATGCAATTCACAATTGTCAATGCTGTTCCTTTTAAAGATTGATCTGCTGTTTGAGCGACTAAAGTTGAAAATAAAGGAGAATCTGCGATCACAACCATTCCCCAGATAAAAAGAAAAGTTAAGAATATGAATTCTGTTTCGGTTTGGATCATAAATGGAAGACTGAAACAACAAGTACAAGATAGTAGAAGAGCTAAAAATGCAGTTTTTTTTGTTCCTAAGCTCGAAGAAATATAACCACCCAAAATACATGCTATTCCACCAATTCCTATGATCAAAAACGATAGCAACGAGATATTCAATGTTTGAGTATTGTGGATTTTAGCATAGTATTTTAAGATAAAAGGAACAAAAGCCCAGAAAGTATAGAGTTCCCACATATGTCCAAAATAACCAAAGGCAGCAGCCCTAAAATCATTTTCTTTGAATACCGTCAGAAATGCAGATAGTTGAAGTGAACTGCCCTTTTTCTTAAATGGACCTTCAGGAACAAGAAGAAATATTAATAAGCCACCTAAAGAGGCTAAGGTAGAAGTTGTGATAAAAATATAAGTCCAATCAATTTGATATGGAATACTTTTAAGTAAATGAGGAAAAGCCGTTCCAAGAACCAATGCTCCAACTAAAAAGCCTAATGACTTCCCCAAGCCTTTTTGATAATGATCGGCTGCTATTTTCATTCCCACAGGGTATATTCCAGCTAAGAAAAATCCACTAGCAAATCTTAAAGCAAGAATGCTACTCAATGTATTTTGTTCTAGAGTGATTCCCAAGTTGAAAATTGAACCTACAAGAGCACAGAAAAAAAAGACTTTACTGGCATGAAAACGATCTGCAATACTCAAAAGTGCAAAAATCAATGTTCCTACGATAAAGCCAAGCTGAACAGCGGATGTTAAATGACCAATATCTTCCTGTTGTAGATGAAATGTACGAGATAAATCTTCGATTACACTATTCCCTGCAAACCAAAGAGAGGTTCCACAGAATTGAGCAAAAACTATTGTGGGAAGTAAAATCTTTTTTTGAAGCATAAATATCAAACTAGATAGACGTAATAGTGTTTTGTGACGTTGTTTTAAATGAAACTTCTTTATTCTTATCTAAAGATGTTGTATAATAAAGAAAGAATTATTTTAGCTATTGAATCTTAGTCAGATAAGGCAGCTCTTTAAAGCTGATTTTTTAGTTAAAAGAAAGATTAATTTGATAGAAACCAAAGACTGATTTTTTAGCGAATAATGATTTATGACTTTCTCTAGAATTATTTTTTAAGGCTTCTAAAAGATTATGGGTACAAAGAACACCTTTTCCACTCTTAAAGGTGTAAGGAAAAAGAAACAAGGTATATAAATCAATTGGAGTGGTTATGGAAGTAATACAGGTAACGGCTTTACTTGGAGTTTTTCTAGTAATGTCTTTTTTAATGTTCAAGAGAGTGTTGCCAGCCCTAATTGCATTGCCTGTAATGGCAATTTTGATTGCACTGATAGGAGGGGTAACGTTAGATGATACAATAAAATATGTGATTGGAATGGGCGCAACCAAGCTTGGAGAAGCGATTGTTGTCGCCATATTTGGAGGAATGTTAAGTATCCTGTTGCAGAAGACGAAAGTAGCGGAGACATTTATTAAGAAAGGAGCGGAGTTGAGTGGAGATAATCCTTGGGTGATTTCAGTGATTATGATGCTTTTGATTGTATTACTTTTCACTACACTAGGTGGTCTAGGAGCTATTATTATGGTAGCTACAATTGTGTTGCCTATCTTGTCATCTGTGGGTGTAGGAGCCATGACTTCAGTTGGGATATTCTTGATAGGAGTAAGTATAGGTGGAGCATTAAACGTGACAAACTGGGCAGTTTATATTAATGTAATGGGACTGACTATTGATGATGTGAGACCATTTGCCTTGGTAATGTTTACGATGGGATTATTGATAGGTATTATATATATCACTCTCCAACTATACAGAGATGGACATAATCTGAATATTAAAAATATAGTGATAAGATGTGTTGTTGGAGCATTGGTAATCTTAGGTATTAAATATGGTTACGATAACTTCGCAACAGAAGCGGTAAGAGAAAATGTTGATGCTGTAACAACGTACATAGGGTTAGCTTTAAAATATACGACTGCAATCGGTGTAATAGGTTTGTTTACAGCTGCAGCGATCAGAATAGTAACTGGTAAAAATGAAAAGATCAAAGAACCACATTGGATTTCAGTCTTTTCACCAATTATCCCACTGTTATTGATCTTAGTCTTTAATATGGATTTTATCGCTTCTTTTGTGGTAGGTCTGATTTATACATTCTTATCGACTTTTAAGAAAGGAGCATTAAACCAATTTATACAAGCATCCTTTGAAGGGGCAAGCGTAGTAATGCCAGCTGTAATCCTAATGTTCGGGATTGGTATGCTTCTGATTGCGATCATCGGACCTGGTATAGAGTTGGAACAATATAAAGCAGGATGGCCAGTGATTAACTTACTGAAACCACTCATTGCACAGATTATACCATCAAGTCCTTGGGCTTATGTAGTGATTTTCACAATCGCAGCACCATTAGCACTTTATAGAGGTCCTCTTAATATTTGGGGTATGGGATACGGTTTGGCTGCTATCTTGATGGCTAGTGGAATGTCAGGTGGTGCTGTCATGGGAGTTTTAATGGCAACAGGTCAAGTGCAAGGTATTTCAGACCCTACCAACATCCAGAATGTTTGGTTGGCAAACGAAATGAAAGTAGATGTACAAAAAGTACTTTGGAATACTTTGGCCTATGCTTGGGTGTTAAGCTTCTTTGGACTGATTGTAGCCGCAGGCATGTTTTACTAATTTTTCACCTCAAAATGGCATTTGGAAATGACTGACAAATCGATAGATAAATTGATAAAGGATATTGAGCGTGAAGGCGAACAAGGCTTGTTGGCTCAAGAAAAAGGAACTCGAAAAATAAAAATAGGTATTGATGTTGGTGGTACTTTTACACACGCAGTGGCTATTGATATAGCACAACTAGAAGTGGTAGGAAAAGCATGTGTGCCAACAACTCATACAGCGAGAGAGGGAGTAGCAAAAGGTGTAGTAGATTCAATGTACCAATTGCTTGACCTAACAGGAATTCATCCGGATGAAGTTGTTCTTATCGCCCATTCAACTACTCAAGCTACAAATGCGCTTCTAGAAGGAGATGTGGCTAAAGTGGGTATCATCGGTATGGGTACAGGCTTAGAAGGGAGAAGAGCTAAAAGTGAAACAAACTTAAAGAAAATTCAGCTTGCGCCAGGTAAGTTTCTGAGAACTGAATTTGCTTTTATAGATACAAAACATGAGCCTACCGAAAATCAGATTCGTGAGGTCATTGAAGAACTAGATGAAAAAGGAGTTGACGTAATTGTTGCTTCAGAGGCATTTGGTGTTGACAATCCTAAAAATGAGCAACTTGTAGTGAAAGTTGCTGAGGAAATGGGATTTATGGCAACGGCTGCAAGTAATATTTCAAAATTGTATGGTCTAAGAGTTCGTACAAGAACAGCTGTGATCAATGCTTCCATGATGCCAAAAATGTTGGAAACAGCAAACATGACAGAAGCATCAATCCGAAAAGCTGGAATGAAAGTACCGTTAATGGTTATGCGTTCTGATGGAGGTATCATGGATATCAATGAAATGAGACGTCGTCCGATCTTAACCATGCTGTCGGGGCCAGCAGCAGGTGTTGCCGCAGCTCTTATGTACGCTCGTATTTCAGATGGTATTTTCATTGAAGTAGGCGGAACATCATCTGATATTTCAGTAATTAAAAATGGAAAACCTCAAGTAAAATCGGCTCAGATTGGTGGTCAAAGACTTTACCTTCAAACACTAGATGTAAGAACGCTAGGTATTGGAGGAGGTTCTGTTCCAAGATTTGACGGAGAGAGAATCACAGATGTGGGACCTCGTTCGGCACATATTGCAGGCTTGAATTATACGGCGTTCTGTAATTCAGATGATTTTGACCAAATTGAGTTACATAAAACACAGCCAAAAGAAGGCGACCCTGATAACTATCTGAAAATTGTAAAAACAGATAGCCCAGATAAAGATGCCTATACCATGACTCCTACAGGAGCTTCATATTACATGGGGCTTGTAAATGAAGTAGGGCATGGTGGTGCAAATATGAAATCCTTAAATAAAGGAATGAATTCTTTGGCTAAAGCTTTAGGTCAAGAACCTGAAAAAGTAGCAGAAGACATTCTAAATATTTCAGCAAGTAAACTAAAACCAGTTATTCACCAATTGAGCCGTGAGTATAAATTGGATAGCCAAATGATTCAATTTGTTGGCGGAGGTGGAGGAGCTTCAGCAATTGTTCCATACACAGGGAAATACATGGATGTACCTCATTCCATTGCGAAAAATGCAGAAGTAATTTCAGCAATTGGAGCCGCTCTAGGAATGATTAGAGATACCGTTGAGCGAAATGTAATAAATCCTACAGATCAAGATATTGTAGAAGTTCGTCAAGAAGCTTTAGCATCTGTCATTGCGATGGGAGCAGCATCAGAAACCGTAGAGGTAAGCATAGAAGTTGACAATAAGAATAAGAAAATTATTGCGATAGCTATGGGTGCTAGTGAACTTCGTACAAAAGATGTTCAAGTGGACTGTAAAACAGATCAAGAGCTGAAAGAAATTTGTGGACATTCTTTGAAAGTAGATCCATCTTTGGTAGAAAGCTTCGGTCGTTCTGAAAGTCTTTTTGCAATGGGATATACCAAAAAAGAATCTCGATTCTTTGGTCTTAGTAAATCAGAAAAGACATTCTTACGTGTAGTAGATCAAGAAGGTACAATCAGACTACAATTAAAAGATTGTGCAGTTAAAGGCTGTAAAGTCAATGAGGTACGTACTGAGCTAATCAATATGCTCCAAACACTTACGGCATTTGGTGATGCAGGAGGACTTGTGCCAGATATTTATGTTCTGATTGGCGGTAAAATCGTGGATTTGACGGGGCTAATTCAAGAGTCTCAAATCATGACACTTCTAGAATTGGAAACGACAAAGTTGGCAGGTAGTGATAGTGCGGTAGTGATCGCTCAAGTAAAAAAATAGACATAATGTACGACATAATTATAAATAAGGCTACTCTGAATGGAGTAGCCCTAGCCTTAGAAAAAGCTAATCTTGGTGAATCAGTTTTAGTGATTAACCAATATGGTTTTTGCGGAGGAAGCATGACAGAAAACTTTGCACTTCTCACTTTGAAAGATATTTCAGAAGCAGAATTAGCTTTAGTTGATGAAATGAAAAAAGAAAGAGGGGCAGTTTTATTTGAAAGTGAAGAAGACATCTTTTTCAACCCTGAAACAGTAAAATCATTCCTTCTTAAAAAACTTCAACACTCCAATATCTCTTTACTTTTTCATGCGTCTCCATTCAATATTGAAATGGAAGAAGGTGGTGTGAAGATTTCCGTTATGACCAAAGATGGAAAAAGAACAATTGAAGGAAAGAAATTGGTTGATACTTCTGAAACCAAAGATTTAGAAAAAGTAAATGGTGAGTATCAAAAGGTATTATCTTACTCTATTCACCCAATTCTTACAGGAGGATTAAACTCTTATGATTTACAAACAGCAAAAGTGTTGAAGTCTAAAGAGTTGAATGATGGAAGAGTGTGGATAGATTTGAATTTTGAAGCAAATACACTTTCTGAAGCAGAGGTTAAAGCTCATCATGTGATGACTGAGCTAACAAAACAACTTAACAAAGAGAATAAAAGAATACAATTAGCCCCAACAGCTTCTCAAAAGATTATCTAAATATTTCTTTTTGAGATTAAACAGAGAATTATCATGACAGAAATAGAAAAGAAATCGTATGATGTAGTGGTTGCTGGTGCTGGTATTGCAGGAATTGGAGCCGCAGTGAAGGCAGGTCGAATGGGTGTGAAAACGCTTTTAATCGAACGTTATGGTTTTGTGGGAGGAATGTCAACAGCTGGTATGGTATCACCTTTCATGAAGCACGATATTGATGGTGACCAATTAGTGAAAGGTGTTTTTCAAGACATTGAAGATCGCATGATTTCTCAAGGAGGAATGATCGATAATGGTTTTTATGCAGCGAACTTCAGAATTGCAACCTTGGAATTGTTGGAAGAGGCGAATGTAGATATTTTACTTCATGCAGAACCGCTTACCGTAGAAGTTGAAAATAAAAGACTTCAATCAATAGATGTATTAGTGGATGGTTTGGTTCAAAGAATTGAAGCAAATACATTTATTGATACGACTGGTGATGCTCAATTACTTTATCTTGGAAATCTACCTTGGGTAAAAGGAGATGAAAAGACAGGTAAAACACAAGCCATGACACTTTTCTTCCGAATGGCAGGAATTGACATGAAAAAAGCATTTGAGTGGGCAAAACAAAATCCACAAGACTTTTTAGCATGGAACGATTTTGTTTATGAAGAAGGTAAAATAGCTTCTATTGCTGGTTGGACAGCACATGTCAAAAAAGGTATTCAGCAAGGGAAATTACCGAAAGGTTTGGAATATGTTTTCTTTACAACACTACCAGAAGACGGCGAAGGCTCATTTAACTGTTCCAATATTTTAGGACTAGATGCTAGTAATGCTGATGACCTAACTAAAGCAGAAGTTATAGGACGAGAGCAAGTAGATGCAATTTGCAGAATGCTTCAAGACGAGGTCGAAGGATTTGAAAATGCATACTTACTAGAAACAGCGGTGCAAGTTGGTGTTCGAGAAACAAGAAGAGCTTTGGGTGATTATGAAGTGACAGGAGATGACATTGCTGGTGGAACAAAGTTTGAAGACAAAATAGCAAGAGGCTGCTATGGAATAGATATTCACGGGCAAGAGGACGAAGAAAGTAGAATGGAAGATTTACCTGAAGGTCATTATTACGATGTTCCTTTCAGATCGTTACTCGTATCTGAAGTGGAAAATGTAATGGTTGCAGGAAGATGTATTTCATCTACAAGAGAAGGACATAGTGCGTTGCGAATTATGCCAACGGCTTGTGCTACAGGTGAAGCTTGTGGTACAGCGGCGGCTTTATCAGCCATAGAAACTAAAAATTTGAGAGATATATCGATTACCAAAATTCAAGAAGAAGTTAGTTACAACATCTAATTGTAGTGATGAAATTATACACACTTAAGAATAATGAAAAAGGCACTCTGATGGGGTGTCTTTTTTATTAAAAAAAATCTAAAAAAACTTTGAGTACATAAAGTGTATGAAGCACTCTTCATTACAGATAGATGATATTTTTCGTGGACTATGTCCTTTTAATTAGAAGGATAGATAGATTTTAATACTAATACTAAACCATCCGATTCACATGAATAAGATATCCAAATTATTGGCAGTATTGTTACTGTTTGTGACAGCACTTCCTTTATGGGCACAATCCCGGGTTGTTACGGGAACGGTCAAAGACCAAAACAACCAACTTCTAATAGGGGTGAATGTGAAGATCAAAGATTCCTCACATG
Organism: Sediminitomix flava; assembly: GCF_003149185.1. Lineage (NCBI taxonomy): Bacteria > Pseudomonadati > Bacteroidota > Cytophagia > Cytophagales > Flammeovirgaceae > Sediminitomix > Sediminitomix flava. The sequence continues at coordinate 215,873 of NZ_QGDO01000001.1, read as the reverse complement.
GTACAATTACGGACTTTGATGGTAACTTTAAATTAGAACTTGATGAAGGAGCTACAACCCTAGAATTTAGTTATATAGGTTATAAAAGTGAAGTTGTAGAAGTAGGGACACAATCTCATTTTGATATTGTGATGACAGAAGATGCAGAGCAATTGGAGGAAGTGGTAGTGACAGCTTTGGGTATCAAACGTGATAAAAAAGCGGTTGGTTATGCCATGCAACAAGTAGGAGGAGAAGAGATAACAACAGTAGCAGCAGCTTCACCATTCTCGGCTTTATCTGGTAAAATTGCAGGTATGGATGTTTCTACATCGGGTTCAGGTGCAGCAGGATCTACTTCTATTCGAATAAGAGGAGCCAATTCATTATCGAGTAGTAATGAAGCTTTAATTGTAATTGATGGAGTACCAATGGAAAACTCTGGTGGTTCTGGAGCAGGTGCTTTTGGTGGTTTCGATTATGGTTCTAACATAAATAATATTAACGCTGAAGACATTGAATCTATCAACGTCTTGAAAGGTGGTGCTGCAGCAGCATTGTACGGGTCAAGAGGTTTGAATGGTGTTGTAATGATTACGACTAAAAAAGGATCAAAGAATGATCAATTAAAAGTTACTTACAATGCTAACTATACTTGGGAAAGACCAAATGTAGTTCCGGAGTTCCAAAATCAATATGCACAAGGTTCTGGTGGTAAATATTTGGCGACAAGTGTAAATGGTTGGGGTCCTAAAATGACAGGACAACAAGTGACTAACTTTTTGGGTGAGACACAAACTTTGATGACAAACAATGAAAATCCTGTAGGAGATTTCTTTAGAACAGGATCAACATTTAATAATACTGTTTCTGTAAGTAAATCAGGAGAAAATAATACCGTGTATTTCTCTGCTACTCACATGAAAAATCAAGGTATTATGCCAAATGCTGAGTTAGAAAGATTGTCATTGAACTTGAGAGCGACTTCTAAATTGACGGATTATCTGACAATGGATTCTAAAGTGAATATCATCAATCAAGATGTGTTCAACAGACCAAACTTAGGTGGTTCACCTGATAACCCAATGTATACTTTATCTCAAATGCCAAGATCAGTTTCATTGGATCAACTTCAAGTGTATCAAACCAATAGTGGTCTTCCTGTAATGTATAATACAAACTACAGAATGGAAGGTGGTTATCCAGTATGGGCAGGAACGGGTTCATTTCCTTTTGCATCAAATCCTTTAATGCAGAACCCTTATTGGGCGGTAAATGAAAATACTAACCAAGATGTAAGAAATAGAATTATTGCTTTTACAGAGCTAGACTTAGATATTAAGAAATTATTAGTTGGTGTACCATTAGATAATTTCTCTTTAAAAACTAGAGCTAGTATAGATTATACAATGGATGAAAGAGAGCGTCATACTGCAGATCAAACACTATATAAACCTGCAGGGTTAGCGACAATCAATTACTCTAAGTCAAACTTTAGTGAAGTTAACTATGATGCATTCTTAAGTGGTTTGAAATCTTTCGGTGATTTCGGATTCAGTTTCATGGCGGGTGGTAACTTACGTTATAACAAAAGTAACGGATATGCTTCTTCGAGTCAGTCTGGAATTGTTGATCCGAACTTGGGTTATATTCTTCAAAACTTTAATAATGTAATCACAAGTCAATCAATTACTGAGAAAACGATGCAATCATTGTTTGGAACATTGACCTTCGATTACAAAGACCAATTGTTCTTGAACTTTAATATGAGAAATGATTGGACTTCAGCATTGGCACCAGGTTATTGGAGTTTTTATTACCCTTCAGTGGATTTAAGCTGGATTATTTCAGAGGCAGTTAATTTACCTGAAGCGGTTAATATGATGAAAGTTAGAGCTTCTTATGCTGAAGTTGGAAATGACTTAGGCCCACATAGCATCTTCTATTCATTTGCTACAAATCCTAATCAGTACTATGGTTTACCTTATGGAGGAATTCCTTCTTCAAAACCATTATATGAACTACAGCCAGAAAGAGCAAGATCAATTGACTTTGGTCTAGAAACACACTTCTTTGATGATCGAATTATCTTGGATGTAGCCTATTATCAAACGAGTACTGATAATCAGATTTTTTATGCACCACTACCTCCATCTTCAGGGTATAATACAGGTCTGACAAATGCAGGTTTAGTGATGAACCAAGGACTTGAGATTGCTCTAAATACGGATATTGTAAGAACAAATGATTTTACTTGGCAGATGAATGTAAATGCCAGTAGAAACTGGTCAGAGGTATTAGAATTAACAGAAGGAGTTCCAGTGTTGAATTCATTTGCAGCAGGAGGAGCTATGATTCAGCATCAAGCAGGTCAACCTCTTGGTCAAATTGTTGGTACTGCCTATATGAGAGACGAAAATGGTACAATTATGCTTGATGAGCAAAACCTTCCTATGTATCAGCTTACAGAAGATGGTGCAATGAATGAGCAAGTAACTATTGGTAACTCTGTTCCAAAATGGATTTTAGGTATTAATAATAGCTTCCGTTACAAGCAATTCTCTCTAAATGTAGCGATTGATGGTAAGTTTGGTTATGACATGTTCTCATACACTAACCTAGTCGGAAATCAGAGAGGTACTTTAGCTACTTCTGTAGATGGAAGAGATGGCTGGTACGAATCTGAAGCACTAAGAGCACAAGCAAATGTTCCTTCAAACAGCTGGACACCAACTGGAGGTATGAAAGTTACAGGTGTAAACCAAGAAGGGCAAGCAGTAGAGGCTTACGTTGATCCTCAACTATATTATGATAGATTGAGCAACATTACTGAAGCTTATGTTTATGATGCTTCTTACTTAAGATTACAACAAGTTTCTTTGGGCTATACTTTCCCAAATAAAATGTTGGAAAGCACGCCATTCAGAAATGTAACATTTTCGGCAGTAGGTCAAAACTTATTCTATTTGTATAGCAATGTACCAAATGTTTCGCCTAACTCGACAGTAGCAACAAACAATGCTGGAGGTATCGAAATATTTGCTTTCCCTGAGACAGCTAGTTACGGATTCAATCTTAAAGTAGAGTTTTAAACAGTGATAAGTCATGAAAACATTGAATAAATATTTAGTGCTTCTTTTAACGGTATTACTGTTTGGAGCATGTACTGATAATTTTGAAGACATAAACGATCCTAAAACTGGTGCAAATACGATGGAACCAGGACCACTTTTCACTAGATCTTTAGTGACAGGTTCAGGGATGAGTTATAGAATTTATCAATTGGTAAATCAGACTTCAACAGGTTATTGGTCACAACACTGGGCGAATATTCAACCTGCTTTTTCTGGTGACATTTTCGAGCCTTCACCAGGAAATGGAATCTGGGATTATTACTATGCAAAAAAATATTTTGCTCCATTGAACTTGAATTATCAAGCTAAAAAGATATTGGAAACTTCAGATAGGGTCAACCCAATACAATTGGCTTGTACAAGAATCTGGAATGTGTATATGTATTCGACAATGACTGATTTGTATGGTGATATTCCATATTCTGAAGCTATCGAAATGAACCTTCCTAAGTTTGATAAACAGGAAGACATCTATACGGACTTCTTTAAAGAGCTTAATGAATCGATTGTCCAAATCGAAGAAAACCAAGCGTTGGGCTATCCTACTTTTGGTACAGCAGATGTACTTTTTGAAGGAAATATACAACAATGGATTCAGTTTGCCAATTCACTAAAATTGAGATTGGCTATGCGTATGAGTAATGTAGAACCAGCGGTAGCTCAAAACATCATATCTGAAATTTCTTTAGATCAATTGATTTTAAGAAATGTAGACAATGTGAAAATTATGGCTGAAACAGCTGAGAATGCAGTAACTCATGATACAAAGAACCCCCTAGGTTTTGTTTATGTATGGAATGAGGTTAGAGGAAGTACACTTCTTGTTGACAATATGAAATTTGAAGACGGTACTACAGACCCTCGTTTACCACGCTACCTTGAGCCAAACATTGATGGTGAATTTGTAGGTTTGGATAACGGACAAAGTATTGCAGACCTAAACTTGGGTTATGATGATCATTACAAACCAAACTTCTGTAACATTGGTCCAGCATTCAATTCTCAGGCAGAAGAAGTAGCATTTCATTTGATCAGTGCTTCAGAAGTTAATTTCTTATTGGCTGAAGCAGCATTAAAAGGATGGGTAGCAGGTAGTGCATCTGAATATTATTTAGCAGGTATTGATGCTTCAATGGAACAGTTTGAAGTAACTGACCAAGCGGCTATTGATACGTTCAAAGCACATCAAAATATACAATTCAATTCTGCGAATGCTTTAGAGCAAATTATGACTCAAAAGTGGGTAGCATTATTCACAAACGAAGTACAAGCTTGGTGCGATATGAGAAGAACTGGTTTCCCAGAACCAATTGCTCCAGTGTTCAACTTCCCTGGTAATGAAACTATGCCACGCAGAATTCCTTATCCAACAGCGGAGATAAATTATAACTCAAATAATTATCAAGAGGCTGTAAATCGTATGGGTGGAGATACTCAATACACTCGTATGTGGTGGGATGTGAATTAGATAGATATTGATTATGGTTAAATGGAGGGGATTAGGAAGTTTTTTGACTTTCTTTTCCCTTTTTTTCAATTGTAAATATTCCATGATATGAAAGTGAATTTTTTAATTACGTTAGGAATTTTAACGATAACAAGTTCTTGTATTCAAGATTCAAGTAAAGAAGAAAAGGTTCTTAGTCAGAGCTCTGCAAGGGTAATTGAATCTGAACGAATCGCATTTCAGCAAAAGTTAGACAAGGAAATAATCTTTGATTCTTTGAGGTATAGTTATAATGCCGAAAAGTTTAGCGGTGCTATGTGGGGAATCTATGCTTTTCACCAAAAGAATGAGAAGTCAGCTCAGATTATTAGAACCGCAATTAATGAATACGAATCTTTAAGTTATTGGGATAGGTACCAATTATTGTTATGTATCAAAGGAGTTTATCCTACTGAATTTTTGGCAGAAATTGCTCCACTGTTAGCTATAGAGAAAGGTGAGAAACACAGAGTCCTTTTACTTAATATTTTACAAAAGGAAGAGCAATACCAGAATTATTTAAGTAAGGATACGTCGCTTTACTACCAGTACTTTCAATCGCAGTCGGAGAAAAGACAATCAAGCTTTAGTTTTCAAGATTTAGATAGACTTTTAGAAATTCCAGCACTAAAAGGGAAAAAGAACATTATTATGTGCCTTGACAAAAACCGTGAGAAAGTAGGTAAGGCATATATTCAGAAAAAGGATGGTGAATTCTTATCTGAAGGTAATGATGTAAAAACGTATTCGTATTTGGGAAGATCAGCTACAAATGCCCCTTCAGTTTTAACCAATGGAAATACGCCAACAGGTCTGATGAAAATATTAGGAACAGATAAAAGTGACAATGTTTTTATAGGTCCTTCACCAACCTTAATATCTGCAGTACCTTATGAATCTGGAGTTGAGAACTTTGTACCAAATTCTCACAGTAAAGAATGGTCTGAAGAAGTTTACGCATCTCTTCTGGGTGACGAATTTAAACACGAAGCTTCCTTATACGAAAGTTATTGGGCAGGGAAATGTGGTAGATCAGAAATGATCATTCATGGTTCAACTATCAACCCGAGCTTTTTTAAAGGGAAAGATTTTTATCCGCTTACGCCTTCATTGGGTTGTATGACAGCCAAAGAACTTTGGGACGATCAGACAGGAGAAGTACAGGAAAGTACTCAACTTGAGTTGATCAATGATTTTAATAAACAGGAAGGTGAGTTAGGTTATGTATTGATTCTAAACATTGAAGGTTATGAGGAAATCTGATTATTCGAATGCAAGAGCAATTCAAGCACAAAAGAGTCCTAGAGCACTAGCTTTAGATGCTCTGAGAGGAGTAGCGATTTTGGCGATGGTTTTTTCAGGAATGATACCTCATGATGTACAACTTCCCTCTTGGATGTATCATGCACAAGTTGGCCCTCCCGATTTTAAGTTTACGCCAAATATTCCTGGAATAACGTGGGTAGATTTAGTATTTCCATTCTTCCTTTTTGCAATGGGAGCAGCAATCCCACTCGCTATGGCTAAGAAAATTGAGCAAGGACAAGCCAAGTGGAAAATTGTACTACAGTTAGTCAAAAGGGCTGGTTTATTAGCTTTCTTTGCTATTTATATCCAACATTTTAAACCATGGGCTTTACAATCTTCACCAGATACACAAACATGGTTAATTTCTTTATTCGCGTTTGTATTGGTCTTACCTGTCTTTGTGAAATTTCCACAGTTATCAGAAAAGCAAAACAGATACCTCAATTACTTTTCGTGGGCTGGAGCAATCCTAGCACTTTATTTTGTACCTAATTTATATGAACAGACTTTTAGTATCGGGAAATCTGATATCATCATTATTGTTTTAGCTAATATGGCTTGGGCCGGTGGATTAATTTATTTATTAACTAAAGAAAATCAATTGCTTCGTTTAGGCTTGATGGCTTTTTTATTGGCTTTCAGATTGACACAAGGAGTTGAAGAAAGTTGGAATTATGAATTATGGAGATTGACTCCTGCTTCATGGTTTTATACTTTTTACTACTTACAATACCTATACATCATTATACCTGGGACAATTGTAGGAGATTTGATCAGAACATGGGTGAAGGAGAGTAAACTAGAACAAACAAATACAGGAAAAAGTAATCAATCTTATGTTGTAGTGATATGGGGGTGTTCATTGATTGTCTTGAATCTGGTTGGCTATAAAATGAGAGCATTAGAGCTATCTGCTCTGCTAAATGTTTTATGGTGTACTGGAGGATATTGGTTATTCAGAAACCCGAAGGATGCCCTTCAACGATTTCATTATAAAATGTATCAATGGACTGTTTATTGGATACTTTTAGGTGTGAGTTTCGAAGCTTTTGAAGGAGGAATAAAAAAAGACTCTCCAACCATGTCTTATTATTTTCTGACTACAGGTTTAGCTATCGTCAGTTTGATTGTACTTTCTGAAATCATTCAAAAGATGAATAAGGAAAGATTCTTTTTACCACTTATTCAAATAGGACAAAACCCGATGGTTGCTTATGTAGGAGCAGCTTTTATAGTCGTACCAATTTTAGGCTTGATCGGAGCATTACCTTACCTTGATTCATTAAAGGAATATGGTGCTTGGATTGGCGTAATGAGAGGAGTGATTATTACCTCCCTTGTAGGACTTGTAACGATATTCTTTGTGAAAAAGAAGTGGTTTATGAAAAGCTAGAAATAAAGAAAATGAATCAATGAGCTTTTAAGTTTATTGATTCATTTTCATTTTTATCTGTTCTGTCACTCCCATACGCATTAAGGAAAGTGTATTTGAAATTTCATCAGCTATTTCATTTAGAATAATCGCTTTCTGATAATATTGTTGATCTTGATGATAATCACCCAATTCGATCAAATAGGAAACTAAGGTTTCAAGATGTTCTGCAGTTAGATTTCTTTCCGTCAAATAACTTTTCAAATCTTCTTTTTCGAGTTTCAAAATCTGATCGATATCAATATCTAATTCTGTTTGTAGGTATTGATTCGAAATTTCAATTCCTTGGGCTGTATTTCCTTGGGATTTAGCTCCCATGAAATTGGCAATCATTTTACCGAGTACTCTACCTACTTGTTCTATTTTATCTTTCAAAAAATCTCTTCTTTCCATCGCTGTCTTTTTTATAAAATACTTAGTTTTCTGTATTCAGAAGGGGATTGATTAAACTCTGTTTTAAAAAGTTTGGAGAAATACCCTGTATCGTTGAACCCACAGTCATAAGCAATATCTGAAATTCTCTCTTCTGTAGTTTGAAGTAAGTGTTGTGCTCTAGTGAGTCGTTTGGCTTTGATGTACTGATTTGGACTTGTACCAAACACCGTTTTGAATTTTCTTTTGAAAGTAGAAAGACTCAAGCCTGCAAAAAAGGCTAAATCTTCCACACTTAAATCATCATACAAATGGGTATGAATAATTTCTTGAAAATCGTAGGCATTGGTGTCAAACAACCCATTAAGCATCGATTTTATATCTCCACTTTTATCAGAGTTAATCAAGATGATAATAAGTTCTCTAATTTTAAGCTTTATAAAATCATCATTGATTTGTTCTGGATGATCGAAATACGCGTGAAGACTTGTCAGGAAGTTATTGAGAATCAAATTTGATGAGACTCTTTCAACAGAATTTGTCGTCATTTTCTTTTTAGAAGAAAAAATACTTTTCATTTCTTCTCCAAAAATAGCCTTGATGACTTCGGGGTAAAGTTGAAAAATAATCGCTTCTGAACGACTTCCGTCTTCATTCTCAAACCAATGATTTACAAAGTTGTCACATTTCATGATAAAGCAATCAGAGCTTTCAAAATTGTACTGATTGTTTGGAATGTAAAGTTTAGATTTTCCATTTACAATGCAGACAAATCGGGCTTCATTTTCTAGTGGAGCATTAGCTTTGAAAGGCGGAATGAAAGAAGCTCTACCGAGTACCTCTTTTCCCAATAGTTCGAAATGTTGTCTTTTGAAATCTTGCATAGCCTAAAGAAGTCTGATCATCCATAAAAGTTGATCTTAAATTTATAAAAATCTTTATGGATACATTTTATTTAGCCAAATAATAAGACATTCTCTATCTATTTTTTGGCAATAATGTAATTGATGATCGAATTCCCCAATTAGCTCTACTTCCATTAGGTGCAACTAAGTTAAAGCGTGGGCCAATACCAATTTGAAGTTTGCGTTTTCCGATGATGGTAAGTGCGGTAAGAAATGGAGTAACCCAAAAAAAAGAATTTTTGGAATCCCAGTTTCTTGTGTATTCCATATTAACCCTAAATCCAGAACCAGTTTTCCAGTTGTAAATCAGAAATGGGAAAAGAAAAAAACGATTGATATCAGCTCTAGATCGCTCACCTGCTACACTCCAAATTTGATAAGCTAAAGCCCCAATAGTTAATCCATTAGTTCTTTTAATAATAGCCGCAGTAGGGCCTATACTGAATTTTTCAGAGCTGATTTTAGGGTCTGTTCCTGAAGGAAAAATCATCACTGAACCGACAGCCCATTGTAGTTTAGCTTTGTCAGAAGTAGGCCTTAATAAAAAAGTAGAAACGATGTCACTTAGGCCAATTTCTTTTTCAGCTGAACCTGTAATATTGTATTGTGCCAAAAGTGGAACGGTAAGTCGTAGAATTAGAGAAAGATTATCATTAAAGTTAAATGGTATGGTGGGTTGCATAAAAAAGGAGTTTCGGCTTCCTCGTAAACTACCAATATCAAAGTCAGAACTGTTTTGAAACGGTAAATTGATTTGCGAAGTAATAGGGTTTGCTAAATCTTGTGCGATTTCCTTCGGTGTTTTCTGTGCTCTGAGCAATTGAGTTGAAAAAATACATAAGACAAAGAATAAATATGTTAAGAGTTTGGTGGAAAGTAGCATTATTGAATTCTTGTCGGTTGGGTTTTCTTCAAACTATTCTTTTAAGTATAAATTCCCAATAAAGAATTCAAAAGCTTTAGCATGAAATCTGTCTATTCCTATTCTCTCCTTAAGGAGTACATACTTATCTTTTTCTATTTAAGGAAGTTCTTAGTACTCTCGAATTAAATGATACTGATTTTCTTTCCTTCTTTTCAATGTTTTCTAAGATTCTCATTCTTTAAAAGGGTACAAAATACACAGCTAGTACTCTAGTTTATGATTGGCGAATAGTTTAAAGCAACAAAAGAACTTGTAGAAATGATCATAAATAGAGAACGTGCTTCTGGATTGGTAATGGAGTTGTCTGAACAATACGCAAAGGTTCAGAATCCTGAATTTGTTTTTCCTCCTTTCGAATTGTATCCGCTTGCTCCAAAAGCAGAACATGGAGTAGATATGTTGAAGGCTGTGGTGATGGATATGGATGGTACAACCACAACAACAGAAGAGTTGTGCTTGTATTCATTGGAATATATGGTGAGAAAGCTTTCGGCTAGAATGACAAAGGAAGAGTGGGAAGGCTTAGATCATGTTGTTGATTTTCCGCATATCATTGGGAATAGTACAACGAAGCATGTCGAATATTTAATAGATACGTATGAATCTTCAATTCGAGAAGAGGAAATTTATAAGAGCTTTATCTATGCAGCTATTTGGACGCTTACTTTAGGTAAGGATGAAAACCGAAAAGAAGAAGTTAAAATCAATCTTGCAAAAACAGGGATTGCAGGAAAGATACTATCGCATACATACTTAGCAAAAATGGAAGAAGCAGATCAGCTTGATATGGGCTATTTAGCCCATTTTGAAGAGGACTGTAAAGCCGATTTCAAACTAGATTCCAAGAGTAGTTTGGTAGCTGTAGCTGTTGATATTTACTATCAGAAGTATCATGAAATCCTTCGTCTGATATCTGAAGGAAAGGGACAGCAAGTACAGTTGGAAGTTTTTGGGGAAAGCGGTGGTGATAAACACCTAATTGAACCAATGGAAGGAATCGGCATATTGCTTCCAATGCTTAGAGGTTGGTTAGGTGAGGATATAAAATACCTAGTACCAACACTCATTGAGAATTATGAGAACAAAAGTGGAGAAAAGTTTGAGCATTCTTCTGTAGAAGAGTTGACAGCGCAGTTGGTTGAATTAAGTCTTTCTTTTGAAAAAACTCCTGCTAAGGTAGGTCTCGTAACATCTTCAATCTTTTATGAGGCAGAGATTGTGATCAAAGAAGTCTTTGCAGTAGTACAAAAGCAACTGCAAGCAAGTGAATTGCCTACAGAGAAAAAGGACTTCTTGATCGAGAAATTCTCTGATTACAGAAATATCTATGAAAGCTTCGTGACTGCTTCTCTTACTCACGAGATCAGATTAAAACCACATAGAGACTTATACAGTATTGCACTTTATCAGTTGGGGATTGCTCCCGAAGATTTTGATAAAGTAGCAGGTTTTGAAGATAGTCAAAGTGGGATGGTTGCGATCAGAGCGGCAGGAATTGGACTTTGTATTGCTGTTCCATTTGCTCAGTCTTTAGGGCATAATATGGAGGCAGCTTCTCACATCTGTAAAGGTGGAGTACCAGAAGCTTTACTAAAACACAACTTATTTACACAACAAACTACAGCTACAGTCTAAAGGGAGGAAATCATGGAAAAGAATAAAAACGTTTATCACGTAATTTCAAATACACACTGGGATAGAGAGTGGAGATTTCCATTCCAAAGAAATCGTCAGATGCTTGTCGAAATGATAGATGAAGCATTAGATATTTTGGAATCAGACCCAGATTATAGAGCATACCATCTGGATAGTCAGTCGATTGTCTTGAGGGACTACTTGGAAGTAAAGCCTTACAATAAAGAACGTATTGTTCAGTTAGTTCGTGAAAATAGATTGTTGATTGGTCCTTGGTACATCTTGCCAGATGAATTCCAAGTAGGAGGAGAGAACCATGTTCGCAACCTACTTTTAGGGCACAAAATCTGTAAAGAATTTGGTGGAGTATCTAAAATTGGATATTCACCATTCTCTTGGGGACAAATTTCTCAATTGCCACAAATCTATAATGATTTCCGTATTGAGTTAATCATGTTCTATCGTGGTGTAAATGCTTTGGAAGCGCCAAAGTCAGAGTTTATGTGGGAAGGTGCTGACGGTACTAAAATGGTAAGTTCGAGATTTTCGACCATGCCACGTTACAACTTCTATTTCTACATTTACAGAAATGCAATCCATAATGAAGATCCTTGGAACGTAGAGTACAAATGGTCTAAAGGTGGTTCGGCTTTCCATTTTGCAGATAAAGAACAACAAGAGGAAGATTATTTCTTCATCAAAAAAAGAAATGAATACTTCCCAGAAAATATTGAGTATTGGGTAAACCGTTTGAGAGAAGAGCAAGACAATGACTTTACAACACCACACAAAATTTGGATGGAAGGTCATGACTCTTCAGGCCCTAACGGACAAACAGGCCAACTGATCAAAGATATTAAAGCACAAACAGGCTTAGACGTTCGTCATTCTACATTACTTGAGTATGCAGAAGCTATTGCAAAATCAGTAAAAGAAGACGAACTGAACCTTGTAACAGGTGAGCGTCGTTCGGCACAAGCCAATCCTAGAAGTGGTAACATGTATGGTTACACTACTTCTGCAAGAATGTATCTGAAACAAAAGAACTTTGATGCAGAACGTTGGACACAGTTCTATGCAGAGCAATTCAATCATTTTGCAGGTCTATTAGGTAAGGATACAAGAGATCTTTACTTGGATATTGCTTGGGAGAAAATCTTACAAAACGCAGCGCACGATTCTATCGGTGGATGTTCGTTAGATGCCATCCACGAAGATATGATGCACCGTTACAAAGAGGCTATCGAGATTTCGAGAGGTGTTTTTGAGAGAGCAATGAAATATACTTTGCCACAATTGAGCACTAAAGTATTTACGGATCAGATGGCTGAAGATGAAGCAAAAGTATTCATTTCGGCAATCAACCCGAACTCAACTTCACGTTCGGAAGTAGTAGAAGCTTATTTGGATATGCCAAAAGAGTTTGCTCAAAAAGGCTTTGAATTGGTAGATGCAGAGGGGAGTAAAGTAGAATATCAGCTTATCAAAGAAGAAGGAAAGCAACTTGTTGTGGAAGAAATGACAAACCGTCCAATGTTCTTCGATATGCAACGTTACAAAGCCTATGTCCATCTTCAGAATGTGCCAGCGCATGGTGTGAAAGTATTCCGCTTGAAACCAACTGAAGAAGCAGTAGCAGAAAATGCACCACTTGCAGTATTGGAGCAAAGACCAGTTCTTGAAAACGAATTCTTGAAAGTAGAAGTAAACGAAAACGGATCTTTCAACATTCATTCAAAAACAAATGGTGTTCAGTACAAAGAAGTAGGTTATATCTACGATGAAGGTGAAGCAGGTCATGCTTGGGTAAATACACCAACAGAGCCATTTGTAACAAGCTTAAATGCAAAACCTTCAATCAGTATCATTGAAAACGGTGCGTTGTCTTCAACAGTAGAGATTGCATTTAACCTAGATCTTTACAACAACCTTGCAGACCGTAAAGCACTAAACGGGAATACTACGGAGTGTGCTATTGTGTTGAAAGCAACATTGAACAAAGGTTCTAAAAACCTAGAATTCAACTTAGAAGTAGATAACCGTGTAGAAAGTCACCGTTTACGTATCATGTTCCCTACACAAGTAGGAGACAACGCATTCTCTTACGGAGAAGGACAATTTGATGTCGTAAAACGTTCGTTGGAGCGTCCTGATACGAGCGATTGGGTAGAACAACCAATGTACGATTTCCCAATGCACCAATTCGTAGATGTTGCAGATGATAAGAATGGTGTAGCGCTATTGGTAGATGGTTTGAAAGAATATGAAGTACTTCAAGACGAGCAAAAAACATTGGCAATCACGCTAATTCGTTCGTTTGAGTTTATCATCAATCCTGCTGCTGAGCAAGATTATACACATGAAAAAGGAGCACAATGCCTTGGGAAACAAAACTTCCGCATGGCATTCTATCCGCACACAGGAAATTGGGGAACAGAAGAAGCTAATGTATACCAAGAAGCGCTAAACTTCAATAATACACTTCGTTTGGTACAAACAGGAGAACTTGAAGGTGAGCTAGGTACTGAAGTTTCATTCTTGAATATTGAAAATAAAAATGTAGTCTTCTCGGCATTCAAAGGAGCAGAGAATCCTATTGAAAATGCAAAAGTATTGAGAGTATACAATCCGACTATGGTTGAACAGCAGACCACAGTCACTTTTGCAAAGTCAATTGAGCGAGCAGAGTTGATTACTTTGGAAGAAATATACAAAGAAGGTTTAGTAGTAGTACACGAGAACACGATTGAATTGACAATTGCACCAAAAAGAATTGAAAGTATTAAACTTCATTTTTAGGTAGCAAGATCGCTATTAGAGGCAATGACTGTTTGTTTTTGCCTCTTTTTTCATTTCACCATTAATGAGAAAGAATAAGATGAACATATTATATATCCCCCTTGATGAGAGACCTTGCAACTATGAGTATCCAAAGATGATTGGAGCTTTGCAAAAAGAGGTGAATTTTATAGCTCCTCCTAAGTCTCTTCTAAATAAGAAGAAAGAGTCAGCAGATATTGAACTCCTTTGGGATTGGATTTTTGATCATGCAACTGAAGCCGATATTGCGATTGTTTCAGTTGAAATGTTGGTTTATGGAGGATTACTACCTTCACGTTTACATCAAGATTCAGTAGACACACTTCTTGAAAGACTTAATCGTCTGAAAATTTTAAAGGAGCGTAATCCTAAACTGAATATCTATGCTTCAAATCTGATCATGAGGACACCTCATTACGATAGTAGCGAGGAAGAACCAGATTATTATGCAGATTTTGGAGAAGCAATCTTCAAGTGGGCTTGGTTCAATGACAAGAAAGAAAGAGAGGGATTAAGCGGAGAGGAACAATCAGAGTTGGATTCAATCACTGAGAAGTTACCAGAAGCACATTTGGCAGATTACAGTCAACGTAGAGAGAAGAATGTAGTTGTAAATGTAGCTGTGGTGGATTTGGTAAAAGAAGGAACAATCGAATTCTTGTCTATTCCTCAAGATGATTCGGCTCCTTATGGTTTTACTGCCATTGATCAAAAGAAAGTAATTAAACATATCATCGGGAATCGATTGCAATCAAAAGTACATATGTACCCAGGTGCAGATGAAGTTGGTTGTACTTTACTTGCAAGAGCTTTCGTGGAAGCAAAACCATGTCGTCCGAAGGTATATGTAATGTTTAGTTCTGTGAACTCAGAGCAAATCATTCCAATGTATGAAGATCGTCCACTTGCAGAATCTTTAAAGGCACATATTCTTGCTTCAGGAGCTTTATGGGTAGATGATCCGAAAGAGGCAAGTTTTATCCTTGCAGTGAATACGGCAGGGAAGGTGATGATGGAGTCTTGGGATCAAGATGAGAAAGATGTGACGTATTCTTCTTTTAGAAATTTGAGATTCTTTGTCGATAAAATTAAAAACTTCCAGAAAAGAGGGTATAAGGTAGCTGTAGCAGATGTAGCCTTTGCCAATGGTGGAGAAACAGAACTAGTACATATGCTTGACGAAGCACGAGCATTTGACGACTTAATTGCTTATGCATCTTGGAACACAAACTGTAATACAACAGGTACAGTTTTAGCAACTTCTATTTTAGGTTATACTTCAGACTTGAAAGAAGAGCTTACTTATAACAAGGTGTATCATCTTTTGGAAGATTGGATATATCAGGGAGTTATCAGAATGGACATGGTAAAAAATTATCTACCTACAATTGATACATCTTACTATATTTTCAATGGAAAGGATAAAGAAATCCATCAAGAGATGGAAAGAAGATTGAGAGAAGAATGGGCTAAAAATATACTTTATTCTTTCAAAGAGGTCGAAATAGAGCAATTAGGAGTATATACACCTTGGAACAGAATGTTTGAAATAGGTTTAGATTTAGACTTGAATTATAAAATTTAATAGGTGTTTGAACGAGCGAGGTGAAGTGAATTTTGAATAAGGGAAATTTACATATCACTGAATTCAGTGATGTTTAAATTTAGAATGTTATACAACTTGTTATTACAATGTTTTTTAAAATCTTAATAATTGTATTTAATGACATTTATCACTTTGTCTATATTCGATTAATAGGTAATTTTACACTTAATAACAAGCATTACTAATCCCACGAACAATTCAAGTTTGTGATCTATTTTAACTGAATTGAGAGTCCAATATTTTTTTCTAAAAACATGAGGCATCTACAAAGCAAAGAGGAGTTAATGGAGAGTTTCCAAAATGGAAGTGAGGAAGCTTTTGAGCAAGTTTTCAAATTTTATTACCCATCTTTGATGGCTTATGGAGTTAAAATTGCTCATGATGAGTCTCTTGTAAAAGACATTATTCAAGAACTGTTCTCTAAATTATGGGAAAACAGATCTAATTTTGATAAGATTCAATCTTTAGATAGTTACCTATTCAGAGCTTTAAGGAATAACCTAATTAGAAGCGTCTCTTCACAGGAGAAACAAACAAACTTAGATAGCTTTCAGTCTGAAGCTGAAGTCAATCAGTGGTCATCATCTTCTATGGAAGAAAATATGATCTTGGACGAAGAAGAGAGCTATAAAACTAGACAAGTAAACGATGCCTTAGCAAGTCTAAGTGCAAGACAGCGAGAAGTCATTCATCTAAAGTTTTTTGAAGAAAAAAGTTATGAGGAAATTGCCCAGATCACAGGCATGAAATATCAATCCTTGAGAAACCTAATTCACAGATCAATCTCCTCGCTCCGAAAACACACTGTCTTGTTCTAGCAATACAAAAGACAATTATTGAAGATGAAAGACTTGACTAAAATTACAGAATACAAAGAGCTTTATAAAGCAACTTTGTTAGACAATGTGATGCCCTTTTGGTTAGAGAATTCTATAGACCAAGAGTTTGGAGGTTACTTTAGCTGTTTGGACAGAGATGGTACTGTCTACGATACAGATAAGTTTATGTGGTTGCAGAACAGAGAGCTATGGATGTTCTCTCGAATGTACAATACCGTTGAAGCGAAGGAAGAGTGGAAGGAAGCAGCTACAGTTGGTTATGAGTTTTTGAAAAAACATGGAATGGATGCCTATGGAAATTGGTATTTTTCATTGAATAGAGAGGGTAAACCTCTTGTTCAGCCCTATAATATTTTTTCAGATTGTTTTGCAGCTATCGGATTCAAGGAATATGCAGTAATGACAGGTGATGAAGAAGCCTTAGCTATTGCAAAAAGAACTTTTGAGAACATATTAAAACGTCAAGCAAATCCTAAAGGGAGTTATAATAAAATTGTAGATGGCACTAGACCATTGAAAAACTTTGCATTGCCAATGATTCTTTCAAATATGGCTCTTCTTTTTGAGGGTGTTTTGGAAGATGAGAAAGTGAATGAACTTGTCGATCAGGTAGTCGATGAAGTTATGAATGTATTCCTAGATGAAGAGAAGGGAATTGTTTATGAAAATGTTTTGCCTGATGGAAGTAAAGCAGATTGTTATGATGGACGCTTACTAAATCCTGGGCATGGGATTGAAGCAATGTGGTTTATCATGGATATTGCTGCCAAAAAAAGCGATTCGGCTTTGATGCAAAAGGCAGTTGATGTAGTAATATCTACTTTAGAATATAGTTGGGATAAAGAATTTGGTGGTATTTTCTACTTTATGGATGCCGAAGGTAGACCTCCACTCCAACTAGAATGGGATCAAAAGCTTTGGTGGGTGCATTTAGAAACACTAATTGCTTTATCTAAAGGATTCTTACATACCGAAGATCAGCGTTGTTGGGATTGGTATGAAAAAGTACACAATTATGCTTGGTCACATTTCCATGATCCTGAATTTGGTGAATGGTTTGGTTATTTGAATAGAAGAGGAGAAGCTTACCAATCATTGAAGGGGAGTAAGTGGAAAGGTTGCTATCATGTGCCAAGAGCAATGATGGAATGTTGGCAGATTTTTGAGAAAATAGAAGAAAAAAATCTACAGTTACAGTAGATTTTCAAGATTGAATAAAAAATGAAGGGATGCAGAAATGTATCCCTTTATTCTTTTACATAAACAAAAGAAGTATTCTGTAAGTATATTTCTATCTGATTGAAGATTACATCTCTTTGAGTGGCCTCTGTCCCATGTAAAGGGATATTTTCTAAATAATCAAATAGAGCTAAAGCGACAGATCGATTCAGTTGCATTCTAAATACTTTTTTGTCATCCACCACATGCAAATTAAATTTTTGTTGGTAGAGCTCTATAAGTAGTTGATCAGTCACATTGGAAGGCATACGATGCTGATAATAAGTGACAAGCTTAAATAATAAGAACTTTAGAAATAAAAAGGAATTTGCATCTAACTTCAAACTAAGTTTCTTCATTTTCTTGACTTCTATGTAATAATACGCTTACTTTTTGAACAATTTATGGATTGTTTTAGCTTTGTAAACATACAAGATCTATTGTTAGCGTTGTCCAAAATTTAGAAATTGGTCAAACTATAAAAGTTAAGTAAACCACTTATGTATATTATCAAAGTAAAAGGAAAAGCAAAGATACCGGATTATGTTCAATTCAGAGATGATAACTTTGCTTTAGTTGCTTATTTTAGAGCTGACAGACCTTTGAAGAAGTTAGAAAAGTACGGACTTGAAGGAAAAGAAGAGGCTTTGCAAGAGTTAATCGTGTCTTTGCCTTTCGGAAAGATTCAAAAACTAGAATTATAAATTATCTAATAGATGAGAGAACAGTTTTTATGTTCTCTCAAAAGTAAATTTTTCAAAATGGAGCCAGTAATTAGCGTACGTTCTGCCACAATCTACCACGATGAGACCGCTCACGAAGTAATGAAAGATATCTCTTTTGATATTGCTCAAAATGAGTTTGTATACCTCATTGGTAAAACGGGAAGTGGAAAATCTTCAATCTTGAGAACTTTGTATGCTGATTTACCATTCAAAAAGGGTAGTATAAAAGTTGTGGATTATGCTATTCATAAAATAAAAAGAAAGGAGGTTCCATATTTGAGAAGAAAACTAGGTATCATTTTTCAAGACTTTGAATTATTGACAGATCGTACTGTAAAAGAGAATCTTTTCTTTGTGATGAGGGCAACAGGCTGGAAGAAGGAAAGCCAAATGTTGGAAAAAGTAAATTCTCTTTTAGAACAGGTTGGTTTGTCGGGTACATTAAATAAAATGCCTCATCAATTGTCGGGAGGAGAGCAGCAACGTTTAGCCATAGCTAGAGCCTTGATAAACGATCCTGAAATTATTTTGGCCGACGAACCTACAGGAAATTTAGATCCAACAGTCGCCAGAGATATTCTCAATTTGTTTGTCAAAATCAATCAATCTGGTACAGCTGTTCTAATGGCAACTCATCAACATAGCTTTTTAAAATTCCATCCATCAAGAGTGTTATACTGTGAAGAGCATGGAATTAAAGATATCTCAAAGGGGCAAATCATAGAAAGGATGCTCTTACAAAAAAATAACTAACAGTAAAACTTAAAGAACTACCGCATTGGCTAATCAAACTAAAACAAAAGAACGTTCAAAAGTAGAGGCAATGATTGAAATGAAATGTCCTGCTTGTCGTGAGGGAAATCTTTTTAAGTATTCATTACTTAATAAGCCTCATAAGTTTAGTGCTATGCATGATAAGTGTCCAAATTGTAATACTACTTATCACCCAGAAGTAGGTTTTTATTATGGTGCAATGTATGTGAGCTACGGTATCAATACCGCAATCTTTTTGAGTTTGTTTTTATTGCTTCATTTGGTGATTCAGCCAAAAGAATTTTGGGTATACTTTGCGGTTATTTTCCCAGCTATCATTATTCCATTCCCTTTCACTTTTCGAATGTCTAGATCAATCTACCTTCATTTAGTGGGTGGAATTGATTATAAAGGAAAGAAAGAAGAATAATTCATTAATGTAATGTTAGGGAAGTATAGATAAGTTAATAAAGCTTTTGAGTCTTGTTAATATTATAATAATATTCTTTTGATTTGTACTTCTCTAATAAAATTCTGACTGACAATAACATAGAGCATACATTATTGTATTAATTAGTATATCTTCAAGAAATTAGATAATGTAATATTTCTATTCTAATACGGTATACAATAATGCACTATAACGAGCCAATTTTCAATGAATATCCTTTATACTTGGGGATTTTCATTGGAGGAGTAATTGTCGCTATGTTTTGGTGGCTTTCTGTTTTCTTATCGAAGAGATTTCTTTCCAAACAATATATATTTCTACTTATCAGGGATTGGTTAAAAATCTCATATAAACAGGCTTTTGGTAAACATTCAATTTTTTGGCTATTTCATTCTGTTGAAAAGTCATCTTATGTTTTATCAACCAATGAAGAGGGCGAAATTACCTTTGCAAACCCACTATTAAGTGAACGACTAGGATTAAGCTTTAAGGAGCTTGAAGGAAGTAAAATTGAAGATTTGTTTTCAATTGAAGATCATACGATACAAAATTGGAAAGAATACATACAAACTAAAGAACTTATATACTTGCCCCTGCAAAGTTTAAAGAATCCGAATGAACAGTTCTATTTTTGTGTAGGCAAAAACTCATCAAGATCTACAAAGCATTTCTATACATTTATGAGTTGGGGGCATCAAGCTGATACTCCTTATTTTCATAAAAAAGAAGAAATCGAGTTTTTGGAAGAGAAAATTGATAAACTTGACGAGTTGAACAATACTAAAAATAAGTTCTTTTCAATTATCGCTCATGATGTAAAAGGACCTCTCAACACGCTGTCTTCTTTCTCAAAACTCTTGTCAGAACATTCAAATAGATTTAGTAACTCAGAAATCACGATGATCGCAGATGATATTCATGAGTCTACTAATTCGGTATACAAAATGTTAGAGGATTTGATGTCGTGGACTCGCTCACATTCTGGAGAATTTCCTTTCAGGCCTCAAAAAAACTTCTTGAATCGGATAGTCTATGACAATATTGAATTATTAGACAGTAGTTTTCGTAATAAGAAAATTCAACTAAGTTTACAGCTTAGTAAAGAAAATCTAGTTTGGGTTGACAAGGACTCTGTAAAAACGGTCATTCGAAACTTACTTTCAAATGCCTTAAAATTCACTCCTGAAAATGGAGAAGTATTCATCTATTCATATGCAAAAGATGATCAAATATTACTTGCAATTCAAGATAATGGAGTCGGAATAGCCAAGGAATACCAAGACAGAATCTTTAAAATAGATCAGAAATTTACTACAAAGGGGACTAGAGATGAAAAAGGCTCAGGTTTTGGATTGGTCTTGTGTAAGGAGTTTATGGAAAAGAATAAAGGTAAGATTTGGTTGGAAAGTGAATATGGATTGGGGACTACCTTTTTTCTATCGTTTCCTAGATATAAAGAAGTTCCAATTGTTGAAGAATTAGTTATTCAAAAATAAAAAAAGAGCTTTCTATTTATTTAGAAAGCTCTTTTTAGATTACTTTATGGCTATAAAAGAGATTTCTACTCCAACATCTTTAGGGAGTCTTGCGACTTCTACAGTCTCTCTTGCTGGAGGGTTTTCTGAGAAAAACGCTCCGTATGCCTCATTAATTGTCGCAAATTCATTCATGTCTTTCACAAAGATTGAACACTTTACGATGTTTGAATAATCCATTCCAGCTTCTTCCAACACATAGCCAATATTTTTCATGACTTGGTTTGTTTGAGCTGTAATACTATCTGTAACTAAATGTCCTGTTTCTTGATTAATAGCAATCTGACCAGAAGCATAAAGTGTTTTATCTTCTACTAAAACAGCTTGGCTATATGGTCCGATAGGAGCAGGTGCTTTTGGACTATTGATGATTTTTTTCATGTGTTTTAAAAAGTATGATTAAAAATTATTGAGTTATTCTTTCTGATTCTTCGAATGATCTTTGTACACAGTCTTCTATTGATAAGCCATAGAAGTAGTTTCCTGTAATAGAAATATTCCTACCTTCAAGCTCTTTATTTATACCTTCGATCAATTCTTGATGACCTAAAGAAAGTGATGGTAATTGGTGAATGGTATATTGAAAACTTTCAAAATCCTTTTCATCCACACCTATTACTTTTTTGATTGTTGCTTTGATTTTTGCCTCAGTAATATCTGGATTCTTAAAGTGAATTGAGAAACCTCTATACATATCATCGGGCATTACATCTCTTGTTACTACCGAGAAAAATGATTCACTTTCTGGAACTATACCAGCAAGTTTTTCAAGGTTTACATTCTCTTTTTTAACTATAATTCCTGCTGAACACAACTTACTGAAACCAATTTTTGAAGTAAGCTCAGATAGCTTTGGTTGAATAGTTTTAATAAGAGTTGATGTAATATTTGGAGGAGTAGCAAAAGTGATTTTTTCAGTCTCAAAAGTATTTGTATTAGTTTGAACTGAATATTTTTCACCTTCTTTACTTAGACTTAAAATGTCAGTACTTAGGAATGTCGAGATATTTGGATGATTAGAAATGATATGAATCAGATCATTTAATCCATGCTCAAAAGTATAGCTTTTAGGGAATTCTTTATTTCTTTCTTTTCTTCTTTTTAGCAACATATCAGCAGGAAAATCCCCTGCCTCTTGGCAACTTACAGCACCAAAAAACTTCGATAAAACCTTATCGTAATTCCCTTTCCCTAATATTTTGGAGTAGTACTGTTCTACGGTTAAACCTTCTTTCTTTAGACTAAAGATTTTAGGAAGATTACCTAGTAATTGAAGAAAATTGAGTTGGGACGGAATAGAAACTAATTTACCATCCGATTTAAATACTTTATAAGACGCTTTAGTTCTGTTTAGGGCTTTGTCTTTGGCATTTTTTGATTCAAGAATCTGAGTAAGGTATTTGTAAGAATTATAACAGGTATGCGCACCTAGCTCAATCCAATAATTATCTTTTTGGAAAGTATGAATACATCCTCCTAATCGTTCCGATTTTTCTAAGATTGCAACTTTCAATCCTTTTTCAGCTAAAAAATGAGCTGCTGTTAAACCAGAAATACCTCCACCAATTACAATCGAATCAAATACCATAAGCTTTACAAGATCATTTTATTTTTATATGCAATAGTACAAAAACAAAAAAACTCCTGCTATTACTAGCAGGAGTTTTTGAATGTATTTATCTGAAAATTGAGCGTAATTAACGGCTCAAGTACATGTTTCTTTCAGCATAGATTTTCTTGAAGTATTTATCCTTCAAATCTTTGATGAAGTAGATGCCTTCTCCAGTAGATTTCATCTCAGGGCCTAATTCCTTATTTACGTTAGGGAATTTGTGGAATGAGAATACTGGAATTTTGATTGCATATCCTTCTTTCGTTGGATTGAAATCAAATTCAGTTACTTTTTTACCCAACATCACTTTTGTAGCGTAGTTCACGTAAGGCTCTTTGTAAGCTTTACAGATGAATGGTACAGTACGAGATGCTCTTGGGTTAGCCTCAATGATGTATACTTTGTCATCTTTGATAGCGAACTGAATATTGATCAAACCTTGTGTTTTCAAGGCAATTGCAATCTTCTTCGTATACTCCTCAATTTGCTCGATGATCAAGTCACCCAAGTTGTATGGAGGAAGTAGTGCGTAAGAGTCACCAGAGTGGATACCTGCAGGCTCGATGTGCTGCATTACACCGATGATGTGAACGTTTTCACCATCACAAATTGCATCTGCTTCAGCTTCGATAGCACCGTCTAGGTAGTGGTCAAGAAGAATTTTGTTACCAGGGATGTCTCTCAAAGTTTCAACAACATGGTTTTCCAATTCCTCTTCGTTGATCACAATCTTCATTTTCTGACCACCCAATACGTAAGATGGACGAACAAGAAGTGGGAATCCTAGGTCTTGGCATTTTTCTAATGCTTCGTCTGCAGACTCTACTGTGTCAAATTTAGGATAAGGAATGTTATTGTCTTTTAACAATGTTGAGAAGCTACCTCTATCTTCAGCAAGGTCAAGCGCTTGGTAACTAGTACCGATGATTTTCACGCCAAAGCGATCCAATTTTTCAGCAAGTTTCAAAGCAGTTTGTCCACCCAACTGAACGATTACACCTTCAGGTTTTTCGTGGAGGATGATATCATAGATATGTTCCCAGAATACTGGTTCGAAGTATAGTTTGTCAGAGATATCAAAGTCAGTAGAAACTGTCTCAGGGTTACAGTTGATCATGATTGTCTCATAACCTTCTTCTTTTGCTGCCAATACCCCGTGTACACAACAGTAGTCAAACTCAATACCTTGACCGATACGGTTAGGACCTGCACCAAGAACAACAATTTTCTTGTTGTCAGTGCTTACAGATTCGTTTTCGTCTTCAAAAGTTGAATAGTAGAATGGCGTTTGAGCTTCAAATTCTGCTGCACAAGTATCTACCACTTTCCAAACACGCTTAATGTTTAGCTCATGACGACGTTTGAATACATCACTTTCAAGACGGTTTACCAAGTGAGCAATTTGTCTGTCAGCATAACCTTTTTGTTTTGCTTCCATGAATAATGCTCTTGGAATGTCTTCCAATTTGTATTCAGCAATCCTTTTCTCCAATAAGATGAAGTCCAAGATTTGGTTCAAGAACCATTTATCAATTTTAGTAACTTCCCATACTGTTCTCAATGAGATACCCAATTTCAAGGCATCATAAAGAGCAAACAGACGGTCGTCACTAGGATTAGCTAATTTGTCAAGAATAACTTCTCTATCCGTAAGCTCTTTGCCATCAGCACCCAAACCGTTACGTTTGATTTCTAGGGACTGACAAGCTTTTTGAAGAGCTTCTTGGAAGTTACGTCCGATACCCATAACCTCACCTACAGCTTTCATCTGTAGACCAAGTTTTGTATCTGCACCTTTGAATTTATCGAAGTTCCAACGAGGGATTTTTACGATAACGTAATCAAGAGCAGGCTCGAAGTAAGCTGAAGTAGTTCCTGTGATTGCATTTTTCAATTCATCCAAATTGTAACCAATCGCTAGTTTAGCAGCGATTTTTGCAATTGGGTATCCTGTAGCTTTTGAAGCAAGAGCAGATGAACGAGATACACGAGGGTTAATCTCAATCGCGATGATTTCATCTGTATCAGGATTTACTGAGAATTGAACGTTACATCCACCAGCAAACTCACCAATACCATTCATCATTTTGATGGCAAGGTTTCTCATTTCTTGATACACGGTATCAGGAAGTGTTTGGGCTGGAGCAACAGTGATAGAGTCACCAGTGTGAACTCCCATTGGGTCAAAGTTCTCGATCGAACAGATGATAATTACGTTACCATTGTTGTCACGTAGAAGCTCCAACTCATATTCTTTCCAACCTAGAATACTTTGTTCTAGAAGAACTTCATGGACTGGAGAGGCGTGAAGACCGCGTGTAAGTAGTGTATCGAACTCCTCTGCAGAGTTTACGAAACCACCACCGTAACCACCCAACGTAAACGAAGGACGAATTACTAATGGGAAACCAATTTCTTGAGCGATTTCTTTACCCTCTAAGAATGATTTGGCTGTTCTACCCTTACAAACGTTTACATCAAGCTCTAGCATTTTCTCGCGGAAAAGCTCTCTGTCTTCAGTCGTATTGATCGCATCGATATCTACCCCGATAATCTCTACTCCGAATTCTTCCCAGATTCCATCTTTATCACAGTCAATCGCAAGGTTCAATGCAGTTTGCCCACCCATAGTAGGAAGGACTGCGTCGATCTTATGATTTTCCAAGATTTGAATGATAGATTCTTTTTCAAGAGGGAGGAGGTAAACATTGTCAGCGGTTACTTCATCGGTCATGATCGTAGCAGGGTTGCTATTGATCAATGTAACTTCAATTCCTTCTTCTCTTAGTGAGCGAGAGGCTTGAGAACCGGAATAATCAAACTCACATGCTTGACCAATAATGATTGGTCCGCTTCCAATAATCAGGACAGAATTAATGTGTTTTTTTCTAGGCATCTTCTTAATCTAAATCTGTATGTATCCTGAGATGCAAAGTTATATCATCTGATTCACTTTTCTTAATTATATCTAAGAATACTTTTACATTTACTTAAAGAAAGAGTGAATAAATTGTGATTTTTTAATGAGGCTTACATCTCGATTTAGTTTGTATACAATTGCTATTTAGGGATTTATAGAGTTAGAAAGAACTCGAAATCCTGTTTTTATTTATTTTTTAAAAAAGTCATATTATTCACCATAATTGAACGATTTTAATCTAAAAAAAAGCTCATTTTTTTCTGGAATAATCACGTATTACTGACACTTATCAATAGCACAATATTTTTTTGAGACAAAGAGATCTATTTACTTTTTCATTATCATTATATTAATTGTATCCAATACACTAAGATCAAGTATTTATGGAGAAGAAATATATCTTAGCTCTAGATCAAGGGACAACTAGTTCGAGGGCTATCTTATTTGATAAGAAAGGAGAAATTATAGAATTAGCGCAAGAGGAGTTTACTCAATATTACCCTAAACCGGGCTGGGTTGAACATGATGCCAATGAAATATGGAGTTCTCAAGTGAAAATGGCGGAAAAGATTGTGAGTTCGACCAATATCAATGCGGCTGATATTGCAGCTATGGGAATTACAAATCAACGTGAAACGACAATTATTTGGGATAGAAATACAGGAGAACCAATATACAATGCTATTGTATGGCAAGATCGGAGAACGGCAGAGATATGTGACTTTTATAAGGATAGTGGTTATAGTCCTAGAGTTCAAAACAAAACAGGTCTCTTGATCGATGCCTATTTTTCTGCCACGAAAATTAAATGGATTTTAGATCATGTAAAAGGAGCTAGAGAAAGAGCTCAAAAAGGGGAGTTGTGTTTTGGGACGGTGGATAGTTGGCTAGTATGGAAGTTTACAGAAGGAAAAGTCCATGCAACCGATGTGACAAATGCCAGTAGAACCATGCTATATAATATTCATACTCTGGAATGGGACTCTGAATTGTTAGACCTGTTTGATGTTCCCTATCATATTTTGCCCGAAGTAAAATCATGTTCTGAACATTTTGGAGATACTACAACAGATGAAATCTCTACGGAAATTCCTATCACAGGAATTGCAGGTGATCAACAAGCAGCATTGTTTGGTCAATTGTGTACTAAAGAAGGAATGGCTAAAAACACTTATGGAACAGGATGTTTCTTGGTGATGAATACAGGGGAAACTCCTAAGACTTCTAAAAATGATTTATTGACAACCATTGCTTGGTCATGTAATGGTAAAATAAATTATGCCTTAGAAGGAAGTATTTTTGTAGGAGGAGCTGCGATCCAATGGCTTCGAGATGGATTAGGTATTTTACGATCTGCTGCAGAAAGTGAAGAAGTAGCACTGACCGTTTCGGATAATGGAGGAGTATATTTTGTTCCTGCTTTGACTGGTTTAGGAGCGCCACATTGGGATCAGTTTGCAAGAGGAACATTGATCGGAATTACAAGAGGAACGAACAGAGGACATATTGTAAGAGCTGCACTTGAAGGAATAAACTATCAAGTAAATGACGTATTAAAAGCCATTGAAGCAGATACAGGGCTAATTACTCGAGAACTTCGAGTTGACGGAGGGGCTGTTGCAAATAATGTATTGATGCAGTATCAAGCTGATATTTCTAGGTGTAAAGTAGTAAGACCAAAAACACTAGAAACAACTGCTTTGGGTGCTGCTTATTTTGCAGGTTTGGCTGTTGGTTTTTGGAAGTCGTTGAATGAATTACATGAGCAATGGCAAGAAGACCGTGTTTTTCAAGCCAAATTATTTGCCTCTAAGGCTCTAAAAAATGTTGGGGAATGGAAAAAAGCTGTTGATAGATCAAAGTCTTGGGTAGAATCAAAACACGTAAATGTGACTTAAAATAGATAAAGGTATAGAAGAAGCTTCTATACCTTTTTTTATCTCCGATGAAAGAGATAGGGTATATACTAATTATTGCATTTTATGATGATCTATATTCTAACATTAGCTGGTTGAAAGTCTAATAGATTCTAATACCAATTCATTAAATGTCTTTTTAAAAGGAAAAAAGACCTTCCCAAAGGGAAGGCTTTTCGATATCTCATTTTACCTATTATTTATTTTCGCTATGTGAACTTTACCTCCGATAAAGTATCTACTCAATTTTTTGAAGATTGATAATGGATTTGGACTTAGAATTAGACCTGAGAAGGAAAGACCTTCTCAGTTAATTCTTAAATCACTTCAAACTATTTTAAATGGTTGAAATGACATTGGAGTATTATAGTAGACGTAGCTAATTAGTTTAATTGCTATTAATTCAGATTGAGTTTTGATGTTATCAAAGTATGCCGACTTTGAAATGAATATAGCAATGAGAAAATAGTAATTATTTAGATTACTGACTTTCTAAGTTCTTTGAGTTTATGCCAACATCTCTTAGAACGAGTAGAAAGAAACTCCAATGTATTTCAAATTAGTAATAGTTAGTCGAGTCGTTAAACTCACAAAATATGTTTCTATTTTATTTGGGTTGAAATCATATTTTAGTTTCTATTACTTTTCACATCCCGTCTGAACATGAAAATATTTAGCCTTTGGATTAAAAGCGTCAATGTTGTTATTGATTGACAGTTCAAACTTCGCGGAATTTCTTTCAACTACAAAAAAACAGGTGTTAGCAAAGCGTTAGCATTGGTGAAATTAGTCGATTTTGAAGCTGAAATATTGGTTTTTCAATGGTTTTAGAGGGTATTTGGAGTATAAAAAGAAAAAACTTACTTCGTTAATGAAGTAAGTTTTTAGGGCGAATTTTAGATTCTCAATAGGAAGGTATTTAGATCATCTTCTGCTGAGAGTTGTAATTTTTTCTTCAATCTAGTCTTACTGACTCTTGCTCCTGCGTAGTCAATGTTTAAAAGGTTTGCAATATCTTTAGTTGATAATCCAATTCTGATATATGCACACCATCTTAAATCTTTAGGCGTAAGGTTGTAATCGTGACTTTGGAGGAAATGGAAAAAGTTTGGATGAACAGATTCAAAGTGAAGTTTAAAGTTTTCCCATTCTGAATCAGTATTGATTTGTCGCTGAATTTCTTTTAAGATGCTTTTACCTTCAGGGCGTAATTTGGGATCAAGATTGAGGATATAATTATTTAGACGTTCGTCTATCTCGCCCAAAAATTGATTCTTTTGAAAAACTTGAAGTGTTTTCATACTAAGTTGTCTGTTCTTTTGCTCTTCAAGTTCTTTCTGTGCTTTCTTTAATTGTAAAATGGAATTAACCCTAGCCCAAAGTTCCAACTTATTTACTGGTTTTCGGATGAAGTCTACAGCGCCATGATTAAACGCAACTTGTAAATCTTCTGCGGTAGTACGCATTCCAGTAACCATAATGCATGGTATATTCATGCCAATCGGACATTCCTTTAAAACTTTAATCAGTTCAAGTCCATCCATTTGAGGCATTTCCCAGTCTGTTATAATTAAGTCTGGTGTTTTTTTCTTTATAATTTCTAAAGCCATCTGACCACTGATCGCGCTCATAATTTCGTAACCCTGGTCAGCTTCTTCTAAAAACTTTACTAGTGTCTGTATATTACTAGTAATGTCGTCAACAATTAGTATAGTGAATGATGTCATTAGTTGGTAGTGACGTTTATGTTAATTAGGGATTCATAAAGAGAGGTGTTGCAAGAATAAAGAGTGTTTTCAACTTCATTTATCCATGCTTTTATATTGTCATTTGATTTATGGTGTACAGAATTTAAAATTCCTTTCACAGCGCTTACTTCAAAAACCTCATGGTTGCTCAAAGCTTCACATACAGGTGAAAGAATCGCTTTTTCTTCTTCGGTAAATGAGAAGGTAATTTGAGATGTTATTTTTATAGTTTCTATTTCTTCATCAAGGTCTGAATCTGTATAGCAGACATTTTCATTGATCTCTTTTCCGCAAGGCAGAGAAAAGAAAAATGAAGCACCTTCGCCTTCTGTTGATTCAACACCAATCATTTCTTCATGAGCTTCAATTGCTAATTTGCAGAAAGCCAAGCCTAAACCTGTAGATTTTGTCTTACCTAGCTTTTTCTCCTTGTATGATCTGTATTTATCAAAGATATAAGCTTGTTGATCTTTAGGAATTCCGATACCATTATCTATGATACTGATACGAACTCTTCTGATATTATCTTTTCGATCACGTGTACACTCAGAATGTTGAATGTTTATCTCACCATTTTGCTCTGTATATTTTATAGCATTGGTAAGTAAGTTTATAAATACTCTAAAAATCAATTCTCGATCAGCTTTAACGATTACATCTTCATTAAAGCTGCAATTGATTTGTATTTGTTTCTCACTAATCAAGAGACTTACTTCTTGATATGCATCCAAGAATAGATTTCTGAGGTTGACTTTTTCTATTTTCAGTTCAGTACTCGCCGTTTCAAGTTTTTGTAGCTCAAGAAGGTTCATGACAATATTCAACATGGACTTACCTGCTTGATTTAGTTGAGGGCGTACAGATGAAGAAAATTGAGCTTCATTGGTTAGACCTATAATTGAATTAAGAGGGTTTTTCAGGTCATGAATTAACATTGCAGATAAAGCCTCTTTCAATTCATCAAGCTCTTTCAAGTGCTCATTTGTGATTTTTAATTCTTCAGCCTGAACCTCTATTTCTTCTTTTTGTCTAAAGATTTCTTCCTTACGCTGTTTAAGAAGTTTTTTGGCTTGTCGTTCTCTGAAATGAGCTCTCAGAATTACTGCCGTAAAAAGTAAAATTATAAAAATTCCAATGATGGAAATCCAAAATTTGGTATTTGCAATTTCTATTTCCTTGTTCTTTTCTACTAACTCTTCTTCTTTCTTTTCAGTCTCGTACTTGATTTGGAGTTCCTTTAATTGTTTATCCTTCTTGACAGAATTTATACTATCATTAATTTGACTGAAAGCTTTATAGTGATTAAAAGAAGATAAGTAATCCCCTCGAATAGAATCTAACTGATAGAGGGTTTTATAGTTTGTTTGAACAATACTAGCTTGTCCATTCTGTTGTGCAAGAATAAGTGACTTATGAAGCAAACTGTCAGCTAGTTCGTACTTTTGAGTTTTATAATAGATATCGGCTAGCTTATGTAAAATGATTGCAGTTTCATTTTTCTCCTGTATAAAATCAAAAATTTCTTTGGCTGAATAGTATAATTCGAGAGCTTTATCAAAGAGTTCTAATTCTTCATAGATTTCACCTGTATGTTGAAGTGCTAAAGCCTCAGAACGGTTAA
This sequence comes from Sediminitomix flava, assembly GCF_003149185.1. Lineage (NCBI taxonomy): Bacteria > Pseudomonadati > Bacteroidota > Cytophagia > Cytophagales > Flammeovirgaceae > Sediminitomix > Sediminitomix flava. The sequence continues at coordinate 184,933 of NZ_QGDO01000001.1, read as the reverse complement.
ATTTCCCATTTCGATATAATTTAACGGCTTTATCCATAAAGACTAAAGCAGAATCATACTTATGAGCATCACTGTAAACTTGCCCGTAAGTGAGGTAAACCTGTCCTAGTCCATAATTATCCTCTAATTCTTCTCTAACTTCTAAGGCCTTTTTTACATAAAACAAAGCCTTTTCAAGGTTATTTTGTTTGCTGTATGTTTGTGAAATAGATTTATATGCCCAAGCCATACCATCTTTATCATCTATTTCTTCGCAAACTTTTAAGGACTTGTAAAAATAAACGGTTGAGGAATCAAACATGGACTGATGCTCAAAGTTTACAGCCATGTTGTAGTAAAGAATGCCTAGCCTGTATTTATCATCTGCTTGCTCATATAAGGGCTGAATTTGTTTGTATATACTCATACACTTTTTGTTCAATCCCTCTTTTTCATACGTAACAGCCATATTAGCCATACATGAGCCAATGTCGAGTGGTCTGTTAAGCTCTTGGAAAAGCTTGATTGCTACTTCAAGCGTATTTCTGCAATCATCCCATCTATTTTGTCTTAAACGTATTGTACCGAGTGTAAATATTGCTTCAGCTTTGCCGTATGTATAGTCATGTTCTTCGGCTAAAGTGTAAGCTTTATGAGCATAAGCTTCAGCGGAGTCGAGTTGTATTCTACGGTATTGTTTCGCTAACCTTGTTAGTGTGAGTATGTATGTGGTATCGCTTACTTCATATTCAGTTAATGATTGTTGTAAGCTATCTATATCAAAATTATGAGCATTTGCAGTTGGTAAAAATAATATTGGTAAAATAGAGTATATAAGTAATAAAATTGAGCGTCTAATCGAGTTCATTAATGTTAATTTGGGGTATAAATTTGAGTATAGTCATTGCTATAGTTTAAGAGTAATCCTCTAGATAACGTTATCGTTTTGGATTAAGTATTTTGGTTAGTCAAAATGTCAATATTCCATTAAAAAAGAAAGGCTCTAGTTCTACAGATGTGAACTAGAGCTTTTTTTGCGATTACTGAGAATCTATAATGCTATGAAAACTGCAATCGAACGAGGTGCAACTATATAGCTTTCTTCCTTGATTTCTTTAGCTTCATCTAAAGGTAAAATATCTCTTGGAGATGGAAGATCTGTATCGATTACTCTATGGAAAGTTTTGGAGTTATCATCAAGCGTACATAACGGCATTTCAAACTCTAAGGCTTCCCAATAACTGTTTACCATTACATAAATTTGTTCACCAGCTTCTTGATCAGTAAGCATGTAAGCAATAGCATGAGATCTATCTCCTAAGTCAGGATTGTCAAAATCTACACCGTGCCATGAAATGGTTGGTGGGTGAGTTAGGGAGTGTTCATCCCAAAATTCTTCTTTTTGGAAAACTCTGAAAGTTAAGTTGGCTTTTATAAGCTTTTTAGTGAACTCAAAAAGTCCTCTATTTTTTTCAACCTCATTCCAATCAAACCAATTGAGTTCGTTATCATGACAATATGTATTGTTATTGCCACCTTTGGTTCTTCTAATTTCATCGCCCATCAAGATCATTGGAGTTCCTTGAGAAAGGAAAAGTAAAGTCATAAAATTCTTTACCTGCTTATCTCTCAAATGGTTGATGTCAGAATTCTCAGTATGACCTTCAACGCCACAATTCCAACTCAAATTGTCATTACTACCATCTCTGTTATCTTCACCATTATGTTCATTGTGCTTATAATTATAAGAAACGAGGTCATTTAGTGTGAATCCATCATGACAAGTAATGAAGTTGATACTTCTATTTGGATTTCTCTTTTCAGTATTATTGATAATACTTTGTTCGAAAACTCTTTTACTACCAGCTATACAGTCCATGAAGTCATGAATAATGAATTCATCTCCCTTCACAAACCTTCTCATTACATCTCTGTATTTTCCATTCCATTCGGCAAACTTATCTCCAATGAAATTACCTACTTGATAAAGTCCTGCAGCATCCCAAGCTTCAGCAATCATTTTTGCTCCTGCCAAAACAGGATTTGATTCAATAGCCCAGAGTATTGGAGGATTTTTAAGCGGAACACCATCTTCATCTCTTGAAAGTACAGAGGCAAGATCAAAACGGAATCCATCCACATGCATTTCTGTTACCCAATATTTCAATGAGTCTACGATCATTCTTCGAACGATAGAATGATTTGCATTTAGGGTGTTTCCACAACCAGAATAGTTTTTATAAGTATAATTATTCTGATTGTCGGTCATATAGTATGCATTATTTTCAATACCTCTGAAGTTTAGTGTAGGTCCGCTTTCATGTACTTCAGCAGTATGATTATAGACAACATCTAAGATAACTTCAATACCAGCTTTGTGTAAGGCTTTGACCATATCTCTAAATTCATCTACAGGGTTTTTCCCCTCTCTAGCATATTCTTGATGAGGTGCAAAGAAGTTAATCGGGCTATATCCCCAGAAATTGATACGTCCTTGTGGGGCATCAAATTTATCAAATTGAAAGACTGGCAGTAGTTCAACTGTAGTTACACCAAGTTCTTTGAGGTATGGGATTTTTTCAATTACGCCAGCGTATGTCCCTTTTTTTGAATCTTCAATACCAGAGCTAGGACTTTTTGTGAAACCTCCTACATGCATTTCGTAGATGACCATTTTCTTGTAATCATGAGTACATGGTAGGTCTCCTTCCCAGTCATATTGAGAATTATCAACGACAACACTTCTCATTGAATACGGAGAATTATTCCCGGGTCTTTGAGCTGCTTTCCTAGAGTAATTGGGGCCAGGATGAATATATTTTGCATAAGGGTCAATTAAGACTTTTGAACTGTCAAAATATAATCCTTTTTCTGGCTGATAAGGGCCATACATTCTGTAAGCATATGCTTGTCCATGTCCGATTCCTTCAACGAATATGTGCCAATAATAAAAAGTCTTATTTTCAGTAGGGTCTAACAGGATTACTTGACTCGGCTTTTGACTTTCGGGGCTGTCAAAAAGTAGTAATTCTACAAAGTGAGCATTTTGAGAAAAGATACAGAAGTTTACACCACCATCCTCTACCGTTGCTCCAATAGGGTAACTTCTTCCTTTTTTTATATGGTTATCTGGTATCATTTTTAAATGATCTTTGTTCGTTGCTAATTATAGAATTGCTGAAATTAAAGTGAAATGTTTAATATTTCATGTTTAATCTCGAATACTTTTTTAGTTCTTAGGTATTTTAAGAATATCTTTTTCATTAGTCTCTAAATAATCTTTTAAAAAGGATAAAAACTCTCTAACGACTCTTAAAATCTTTGAATCATTCAAACCTTTTCAAGAAATGAGTTGTCTCTTGCTTTGCAAGAATATTTATCCAAATGAAAAAAGAGACTTTCCTCTATATTCAAGCTTTTAATTATTGAATAATTACAGAAAGTCGTGTAACAAACATGCTTATGAAGACTAGTGAAATTAAATTACTTTCGATTTTATTTATTTTTCTTTTTTCAATGTTGGTTGACAGTGGACTTTTTACACTTGATTTGATTTATGTATTAGCAGGAATATTCGGTGTTGTAGGGTTTGGTGTTTGGGCGTTTCTGATGTTGAAAAAAGTACATAAGCCAAGTGTTACTTTGAAGTCTCAAAAAACGACTAGCATTCGTGCTGCAGTTTAATTTTATTTTGATATAATAAAAAACGCCTCAATGAAATGAATCATTGAGGCGTTTAATATTTATAAAAGCTTATTGATTATAGCTCAAGTGCATTGTTCATTTTACGAACAGCCTCACAGCTAGCTTCAAATTTCGCTTTCTCATCATCGTTCAATTTGTAATCGATTACTTCTTCCCATCCATCTTTACCGATGATTACAGGAACACCAACACAGATATCTTCTTGTCCGTACTCACCTTCAAGATAAACTGAACAAGAAATCAATCTCTTTTGGTCTCTGATGATCGACTCAACTACAGCAGCTCCTGCAGCACCTGGTGCATACCAAGCAGAAGTACCAAGAAGACCTGTAAGTGTAGCACCACCTACCATTGTAGCTTTAGCTACTTCTTCCAATTTCTCTTCTGACAAGTAATTTGAAACTGGAGTAGAGTTATATGTAGCCAATCTTGTAAGAGGGATCATAGTAGTATCACCGTGACCACCAATTACTACACCTTGTACATCATTAGGGTTACACTCTAAAGCTTCAGCCAATCTGTATCTGAATCTAGCACTATCAAGAGCACCACCCATACCAATGATACGGTTCTTTGGAAGACCGCTTGACTTAGCTGAAAGGTAAGTCATTGTATCCATAGGGTTTGAGATAACTACCAAAATAGCATCTGGAGAATACTTAATGATATTTTCAGTTACAGTTTTTACGATACCAGCGTTTGTACCGATAAGCTCCTCTCTAGTCATACCAGGCTTTCTTGGAATACCTGATGTGATAACCACTACTTTTGATCCTGCTGTTTTAGAATAGTCATTAGTAGAACCCACAATGCGAGTGTTGAAACCGTTCAAAGTCGCACATTGGTTCAAGTCCATTGCTTTACCTTCTGCGAATCCTTCTTTGATATCTAACAAAACTACTTCGTTAGCAATATCTTTCATTGCTACGTATTCTGCTACACTTGCGCCTACGTTACCAGCACCTACAACTGTTACTTTCATGATTAATTCTTTACGTGTTTAGTAATGATGTTTAATAGTATCGTGAGCAAATATAAAGTCGGAATGTTGTATAACAAAATTCAAATAATGGAAAAATTAAATATATCATTAGCAATGATCAACTATTAGGTCTTAAATGACCTGAGTCAATTCTGATAGAGATTAAAGTTATCCCTCGATGATAGAGGAATATATGACTACAAAAGTTGTTTAAACTTATTCACAAGAAATTGAAGAGCTCATTTCATCTTTTTTTTTGAAGCTAGGGTCTTTTAAAGTGACCGACTCAAACAATCAGAATTCATTTAATTAGCCTAATGAGTCTTGGTACTAATACACAAAAAATATTACTCCTTAGATTAAAACATTAATAAAATGGAAACAAAAAGACTAGACCTAATCAAATACTTTTTGATTTCAATGTTAGCAACATTGACACTTACATCTTGTGAGAACGATACTAAATATGTCTCAGATTTAGATACTGTAATTACATTCTATGATTCTGAGTATGATTATTCAGAAAGAAAAACATATTCATTACCGAGTGAAGTTTTATTCTTCGATGTAGATGAAGACGGTGAAGATTATTCTGAGCCAGTAGATGAAAAATATGCCTCAGTTATCCTTGAAACAATTAAGGATGAAATGGATAAAATCGGTTATACGCAGGTAGACTCAACGGATAGCCCTGAATTAGTTTTGACTCCATATACGTATAAAACTTTACACGAAAGTTACTTCAATAACTGGTGGGGATATTGGGGATGGTACCCAGGTTGGTATCCTGGTTTTGGACCTATTTGGGGACCTTGGTATCCTTACCCAATTTATTCATACTACAGCTATGAATCAGGTACTGTGATTATTGATATGTTTGATAATAGACCTGCTCAGTATGAGGAGGATAAAATACCTGCCGTATGGTCAGCTGCAATCAGAGGATTGTTGTACGGAAGTCCATCTACTTCTAGAATTGAAAGCACAATTCAGAATGCATTTATGCAGTCTCCTTATTTAGGAACAGAAAGCGTGAGTAACTAATTATTAACTGATCAAAACTTAGAAGAAAATGAAATCACTTAAGTATATATTTACATTTGTAATGATCAGTCTTTCTACGGCTGTATTTGCACAAGACAATATTATCTCATTTAATTATCAGATCGGTACTCCTTTAGGGCATACACGTTCGTTTATTGATAATTCTGCATACAATGGCTTCGGTATAGAGTACCGTCATTTCTTGAATGATAAAGTCTCTATTGGTTTGGATATGAGTTGGACAAATTTCTATGAAGATGTTCCAGGATATTCATATTACAATATCAAAGGTGATAATGGACAAGATATCACAATTGGGGGTAAGGAGTTCCGTTATGGGGAAATGAGACCATTGATGCTTACTTCACATTATTACCTTGGTGAAAGTGGAGGTATCAGGCCTTTTGTAGGTCTTGGACTAGGAATAAATTATGTTGAATTGTCTCAAGATGTTGGTTCAGTAACATTCTATGACAACAAATGGTTATTTGCAATGCGCCCTGAGATAGGTGTTTTTGTCCCTTTAAGTCCTAATGTAGGAATTCTAACAGCAGCAAAATATAATTATTCAGTAGGAGCAGGCTCTATGGATGCTCAATCATTTATGTCCTTTAATTTTGGTTTTGCATTTACACTGTAATCCTAGATTTGAACATAAACAAAAAAGCCTAACAACTCTTTGTAGTTGTTAGGCTTTTTCATTTGCAATCGGCTAATATGAAATATCTTCCGAGATACTCACTAACTCTTTCAGCTCATCATCTTTCAGATCGCCAATCCATTGTTCTCCTGTCGAAACAGTCATGTTGGCGAGTTCTTTTTTACTCTTAATCATCGCATCAATTTTCTCTTCAAAAGTACCCGTACAGATCAGTCGGTGAACAAGTACATTATTTTGCTGACCGATACGATAAGCTCGATCTGTAGCTTGAGATTCTACGGCAGGATTCCACCACAAATCATAATGAATGACATGTTGAGCTTTAGTTAGGTTCAAGCCCGTACCTCCCGCTTTTAATGAGAGGATAAAAATCTTGCAATGCGGATTTTGCTGGAATTGATCAACCATTTCATCTCTTTGCTTTCGGCTACATCCGCCATGAAGGAATAATGATTGAGTATAATAACGCTGATCTATCCATTCTTGAAGCATATTCCCCATTTCTTTGTATTGGGTGAAAATCAATACTTTTTCATTGCTTTCAAATGCTTTATCAAGAATGCTGAGTAGCATTTTGCTTTTACCAGAAGCCTCAATTTCGTTATTCTTCTGTTTCAAGAATTGATTAGGGTGATTACAAATCTGTTTGAGAGACATAATCAATTTTAGCACTAATCCTTTTCTTTTGTCTTTATCGTCTTTCGCTTTATTGATAGATTTGATGGTATCATCTACCGTTTTCTGATAAAGACTAGCTTGTTCTTTTTCCAAATGACAGAAGATATCCTGTTCGATTTTCTCTGGTAGATCTTGGATAATACTCTTGTCCGATTTTAATCTTCTGAGAATAAATGGAGCTGTAATCTTTTTGAAAATGCTCAATTTATTCTGATCGTGATCATTCTGTATTGGCTTAGCGAATTTATCTGAAAACTTTCTTGAAGTACCGAGATAGCCTTTATTGACAAAGTCCATAATACTCCAATATTCAGATAATCTGTTCTCGACAGGAGTACCACTCAGAGCTATCTTAATATCTGATCTGAGCGATTTTGTAGCTTTTGATTGGGCTGCAGAAACATTTTTCACGTTCTGAGCTTCATCAATAACCTGTACAAACCATTTTATCTTCTGGAGTTTTTCCAAGTCTGTACGCATCACACCATAAGTCGTGATAAGTACATCAAATTCTTTATTCAGTTTTCTACTAGACCCATGATAAATATGGAATTCCAGATTGGGAGCAAATTTGATAATCTCTTTCCCCCAGTTTGTAAGTAAACTTGTTGGAACAACTACTATCGCTTTCTTTTTATCTAAGAGTCCATCTTCTTTAAATTTTAGAAGTGTCGCAATTGTCTGTAGTGTTTTTCCTAGCCCCATATCATCGGCTAGAATTGAACCCATTCCAAGTCTTGCATTTTTATACAACCATGAATAGCCATTTTGCTGATAGGCTCTCAAAGTTGCTTTCAAACCGTTAGGAGATTCTACATCATAGTTTTTAGTAAACTCTGTGATGATCTCTTGAATTTCTGTAGTGAATTTGATCGGTGTTCCTTCGTACTGTTCCGAAAGTGCAGTCTGCAACAATTCATTACTTGAAACCTTAGGAGGTTTTTCAAGCTGCCTTAGAAGCTTATTGAGTTGCTCAGCTTCTAAGTGAACATAAAAGTTTTTGAATCTCAAGAGCCCACTTTTATTTCTGATCAGTTGTTTAAACTCATCTTCACTGATTTGAGCATCACCCAACGCGATTTTCCAATCAAAATCTAGCATACTCGAAAGGCTTAATTGAGCTTTTCCTCGCTCATTTTCATTCCTTTTCACTTCGAGTGAAAGTTGAGGCTTAATCAACTTTTGCATCGATTTAGGAAGAATCACCTCAATTCCTAGGAGTTCGATAATCGGAAGAATTTTGAATAGGATATCTTCAAATTCCAAAAGATCAAAAGTAACAACACTTTTCGGGTCTGAAATAAGTTTTTCAAGAGATGGAAAATACTCAGTAAGTATGTGTAAGTCTTTCAGTACCTCCAATTTCTTATGTGCATTTTCTTGCTCATTGAGGTATTTGGAAAGTTCAATTGATTTTCCTTTTTTCTGATCTTTTATTTTCAATTTAAGAGAGAATGTCAAATCTTCTCGCTCCGCAAAAACAAAAACAGGAACAATCGTTTGGTTAGAGATAAACATCTTTTGCAGCCATAGGTGAACTGCATTCGGAATTTCTTTATCCCATTCTTTTCTGAATTTTACAATCTCTTCACTAAAGAAAAGTCTTAGCACTTTTTCATCTGAGTCAGTCACTTGACTTCCTCCAATCGAATAGCAAGCTTCTTGAACAACATCACTGATCCAAATACTGATAAGGTGTAGAATCTGTTCGGAATGCTTACACGGAATTAGACCTTCTTCTTTTTGAATAAGAAGGAGGTTTTTAGGTGCCATAGAAGTTAGCGCATCAATATTTTTCTTGATTCTTTGCTCTAAGAGAACAGGAACCCAACGGACGGTGTAGCCGTATTCTGTTTTGATCAGTTGAGGAACAATTGCTTTTTCAAGCATCAGTTTTAGCGTAAACTGTGCTGTGTAATGCATTGCTTGAATATGCTGATTGTACCTGCCAATCGTATCTTCAGGAATTTGAAGTAAATATTCAAAAACTCCTCTTGGGTTAAAGACTTGGTTCGGAGCCATCTCCATTTCTTGGTTGGAGTGAAGCAGAAAGGCTTTAAATTGCGCATCTTCATCCAAACAAATATAACCTTCGTCAGCCTTGATGATTTCGGGTATAAAATCGTTGTTTTGTTCAACTTCTTTTTTAATCTCCTTTGCAAGTCTGTGCGTAGCATTTAATGACTTTTTTAGGATGATTTTAAAATCTTTTGAGTAGAAAAGAGGTTTCTCACTCAGTAAAGTCAAGAGCTTTTCCTCGACTTCAGAAATATTAGAGAAATCGAGTTTTTGAGTAGTTTCTTGGGGTTTATCAACTATTTTTTCATCCTCTTCATTGGAGGAAATGAGGTCATTTATAGAAAGTATTTTTTCTTGCTTAGAACTCGTTGCAAAAGAGCTTTCTTCTGCCACAAATTCTGAAATTTCAATTCCTTTCAAACTTAGTATAATTAATGGGTTACGATCTATTTCTTCTGAAATCTTGTAAATCACAGCAGCAAGGTGTTTACAAGGTACAGCCCAATCTGGACAAGTACATGACATTTTGAAGTCTGACCATTCTTTTGGAAAAAGTTGAAGGTCATTTTGGTTAAGAAAGTCTAGCAGTTGAGTGGGTAATTGGTGGTTGAGCAGGGCAATGTAGAATTCATTTTTTTCTTGAAGTTGACGGACAATAAATTCTTGTTCAGATTTAGCCCAAACAGGAACATTTATTTCTACATCGTAAGTTTTACCAAAAGACCCTTGAACTTCGGCTGAAATCTTACCAGTTGTAATTGATAGCTGAGTTACAGCTCCTTTGTTGGCATAATTTCTCCCTCTTTCTAAGCGATTATCAAAATCGATATTGTGAAGAGCTTGCAGCCACTTTTCTCCCCACCACGTTTTACCAAAAGTTTGACGAGTCATGTAAATGTAAAAAGATTGATAAAAAGTAAAAGTATTAAATTCTCGCTAAATGATGTAGAATTTATATTCAAAGCTTTCTCAAATTTCTAGTAAGTGAAGCGAATAATTCGTTGGATTTTTTGCCATTCATTTTCAGATGTGATTTCTAAAAGTTGAAAATGTCCATCTACATAATTGATTAGCAGTTGGTGAAGATTCTGATTGGCGTTATCCATAATTGTTTTGTAATCTTGATAACTAGAGTATTTATTGAAAATGATTTTTTGATCTCTTTCTGTCAGAAGACTAAAAGCAGCCCAGGTATTAAGTTCTGCAATATTTATTTCATTGATGATCGCATCGATTTGATGTTGCCGATGAGGTTCAAAAGCTACCCTCTCAATTTTTTCATCAATTTTCTTATTTCTTCTTAGTAGCCTATTTTTTATATTTTGATTGATGTCATATTGTTTTGCTAAAAAATCAGTTCCTTTTATTTGAAGACTCGCCCATTCATTGTCAGAAATTTTATTCTTGACTTTTATGGCGTAAGTAACTCTGAGTTCTTGTCTGAGCTGACGAATTAAAAAATACCGATTAATTAAAGCCGAAAATTCATCGGAATCATGATGATTTTTTCGAAGAAGTCGAATGAATTTTAATTCTTCTTTTTGCTCTAATTTTCTTAATTTTTTGTGTTGCCATTTGTAGTAGTTGAGCAGTTGAACCACTTCTTTTTTCGTTTGCTTGTCTTCAATTTCCTGACGAATTAATGTTTTCGTTTTCTGACTCAAAATAATAGACTCCGATGAGCCTGTACTTGATAAAGCAGAAAACAGTAAAACAAAAAAGGTATCTAACATGGAGTAAAAGATGATACATCAAGAAATGAAATACAGCATTTTTAAGAACGGAAACTATTGTCTTAAATGGGAAGATTAGGATGCTGATCTGATTTTAAACTTATTTTTATGCAATAATGACTAAAGCTGAGTCAAAAGAGAAATTGTTATTGGTTCATCAATTAGGATTATAGAAAAATAGAAAGGAATTGGAATAAAATAAGTTGCAGAAACTTTTAGGAAGCTTAGGAAATTATCACTGTAGAAGTACAAGTAATTAACTAACAAACATGAAAGCTAGAACTAACCTGTTTTATACCCTATTAATTTTCTTAATGGGCGGTTGCTACTCATTTCAATGGAGTAAGCCCAAAGAAGAACAATTTTTACCTCCAACTTCTGTTTTTGAAGTATTCAAAAAACATCCAAATTCAATTCTAAAACTGGAAGCACTCAGTCCAGGTTATGACTACAAGTATGACATTGGTGAAAAAGCTCCAGAATATTCCAAAGATAAACAGGAGTTACGATTTACTTCTGTCGAATTGAAGCTGGCAGAGAAAATGCCAAGAGGTAAAGTATTGGTTGATCTTATCTTTTCAGATCAAAAAAACAATCAAGTCCTAATTCCCAAAGTCGATCTTCTGAAGTTGATTCCAAAAATTGATGCTAAAGACAAAATGCAATACCCAGAGTTACTGCTGGAGGAATTCAATCGCTTTGGTTTAACTTTTCGTTCCGAACATGATGAATTTGATTTTTGTATGTCCACAGGAGAGGAGCATACACTTTGTAATGGTGCTTACCGATGTAGTGTGACTAATAATTGTTTGAAAGGAGGGAAGTGGGAGTTTGCACTAACTTATGAAGATTATTCAGATTTTTCGGATCGATTGAAGCAAGGTATAAACTTGAATCAAAATCGAATTTTAGCTCATTCATGGTTTTACATGAATCAAGAACTCTACAAAGTATTATTTCAGCTTAAGAACCCAAATCAAAAAGTTGATCTTGACATGGGGTATGATAGTCTTTCAAACTTTTCAGAAGAAAATGTTCTTATCGATTTTGAGAAATTACGAAACCCTATTCGTTATCCTCTAAAAACAAAAATCATTGAAGTTGGGCATCAGTCAGAGAAAAAGCTAGAGCCTTTGGATGTTGAGGAGTTTTATAAAAATGAGTTTGGCTTGATCGTCAGCGGACAAAAGTATGCTGAAGAAACTTATGCAAGTATTCTAAATGATACCGTGAAATTAGCACAGTTTAAAGATCGAGGTTTTTATGACGAGACTACTCCCAAAATCTGTGATTTCTCTTGGATGAAACACATGGATGATGTGAAAATAGATGTGATTGATGTAAAAGGTTCTGAAGGTTATGTCCAATTGAAATTGACTGGAGAATGGAGTCCTTATGAAATAACCATAGGGAATGTAGATTTAGCCTTAATCAATGAGCAAAAATTGTATGGGTTACTTTTTGGAATTAATACTTACCCCAAAAGTAGAAGGCATAACCCTGTTCAAAATACAATTTCTTACGATCCAGAATTGATTTCAAACGAGAAGAAACAATATGTATTGATGACAGATAAGAAAACAGGGAAGTGGGTAAATAATCAATACAAAGCAGTTGAAAAGATTTATTTAAGCTACGAATCTTTAGAACATGATATTCTTGATGTCTATGTTCTTTCTTATGAGCGAATTATGCCCGTTTGGATGGCAAAAGTGAAATTACCAAGGCATATCAGAGAACAAATCAGAATCAGAAAAAGACTTTATAATTACTAAACCTAACTTTAACCTCTTTTCACTATGAAATTAAAAGTGGTATCATCGCTTTTAGCACTGTTTTTATTCCTTTCATTAGGAGTAAAAGCACAGTCTTCTATTAAGTTGGAGAAGCAACAAACTCGCTTTTTTTATGGACAACTGAATTTACATGGAGGATATCATCAAAATCAATTTGGTGAATATTGGGACTTTTCTAGTGTTGGGCCAAGATCTCAGTTGGCATTGCAATACTTTGCAAAAAATAGAAGAATACTTCAAAAAGGATATACAAGAGCTTTTGCATTAGCTTCTTCTAAAGCACGATTTTCTTTAGCATTTGATAAAAGAAGAAATGACCAAGGGGAAAGTGAAGGTAGTTTATATTTTCAGGCAGTAGACTTATGGATGAAGTTCAACACTAAATGGGATAGAACAACTATTACAATTGGTCAGACGGCAATTCCTTATGGGCATAATCCGAGTATTGATCCTATCATCAATTTTGCTCCCAATTTAGTGAGTAGTGACCTAGGATTTTCAAGAGATTTAGGACTGTTTCTTAAGTCTCCTATTTCACAAAAAATGCAGTTAGAATTTTCATTTACTTCAGGCGGTTTATTAAATCAACCTTTGGTTACGTGCGAAAATCTAGTGAAGAATAGAGTACAACATGCAGATCCTGTTGTTAGGTTTGAGGATGTAGAGTATCGAAATACTTGGTTAGGTTTTGGGCGACTGGGAACTCAATCTTATCTGAAATATGAATTTGGTTTGATAGGAGGTGTTGGAAAGATAAATAGTAAAATTAATAGTGGTACAACCGCGGATATTTGGAGAGGAGGAGCTGACTTTAGCTACAAGTTTGAAGAACGCTTTAAGTTTTCAAGTATGATTACTTATGGTGAAAATAGCGAGATAAATGAGATCTATAAAACTGTGAATACACAACAAAATGTAGATATTCTTCTCTGGAAAAGATTTGTATTGAGGTCTTCTTATTCTCTTTTAGTTCAAGATCAAAGATTGAATAAAGATGCTAACTATGCTCAAGTCTTTGCCAATAGTATTGGGTATAATATTTCTCCTCATACAAAAATAAGGTTGAATTATTATTGGGAGGATTTCAAGCGGACAGAAGTAAATCCGACTAATGTTTATATACAATTTGTGACAGGCATAGGAAAACGCCCTTAAGCCAACGAAGGTTTATTTTCTTGGGAAGAATAGGGGAATAATATTTTAAAAGTAGAGCCAATATTTTCTTTGCTAGTTACTTTTACTGAACCTTCGTGAAGTTCTACAAATTTCTTTACGAAGGTTAGCCCTATTCCTGTCCCTTTTATCTCTTTTGCATTTTTAGCTCGGTGAAAAGCTTGAAAAAGATATGGTAAATCATCTTTAGGAATACCTATTCCAAAGTCTCTAACTTTTATGGAGAAAGTCTCTCGTGCAAAATGAATTAGTACTTCAGGCGGGCTATCTGAAGAACTGTATTTGTGAGCGTTTGATATGAGATTTAAAAGTATTTGTTCAATTAGGTTCTGATCAACGAATACTTCTCTTTTTTCACCTAGTGTTCTGACTTGAGGTAACTGCTCTGAAGGGAAGTTAAGGTAGAAGCTGCGAACTACTTTTAAAGTTAATTCTTCAATATTACTCCATTCTTTGTTTAAAGTCATTTTATTAGCTTCCATTTGCCCAAACAGAAGTAATCTTTCCATCATTGAATTGAGTTGGTTCACTGATGAATATATTCGATCAAATTGCTTTGCTGCTTTTTCTTTTTGGTCGTTAGGAAGGTAATGATTTGCGGTTAAGTTGATCAATTCTGAAGAGCTATAGATAGAAGTTAATGGAGTTCTGAATTGGTGAGAGACCATAGAAATAAATTCTGATTTCATATGATTTAATTCCTTTTCTTTTTGAAGTGATTTTTGCAATTCAATTTTACTTTCAATTAACTCTAGTCTAGTTTTTTGATAATCTGATTTGAATTTGATTAAGACAACAGCAGCTGCTATCATACATAATACAATTTGATGTATTTTGACATGCTTATGATAAACTCTTGACTGGAAATCAAGCTGTAAAAATGATTCTAGGAAGTTTAAAGTAAGTATGAGGGTTAGAATGCATGTAAAGACCCATTTATGAAATTTATGAGGTATGATACTTAGGTTAACGATCATCATTGCGAAAATGAGTGCAATATTATCATTGTCCACACCTCCGTATTTATACCAATCAAAAACAGCCATGAATATCTCAAAAAATGAAAAGATGATCAGTGTAACTACAAAGTTCTTTTTGATTTTAAAGTAATAGAAAAGTGTTAAGAAGCAGATGCTGATTAAGTATACATAAAATGCATGCATTAGATCAATTGCTTTAACAAAATATAGAAGTGAGAAAAAGCTAGATATAATTCCACCAAAAAATAAGGAAAAAAGTAAGGTTCTTTCTTCTATCGTTTTTGCATCTCCTGATATGTATTTTCTGATTTGGTCAAGTGCTTTCATAGAATAGAGAAAGTTAAATCTTGTATTAACTCAGAATCTAGATAATACTTTCTCCATCTCAATGTTTAATGTTTGAAGTAGTTGAATTTCATTAGATTTAATCAACTACTTCAAACTTTTGTCTGATTTCATTTCCCATTTCATCGACTAATGTCAATAAATGAATTCCTTTTTCAGCTTGTATTCCCATTTGATGTGTGGCTTTGGTTACTCCCAAATAGGTGTTATCCAAATGCCAATAAACTTGAGTTTGAACATCTTCATGTGCAGCTTCAAAGATGACTTGACCTAGTTGTCCTTCTTGATCTAATGGAATATGGACTTTTCGGAAAGAACTTGGGTAAATCAAATCAAAGTAAGTCTTACTTTCAGTTTGCTCACAGTTGGCTAAGTAAGGCGGAACGCTTTGATAATTCGGTTTGAATTTCTGATAATACCAAGCTTCAACAGGAGGAAGAACAAACCACTTTTTGTTTTTCATCTCAGACAAATTATAACAACTGCTATTTACTTGGTGCGTTTCTTCCTGATTTAGGTGCAGTACTTTATGATAGGTACAGGTATTCCCTTTTGTCATGTAATCATCCAATAAAAGGGTATGAGTTTCTTGACAGTTTTTGTTGGCTAACATGCCACTTTGTGAACAAACTTGTTTTTCTTCCCCAAAATATTGATCGAGTTTTAGTGAGCCATCAACCAATGTGAAAAGATCAAACATTAAGGGTGCAGCAGCACTAACCCCTGTAAGTCCTGGTCTTCCTTCTCCATCTGCATTTCCAATCCATACGCCCACAAGATATTTTCCATTTATGCCAATAGCCCATGCATCTCTATGGCCGTAGCTTGTCCCTGTTTTCCAAGCAATATTTTTAGAAGAACCATAATATTGCCAACCAGCTTCTTGGTCGGGGCGTTCTACTCTTTGCATAGCATCTAAAGTATATCGAATAGAAGGTGCTCGTAGAAAACCATCTGATTCTAGTTTTTGAACTTCATTGTTAGACCTTGGTATGTAATAATTTGAGTGATAGTCCTCTTTAGAATACCCTTTTCTTAGCGGTCTCTCGGTATAGTTATTCAAGGCTCTTACCATACTTGAATACACAGAAGTAATTTCCCAAAGTGAAGTTTCACCACCTCCCAAAATCATAGAAAGGCCATAATGATATGCAGGTTGGTGGAAACTCTTAAACCCGATATTTTGAAGCTTCTGATGAAATTTTTCATAACCGTATTCTAACAGTAGATGGACAAAAGGAACGTTCAAACTGCTTACTAATGCATCATCAGCAGGAACGACACCTCTATATTTTTTATCAAAGTTTTTTGGGGTGAAACCTTTATAAAATAGTGGCTTATCGGGGAGTAATTGCTTAGGCATAATCAAGCCTTCGTCTAATGCTGCGGCATAGAGTATTGGCTTCAGAAGGCTACCAGGTGAACGTTGGGCTGTAATGATATCTACATGTTGTCCGTGATCTCCATTTCCTTTTGCATTTCCTACATAGGCTAGAGTATTTCCAGTTTCGGTATCCAAAACAATGGCTGCTGCATTATGAATTTGATTGTAGCGCATTCTTCGAGCATATCGATTTAGCTTTCTATCTACTTCCTTTTGCAACTTTGATTGGAGTGTACTTTTAATATTTTCTCCTTTATGTCCTTCGGAAATCGCTCTATGTAAAAGGTGATAAGCCGAATTGGGTAAAGGTTTCAGTGAGTTGGGTAGTTTTTCTTGTTGGGCTAAATACAATTCATCTTTGGTTAGAAACCCATTTTCATGAATTTTAAGAAGTAATCGATCTCTTTTGGCTTTTAGTTTTTCTTGATTTTTTCCAGGGAAAATAGATGAGGGATTATTCGGTAAAATAGCCAACATTGCACTTTCTGCCCATGAAAGTTTATGGGCTGGTCTTCCGAAATACCTATAAGAAGCAGCTTTTAATCCAACAATGTTTCCACCAAAAGGAGCGTGGTCAGCATAGGCTTGAAGAATTTCAGTTTTACTGTAATAAGCTTCAAGTTTTAAGGCTGAAAATAACTCAATCAGCTTTTGTCCGTAAGTACGTTCTTGATTTCCAAATGCCATTCTAATGGTTTGCATCGAAATTGTACTTCCCCCACTTACAATTCTTCCTTGAGAAATATTTTGGGATATAGCCCTCATTATGGAGATAGGATTTACTCCAAAGTGATAGTAAAAGTATTCATCTTCGAAAAGACGAATGGCATTTTCAAATTTATAAGGCATCGAGTCTGATTCAGGAAATCTCCATTGCTGATCATCGGCGATCATGGCGCTGAGAAGTTCTCCTTCTGTAGATTCTAAAGTAGTAACATAAGGAGCGTTGAAAAGAGGTTTGGGTAAAGGAATTAGGTAAAAGAAGCCGATTAGTAAAAGGCTGATTCCTATTTTGATTTTATGTTGAAGTATGTGAGTGATTGCTTTGTTCATTTAGTTGTTTGCAAGTATGCTTCAGAAAAAGTAAAGACGCTCTAATAAAAGAGCGTCTTTGAAATTTAGGATAAATATAAAAATTATTTTTCAGCTATAATTTCTACCCATTCTCCTGCTTGAGTTGCATAAATACTATTATCGTACATAGCAGCAGATTCGACAGCTGGTAGATAATATTTCCCTTGATAGGAAGCATTCAGTAAAACTTCAAATTCAAGACTTTGATTAGGGTTTAAGTCAAAGTAATGCATTACTCTATCATCTCTGATATCCATATAATCTGCAGCACTTTGTTCCATAGAACCGTCAAGTCTTGTATTGATGATTTCCCAACCTGAAGGGAAAATCTGTGTCAGTGACATGTCAGAATATTTACCTTTCAAACCTGGGTTTTTCACACTTACAATCGCTTTAAAGTTTGTGCCTTGAGGAAGTCTTGCAACGTTCACTTCATTTCCTTTCAGGTCTTCATAAGTGATTGACATTTCTAGGTTTTTCTTAGAAGAAGTTTCTTCACCTGTCAATGGAATCCCAGAGCGAATAACTCTTGCAAATACAGGAGCACTACCATGGTTTGTGATTTCCATTTTGGCTTTATCTTCTGCTTTCTCTACAGTAGCTTGATAAACATAATCTTTACCACTAAAGTCTTTTTCATTATTTCCGATAGCAACACGAACATTTGTATCACTTTCCAATTCCGTTTGAGATGCATATTTTGCGATTGCAATAAAACTGTAAGCTGTTGTTTGTGTACTCATCCACTGGTTTTGGTCAGCCATCTTTTCAGCGATTTTCATGAGTACTTCAAAAGCACGCTCTTGTTGACCTAGCTCAGTGAGTGTTTCCAAAATCATGGCTTTATCTCTAATGGCAGAGCCGTAAGTATAGCTATAGTTCATCTCGGAAGTTGAAGCCGTCAACTCATCCATGCCTTCAATAAGTAGTTGAGCTTGGTCAATATATCCTGCGACAGCATAAGCTAAAGCTAAACGCCATTTTGCAGTATGACTCAAACCACTTTCTTCTTTCATTCTGTTCATCGCACCCAAAGCGGCTTGATCTGCTAAAGCAAGAGTGTATAAACGGTATGCTTGAATCACATCATTGTTGTTGTCCGTACTCGTCGATGACCAATTTTCGGCTTGATTAGTCTGGAAACTTACCCATTTAGAAATCAGACTTTCTGGAACGGCATAACCTGCTTTTTTCGCTTCTATAAGGAAATGTCCAGCATAGTTTGTTCCCCAATTATTTGCATAGTCATTGCCTGGCCAATAAGAGAATCCGCCTGTACTGACTTGGAATGTTTTTAATCGGCTGATACCCGCTTCAACATTAGTCTGTACTTTAGCTTGATCTTCTTTTGATAGCGTCAAGAGTTTATTGAGATAAAGCTGCGCAAAAACAGCAGAAGTTGTTTGCTCTACACATCCATGAGGGTATCTGATAAGGTAGCCTAAACGTTGTTCTATATTTAAAGATGGAAGTGTACTAAGTTCTACAAATGCAGCGTTTTCTCCTTTCATTCCCAAAGGCAGATAATCGTAAGACCAAGACTCATTGCTTGCAAGTACCTTATCATCGACAAGTGTCATGCTTGGATTTCGAGGAATGACTTTCAGCGCAATGTCATAAGAAGCATTCAACGAACCACTATTGGCTGTTACTTTTACTTTTCCTTCACCGATTAGCTCATCGGCTTTCAGATCAAAGTAAACAACTTTGTCACCGGCTGCGCTGAAAGTTACGGTTTGACTTTTAGAAGCAGTAGGTTTTAGTGTTCCGCTTGTTTCAATACTTAATTGCACATCTTTGATGCCATCTTCAAGTGCAAAAACATTGACAGGAAGTTTCATGCTTTCTCCTGGTCCAGCTACTCTTGGCAAAGTTGCTGAAATCATGAGCGGTTGTTTTACAGGAGTCGTAACATGTTTACTACCATAAGCACCATTTCCAGATGCAATAACCATAGTTTTGACGCTACCAATGTATTGCGGCATTTTGATTTTATGAACCTTTTTATCTCCAGCTTCCAGTTTGAAAGGACCTAAAAACTCGACTACAGGTTTAAATCGGTTGGTTTCATTCTGGTCTTTAGGATTCAATTCTTCATCACCACCAATAGCGAGTAGATGGTCAATTTTACCAGTAAAAGCACCCATTACATCATCATAAACATCCCAAGTTTTGATGCCTAGAGCTTCTCTTGAGTAGAAAGAATCCCAAGGTTGAGGCGTTTTGAAATTGGTAATATCTAAAAGTCCTTCGTCTACAATGGCTAAAGTATAAGCCATTGGTTTTCCTGTTTTTTCTGAAACTTCAATCGTATAGTTTTGCTCAGGACGAAGTTCAGAAGGCATCTTAATCTCAGGCTGTAAAAGCGTCTGACTATCTACTACTTTAATAGACTGTACGCCATACAAACGTATAGGAAGGTCATTTTTTTTCTGTTCATGAGGCTGAATCATGGTGAGGTGAGCGTAGATATTTGGAGACATATCCGGAGTTGCTTCAAAAGAAATTGAAGTATTTCCTTCTTCAGTTTCTACCCAGAATGTTTGCAATTGCTCACTTCCAGTTTCTAAGCTGACTAAGATTCTATTTCCTTTGGTTGAAGGGATTGAAAGTACAATTTGATCACCGACCTTATATTCTTCCTTTTCAATACCAAAGTCAAGCATTGAAGCGCCATCTAGTCCACCTCGTTTGCCTTTTCCTGCCCAACCTGGCCAATCGATATAAACGACTTGTCCAGCAGAATGCCCCGAGACAGGGTCTTCAACTTTCAAATAATAACGTCCCCATTGAGGATGGTTCACTCTAAGTCTCCAAGTTCCTTCACCATTATTGGTATTTACGGTTCCTTTTGAAACAGGTGTTTTATAAGATCTTGAAAGGTAATTGCTGATATTGTCATAAGAATTATCCCACCACCATTTCCAATCGAGTTTGTACAACTCAACTTTTACGTTGGTACGGTCAACAGGATTACCATCAGCATCTACACTGACAATTCGTACTTGATGATCTTTATCGGTCAATAAAATACCTCTACGGTCTCCTTCAGGAGCTTTAACTCCTACAAAGCTTTTATATGGATAGAACGGGATTGAACTGTTTCCAATACTGAATTCGCCTCCTTCTTCATATACTTTTCCGTATAAACTCACCATCAAAGCTCCAGGTGCTTTTGTAGCTTTCCCTAAATTGATGTTTACTTTTGCATTTCCTTCTGCATCTACTCTTCCTTCAAAAACCATTTCACGGTTGCTGGTGAAGCTTTTTGATTCATCATCAAAACTAACATTTGGATAGTTTTTGAATTTGGTTGTCATCGGACGAAGCAGTAGTTCATATTCAGCTTTGAGATTATTCGCTTTTGCACCGCTTAGCCATCTTACATTCAAATCTCCAGAAATATTGCGGTCGTTTGCTGTAAAAGTCTTTTTCGGGAATTTGAGGTCAATCTTTAAACGGTTAGGTTTAATGGTCTCTATTTTTACAGTCTTTGAGAAGTTTGCTCCACCTACTTTTGCGACGGCTCTCCAGTTTCCTGTTGGAGCATCTTCATCCGTTTCGAAGTCAAAACGATATAAATGATCTACAGAAGCATCACTTGTTTTTCTGTACACCAATTGATTACTCGGATTGTAAAGCTCCATAGCTACAGGGTGGTTCTCCGGAAGAGTTCTTTCCATATCCTCAAGCATGAATCCTAAATGAATTGGGTCTGCAGGTCTCCAAACACCTCTTTCTCCGTAGATAAATCCTTTTAATCCTTTTTGAACTTGTGTACCGCTGATATCAAAATTACTCAATGAAAGTGCCGACCCGTCATCTACTTTCAGATAGCCAGTTTGATTATCTTTTTTAGCAACAACTACAAATGGCTTGTTTGTCAATTCTATGACTACTTTTCCTTCGCTATCTGTCGTTCCTCTATTGATTAATTGTTGTTGATAATCATAGATTTCAACTTCTACACCAGCAGTCGGTACTGTGTTTATGAGGTTAGTAACAAAAACAGACATTTTGCCGCCATCTCTTCTTTTTGCGATGATCCCTAAGTCAGATGCAAAAAGCATTTTACTTACACTTCTTCTACGTCCGTAGTAAGAGTCACTACAAGGGTTATCTCTGTCTTGCCATCTATAATTTGGGTTGTAATAATATTCTGCATTATCCCAATAAGAAGATTCAGGCTCTGCTTCCCAGTCATCATCGTCAGTTGATAGGCTTGTTATATTTTGATCTTCAGAGCAGAAATATAAAGACTGAGATTTTCTAAATCCGATCTCAATTTGATATAGTGCACCTTGCTCTGCTGTCAGAACTTCTTCCAAATTGAGCGTATATCTATTCCAAGAGTTCAGGTCATTTACGCCTGTCGTATTCAAAGGTATTGTTTTTCTTACAACAGGTCTTGCCACTCTTTTTAGTTGGTAAGAACCACCCAACGAATTGGATTGAAGATATTGTAACATATTATTCTCGAAAACTCGGATAACAGTAACATCTACAGCTCTCAAACCTACAGCTTCAAATGGTAAAACGAGTCCTTTAGAGTTTGGAAGAATCGCCTTTTTATCATCGTTAAGCAATTTGACAGAAGGTTTAATCTGTGCAAATTGAAGTTTGACTTTGTGATCTTCTTTTAGCTTATAACCAGCTGTATTTTCAATCCCTTTAAAAATCTTCAGAACATCAGAAGCTCCCATCGTTTTGGTAGGGTAAACTTTCAGTTCATTTAAATTGATCACCAATCTTGGTTTTGAGTTAGAGCTTGAAAGTGTAACCAAGCCTTCTAAGTTCTGACGAATGTTAAGAGGGTCTGTAAATAATACAGAAATGTAATTCTGTTTACCTCTTACTATTTTGGTGGATGTGACTTTAAAAGTATCTAATGCTAGTACTTCTACATCCATGTCTGAGTTGTGTTCTACTCCAATAGATTTTCCTGTAAAAGCTAGATTAACTTCAGAATCATCTTGACCTCTGACTACATTACTTACAGTAAACTTGTATGAATTTGTTTTACTACCAATTTCCCAATTGATACTAAGATTATTTCCATCTTGTTCTGCTTTTAGCACTTGTTTTACTTTTTCTAAAGAAGTGATATCAGCAGTTTCTAGCGTACCTTCAAGCTTTACTTTACTCAAATCATTCTCATCATAGACTTTCAATCCATCAATCTGATAAGAATAATTTTGCTGAAGTGTTTTGAATGTAAACTTGAAATTCTCTTTATCAGCATCAATATCTGGAATGATTGATTTCAATTTGGCAGTCACCTCATACTGGTTATTACTCGTCAAATTGCTATTTGGAGTGAAAACAAGTGTGCGGTTATCTTCCCAAACGGTTTTTCCTTTTATACTTGGTTTAACACTGATTACGTTGTCCACCGGAAGACTTTTGATACTGTCACTTACATTCTTTGTGAACTTCAATCGAATGTCTGACCCTATCGAAACAATTCCTCCAGTATGAGAACTGATGTGGTCTACAAAAAGACTTTTAGGACTGCTAAAGTTATCTTTTTGATTAGCTGGTTTTTTCTCACAAGCAGTAAATGCTAAAAAAAATGTGAGTGAAAAAACAAATATTAAAAAGCGATTCATTGGTATTTTAAATGGTTGATAGCTAAAGATAATTGTTTGTATTCCTCTTAAAAAGATTATCAAAGGTATTTATTAAATATAAAGAAGTGTTATCACTTTTTGAAGTCTAACGAAGCCTTAGAAGCGAGATGCCTTCTATTAAAAGTGCTAAAATAAAGAGAAAAATCATCTAGATTTTTGTTGTGTAATATTTGTTACAGACAATCTCGTGAAGCATTCAGATATTTGTAAAAGAAATTAAATGAGGAAGCTGCTAAAATCATAGTCAGCTTAAACTCAAAACTCATTCATTACCTAAAATATTTGAACTATGGCAGAGCTTATCGAACAATTATATACAGGCTGTTTAGCACAAGGAGCATATTATATTGAATTTAATGGTGAAGCAGCTGTAATTGACCCATTGAGAGAAACTGATCAATATGTTGAACTGGCAGAAAAGAGAGGAGCGAAGATTAAGTATATCTTTGAAACACACTTTCATGCTGATTTTGTATCAGGGCACCTTGATTTAGCAAAGAAAACAGGTGCTCAAATTGTGTTTGGACCAACAGCCAAAACTGATTATGATATTTATGTAGGTACTGACTTGGAAGAGTTCAAAATTGGAGCTTATAGTTTAGTTTTACTACACACTCCAGGGCATACAATGGAGTCGAGTACTTTCCTTTTAAGAAATGCAGCAGGGAAAGATGAGGCGCTATTTACAGGTGATACGCTTTTCTTAGGTGATGTAGGTCGACCTGATTTAGCTATAAAATCTGATTTAAGCCGAGAAGATTTAGCAGGCTATTTGTACGAATCAATCTATAATAAATTAATGCCATTGGCAGATGATATTATAGTTTACCCAGGACATGGAGCAGGCTCTGCGTGTGGAAAAAATATGAGTAAAGACACTTCTGATACATTAGGGAATCAGAAAAAGACCAACTATGCACTTCAAGACCTTACTAAAGAACAATTTATCAAAGAAGTGACTTCTGGAATTCTTCCTCCCCCTCAATACTTCGCAAAAAATGCCATGATGAATAAGTCTGGTTATGTGTCTTTTGATGATGTACTCGCACAAGGAATGAAAGCTCTTTCTGTTGAAGAGTTTGTGATTAAGTCTTTCGAGAAAAGAGTCTTGATTCTTGATACACGTGCTCCTCAGACTTTTAACAAAGGCTTTATCCCGAACTCAATCAATATTGGTTTGGACGGGAAGTTTGCTGTTTGGGTTGGTGCTCTGATCTCAGATTTGAATACACCAATTTTATTAGTCACTGATGAAGGACGAGAGGAAGAAGCTGTGACTCGATTAGCAAGAGTAGGGTACGATAACCCTGTTGGATATTTGAAAGGTGGTTTCGATGCTTGGACAAAAAGCGGAAATGCAGCATATATTATTCCGTCTATAGATGCTGATGAGTTCGCTCAAGCTTACAAAACGGGAATAAAAGTATTGGATGTTAGAAATCCGAATGAATACTTGTCTCAGCATGTAGAGGGTGTAGAGAATTTTCCACTAGATTATATCAATAAACATTTATCAGATTTAGATAAAGATACAACTTATTATGTACATTGTGCTGGAGGTTATCGTTCTATGATCGCTAGCTCTATTTTACGTAAAGCAGGTTATAAAAATCTGGTAGATGTAAAAGGTGGTTTCGGGAAAATAAAAGAAACTGATATTGCATTAACTAACTATGTGTGTCCTTCAACTTTGTAGGACTATAGATAGGCGGAGATGGTGTCAAACTATCTCTGTCTAAATCATTTTTTTAATAATAGGGTATACTAATTACTAACAACATTTTATGGAGGTACTTTCACAACAATGGCCATGGTATGTGTCTGGGCCATTAATCACGCTTGTGATGGCAATGTTACTATTTGGAGGGAAAACGTTTGGTGTTTCTTCCAATTTGAGAGTTTTATGTTCTGCTTGTGGAGCAGGAAAAAAAGTTGATTTCTTTAGGTTTGAATGGAAAAACCAATTATGGAATTTACTATTCGTTCTTGGAGCTATGATTGGAGGGTTTATAGCCTCTAATTATTTGAATGGAGATATCACTCCACAACTGAATGAGAATACGGTTCAGTATTTTTCTGAACTAAGACTTTCAACTACAGATATGGGTTTATTGCCTCAAGAATTATTTAGTCTGGAAAGTATGATGAGTTTGAAAGGAATGGCTTTTCTAATCATAGGAGGCTTCTTTGTAGGATTTGGTTCTAGATACGCTGGCGGATGTACTTCTGGTCACGCAATTTCGGGGCTATCAAACCTTCAGTTACCGTCATTAATAGCGGTAGTCGGATTCTTTATTGGAGGTCTTGTCATGACTCACCTTATTTTACCTTTCATCTTGTAAACGACAAACTAGACTAAAATAACAATGAATAAATCTGTAGGCTTTCGCTTCATTCTAGTAGGGATTTTATTCGGTATAATCATGACCAAATCAGAAGCGGTGTCATGGTTCCGAATTCAAGAAATGTTTCGTTTCGAGTCATTTCATATGTATGGTATCATTGGGTCGGCTGTAGGACTTGGAGTTTTGTTGGTCGGAGCTATAAAACGTTTCAAGTTGAAAGACATTCATGGCGAACCGATAGTAATCGTTCCTAAGGCAAAATCTGTATCTCGTTATATACTTGGTGGTACAATTTTCGGATTGGGTTGGGCTATGACAGGAGCTTGTCCAGGTCCTATGTTTGTGTTGCTAGGGCAGGGTGTTTTTCCTTTAGCTGTAGTGATTATCAGTGCCAGTGTAGGAACTTTCGTTTATGGCTTAGTCAGAGACAAACTACCTCACTAAAATTACCAATGAAAAATAGAGGACATTTTTTCGAGGTGTCCTCTATAAATTAAGCTTGTATTCGGCTTTAGACCGATTTATTATCGCTCACTTTATATCTCACGAGCACACTATTTATTAACGCCAACTTCTCTCTTCTCTAACTATCAAAATTTTGCGATGAACAAGAAATTATCAAGAAGCTTTCCAATTTTGGAATGGTTGGGAGGCTATAAAAAAGAATATCTGAGTGGGGATATTTCTGCAGGAATTACTGTCGGAATTATGCTCATTCCACAGGGTATGGCTTATGCAATGATTGCAGGATTGCCTCCTGTTTATGGTTTATATGCTTCAATTGTCCCTCAGTTAATTTATGCACTACTTGGTACTTCACGTAAGTTGTCTGTTGCTCCTGTGGCTATGGACTCGCTCTTAGTTGCGGCAGGGGTTTCCGTTTTAGCAACCGAAGGAACGGCGGCTTATATAAGCTTTGCGATACTTTTAAGTTTCTTTATGGGGTTGTTTCAGTGGGGTTTAGGAGTAGTCAGAATGGGTTTTATTACAAACCTTTTGGCAAAGCCTGTTATTAGTGGTTTTACCTCAGCGGCGGCATTGATTATAGGTTTAAATCAACTAAAGCACCTGTTAGGAATTAGTCTTGAGAAAAGTAACAACGTATTTGAAATCTTGTATTCTGCAATTCAGAATATAGGAGGTACGCACATTCTGACACTAGTGATAGGTGTGTTTGGAATCGTTATTATCAAATCTGTAAAACGTATAAGTGCTTCTATACCTGCGGCATTAGTGGCTGTGATTTTTGGAACACTTGCAGTTTACTTTTTGGGTTTAGAGGCAAAGGGTGTGAGTATCGTAAAAGACATTCCTGATGGATTGCCATCGTTTATATTACCCGATTTTTCATTAGGTCAATTGGGAGAAGTTATACCTCTAGCATTAACAATTTCGATTGTAGCATTTATGGAATCATTCTCAGTTTCAAAAGCAATAGAAGCTAAGAAGAAAGATCATAAAGTGAGACCTAATCAAGAGTTGATAGCTTTAGGAATGGCAAATGTAATAGGTTCATTATTCCAGTCTTACCCAGTTACAGGTGGTTTTTCAAGGTCAGCAGTAAACTATCAAGGAGGGGCGAATACTCCCTTAGCATCTATTGTAAGTGCAATATTGGTAGGGCTTACTTTGCTGTTTCTAACACCACTATTTTACTTTTTACCCAAAGCTATTTTAGCCTCTGTCATCATGGTTGCTATTTCTAGTTTGATAGATATAGCTTATGCAAAAGAATTATGGAAAACGAATAAAATTGAGTTTGTACTCCTGTTTTCTACTTTCATGATTACTTTGAATTTTAGTATGGTACCAGGAATTGTATCGGGGATAGTTCTTTCCATCTTAATTCTTTTGTACCGTCAAGCCTATCCGCATATTGCGAAGTTAGGACGAGTAAAAGGACATCATGATTTTAGAAATATCAAACGTTTCCGTGATTTAGAAAAGTGGAATGAATATTTGATTTTGAGAATGGATGCACCACTAACTTTTGTGAATATCCAATATTTCAAGGATTATATAAGCAGAGAAATAGAATATAATCCTCAGATTCAGAAGGTACTTATAGATGCAAGTCCAATCAGTAATATAGATGCTTCAGCTCTGATCGGTTTGAAGGAATTGATTGATACTTTACAGGAACAAAAAATAGAACTTGTTTTAGCAGATGTGGTAGGACCTGTTCGAGATATTCTGAAACAAAATCAATTGATAGAAAAAATAGGAGAGGATAATTTCTTCTTAGACCTTCATAAAGCGATTCAGTATTTGACATGTAAGGAAAAAGGAAGTCAGAAAGAAATAGTACTGCAGACGGAAGTCAATTAGTATTAAAAATAATATTAAAGAAAATGAAAGCTAGGGTCTAATCTTGACTCTAGCTTTCATTTTATATTTTGTCGTAAGTTATGGGTTGGGATAAAATCATGAACATCTAAAAATGTTCTCTTAAGCGGGGAGCTAGCCTCAAAAGCGGAGAAGGGTTGGATGTGGGTTGACCGATTTTTATGAGGCTTGATTTTTTTGCTTCGTTTTTTGTATCAAGACTAAAAATGAAGACCTCATTCCCAAAAAGAACGACTATATCCTCTAATTAATACAATTAACAATCAAAGACTAAAAGAATATACTCATACTTCAGGCTATCTTATTCTTCTAATGCTGAAGTTAATGGTAAGTCACCAATATAAACGTTTTCAATAACGCCCTCTCCATCCAATACTTTCAGAAGTACATAACAATCTTTCTGATCCTCTTGTAATACTTTTCTGACAAGATCTTCAGCAGGTTTTGCTTTAGATTCTTCCATATAGAAACGGTCATGAGGGTAGTTGATTTGTACTTCTTCTTTTTCATTTACAGAAGAATAAGTATATACATTAACTTTAAGTGCCGCTTGATTATTAGGTAGTTCATGATGTAACTGAAATGGAACAGAATACCCTAGCGAATCTTGTTTAAAAGTTAGGTAAACGTTCTTCTCTGAGGTGTACTCAGAAACAGAGTCTGATTCTAAAGTTCTATCTTCATAATTCAGAATAATGTACTTTCCTCTGAAAGGATCGGTAGGATCAATAGGTCTGAGTTTAAGTTTGATCGTTTCCCCTTCAGACAAAATACGTTCTGAACTAAAAATCATACTCGCAGGTGCGTATAGTTGAATCAGAGCTACGAGAAGAAAAATGAGGAATATATATGTTCTATTTTTCATGTCTTTTTCTCTTTTTGATTAACCAATAATTTCCCATAAAGAAACCTACACCAATACTCACAAAAAGAATTCCTCTGAGTACAAAGCTCATTTCTGTATCGATAAACCTACAAAAAATAAGCAATGAGAGTATGATTAACCCGAGATTAAGCGTACTAAGTTGCGACTCACTTTGCCCTCTTTTTATAGTAGATATCCCAATGGTTAGAATAATGATACTGACAATCCATTGCATATGCCAAATACCATTGAAAGTAAAACAGAATAGAATACTAAACATGATAAAGACGAATTCTATAACTTGAATATTTTTCCATCCTACGGTTCTAATTCTCAGAATGAATAGGAGAGTTGCTAGTCCAAAAGTGAACAAGGCTAGATAAAAATCTATTGAATCTGCAAGCGAAGATATTGAGCTGGAATTATTTCTAATTCTGTTCCATTCATCTTGAAAACTAAAAGAAAATAGAAAAATCAAACTCCCGAAATAACCCAAAACTCGATAGCCATTTCTTTTCAAGGATTGAAGTTTGAAATAATCTGAATAACCTATGCTTAAATAAGTACTTAAAATACTGATTAAGATAATTGGGAAAAATATTCCATCATATGCTTTGCCTAAAGACGGAATGATCCAGATAAATGAAATTGGAATTAACCAATGATGAAAAGCTGTAAAGTTTCCTAAAGGAGATTTTTTATAAAGTAAATAATAATGAGGGAGTATCCCGATGAGTATAACATAATACCAGTAGCTTTCTACCCAGTGTCTGGAATAACCTGTACTCGCACCGTAGTATGTGATGCCTATTAAGGTGAATAGAGATACTACAGATGATGGCATAACATAGATCAAAGGGAAACAAAGAAGCATCCATGAAAGAATAAAACTGTCAAGATCACCTTCAATATGATAAATCTGAGATATCATTGAGATGGCAGCTCCAACTGCAAAAAATAGAAGCGTAGAACAGGTCTCAGTCCAAGCTTTGTTATCCTTCTTCTTCAATATTGTATAGCCACAAAGAATTTGAGCGATCAATAAAGGAGTGAATGCAATAATTGATTTTGTCAGTTTAGACAAATTATCCCAATTGTGTGCAATGATCAGAATAATTCCGAGTCCAACAAGTAAAGCTCCGATTATACCAAAAACAACAAGCATTCTATTTTCAGCAGGTTTTTCTCTGGTCTTATAGTAATCTATAATTCTAGTTGCTGTTTCTTCATTAATAACCCCAGCTTCCAATAACTCGGGTATATCTTTTTTTATCTGCATATAAAAAGTGATTCAGTGAAAAAGTGAATTTCAAAATATGTTAGTTTGAGTAGGAAGTTTAGTCTAACATATTAATCCAAATTTGAAAATAAAAAAAGTCATTCCAATAAGTAGGAATGACTTTCTTCTTTTCTATAAAAAAGGAATTAACCTTTCAACTTATGTTCTACAATGAGGTAGGCCATTAGGTTCTGACAGCTTTCTTCAATGATTTTGTAACATTTTTCAAAACCATCATCGTTCATACCGTAAGGATCAAATACATCTGCACCCGATTTTTTGTTGTCAAAATTGCGAAGCAACAAGATTTCAGGTTTAGTACCTTTAGGTTGAGCATCCAAGACATTTCTTAGATTACTTTTATCCATTGGGATGATGTAATCATATTCGCTAAAGTGACCTTCAGCCAATTGTTGTCCTATTGATGTAAGCTCCAGGCCATGTGCTGAGGCTGTTCTTCTCATATTCGGGTCAGGGAGTTCTCCCACATGGTAGTTTGCGGTTCCAGCAGAGGCTACTTCAATTTTTTCTTCCAAGCCCGCTCTAGAAATCATTCTTTTAAAAATTCCCTCTGCAAGTGGTGATCGGCAGATGTTGCCAAGACACACAAATAAGACTTTTACCATCTGACAAATTTAGTCTATTGTTAATAAAAAAGTATAGCACAAAAATACAGGATACAAGAGAACTTTTAAATGGATTGAGGAAAAAAAACAAAATAGAATACTATTTAATATGATTTAAAAAAGTCATAAGAAGGACTTCTAGTGAATGCCAAGAGGTGATAATCCTATAATTTTTTTTTAAATTTGTACAATCCTCTAATTTAGAGGTACACAAACTGTATTATATAGGGAGTATGTTAAAAAAGAGCCTTATCTTTCTTCTTTTATTATTCCAAATTGATGGAATAGCAAAAGTGGATAACAATGAAGAATTGTGGAAAAAGCTTTTGAAATTAGATTGGGAATATGTCTATAGTTCTACTTATAAAAGTGACTTGGAAGTACCTATCTTTACAAAAGATGTAAAAGCTTTAGCTGGAGAAGAAGTTGAATTGAATGGCTTTTTACTTCCGCTAAATACTGAAGATGGCTCGTTGATACTTTCATTGTATCCTATGAGTTCATGTTTTTTTTGTGGTGGTGCAGGTATAGAATCTGTTGTGGCCGTTTTTCCGCAGAAAAAAGAAAAGTATGATCTTGAGAAAGTGACCTTCAAAGGGACTTTCAAGATTAACCGAAGCAGTGAGGGTTTGATTTATCAAATCGAGGATGCTGTTATTTTACCCTAATACTGAATATTGAATCGAACAGATATATGTCTACAGAAGCTGAAAATAGGTTTGAAGAAATAAAACAAATCTTCATTAAGTATCTTGAAGAACACAGTCTTAGAAAGACTCCTGAGCGTTTTGCAATTATGGAGGAAATCTATAACAGAGGTGGTCATTTTGATGTAGAATCACTTTACATCAATATGAAAAATAAGAACTACAGAGTGAGTAGGGCTACGGTTTATAATACCTTAGATTTACTTTTGGAATGTGGGCTTATTACAAAACATCAGTTCGGTAAAAATTTGGCCTTGTATGAAAAATCTTACGGTTTTAAACAACATGATCATCTAATTTGCCGTGAATGCAACAAAATTCTCGAATTCTGTGATCCAAGAGTTGAGAAAATTAAGCAGATGGTAGAGGAGTTTTATGACTTTACAATCGAAGATCACTCTTTACATTTTTATGGGAAATGTAATAATGAAGAGTGTGAAGGCAAACAAAAAAAAGAAGTTAAGCCTGCTGAATAGTACTCAGTTTAGGGATATAAATATTAGAAAAGAGCTCTTTCAACCTAAATTGAAAGAGCTCTTTTTTTATTTTAAATAATTTTAACGAAAGCGTAAACTTCCTTTTATATATTTCTTTATGCCTATTTAGTTCATGCCTAACATTAAAATAATCTATTTTTTAATGTATGTTTTTAAACGTGGCTAAACATTGATTTCAGCTTAGATAATATTAATACTCTTTGGTTAAAGTAATGATATTTTTTAGCTCTAAAATTGGAATGCCTTGAATAAGTGTAAAATAGAACTTTGAATAATATAGCTACTAACAAATCTATTGATACCACTTTTTGTTTTTATTTTGATATCTTTGCGCGGTTTGTTTGAAAAACATGACAATGGAAATAAGGAATATTGCAATTATTGCTCACGTTGACCACGGTAAAACTACCCTGGTAGACAAGATTTTACACGAGGCTGAACTTTTCAGAGCCAACCAAGAAACAGGAGAACTTATCTTGGATAATAATGACTTGGAAAGAGAAAGAGGAATTACTATTCTTTCTAAAAACGTCTCAGTAACTTATAACGATGTTAAAATTAACATCATTGATACTCCAGGTCACGCCGATTTCGGTGGTGAAGTAGAGCGTGTATTGAAAATGGCCGACGGTGTAATCCTTTTGGTGGATGCTTTTGAAGGTTGTATGCCTCAAACTCGTTTCGTTTTGGGTAAAGCCTTGAGTCTTGGTTTGAAGCCAATTGTTGTGATCAACAAAGTGGACAAACCAAACTGTCGTCCTGATGAAGTACATGACGAAATCTTCGACTTGATGTTTAACCTTGATGCAGATGAAGAGCAGTTGGAATTCCCAACACTTTATGGTTCTTCTAAGCAAGGTTGGATGGGGCATGACTGGAAGAACCCAACTGACAGTATCCGTCCATTGTTGGATGATATCTTGAAGATCGTTCCTCCAACACCATTTATCGAAGGTGATCCTCAAATGCAAATCACGTCTTTGGATTACTCTAAGTTTACAGGTCGTATCGCAATTGGTCGTGTAGCTAGAGGTGTGATCAAAGAAGGTGCTAGTCTTGGTATCGTGAAAAGCGATGGTTCAGTAAAAAGAGCTAGAATCAAAGAAGTGCACACATTCGAAGGTCTTGGTAAGCGTAAAGTAGAAGAGGCTCGTTGTGGAGATATTTGTGCGATTACAGGTGTTGAAGATTTCGAAATTGGTGATACAATCACATCTTTCGATAATCCAGATCCGCTAGAGCGTATTGCAATTGATGAGCCTACAATGAGTATGCTTTTCACAATTAACAACTCACCATTCTTTGGTAAAGAAGGTAAATTCGTTACTTCTCGTCACTTGAGAGACCGTCTTTACAATGAGTTGGAGAAAAACCTTGCAATGAGAGTTCAATCGACTGATACAGAAGATAAATTCTTGGTATTTGGTCGTGGTATCCTTCACTTGGCTGTATTGATCGAAACAATGCGTCGTGAAGGTTATGAGCTTCAGGTAGGACAACCTCAAGTAATCTTCAAAGAAATTGACGGACAAAGATGTGAGCCAGTCGAGCTTCTTGTAGTTGACGTACCAGAAAACTCAGCAGGTAAAGTAATCGAATTGGCAACTCAGAAAAAAGGTGAGTTGAAGATTATGGAGCCAAAAGGAGATATGCAACATCTTGAATTCGAGATTCCTTCAAGAGGTTTGATCGGTTTGAGAAACAATATGTTGACTGCTACTCAAGGTGAGGCAATTATGACACACCGTTTCTTGGAATACGCTCCTTACAAAGGTGATATCCAAGGCCGTGTGAATGGTTCAATCATCTCAGGTGAGCAAGGACCAGCTACTCCTTACTCTTTGGATAAATTACAAGATCGTGGTGTATTCTTCGTTGATCCAGGAGAAGATTTATATGCAGGTCAGGTAATTGGTGAGCATAACCGTATGTCTGATATCACTGTAAACGTACAGAAAGGTAAGAAACTTACGAACATGCGTACGCAGTCTTCAGATGCAGCAGTGAAAATTGCTCCTAAGAAACAATTCTCTCTAGAAGAGTGTATGGAATATATTCAGAAAGATGAATACGTAGAGGTAACTCCAAATACAATTCGTATGCGTAAAATCATTTTGAATGAGAACGAAAGAAAGAAAGCTGAAAAAGCTTAATTCTAATCTTTCAAAAAATAATAAAGAGGTTATTACTTATTTTATAAGTGATAACCTCTTTTTTTATGAATATGCTAATTTGTAAAAGTATGTAAACAAACCTAAATGCAGAATATTATTTTTGTTTATGTATTGTTGCCGAAACTAAACAAATACCACCCTTTTTGAGTTCTTATTTTTTATTGAAAAATTTCAATATATTCACAAATAAAGGTAAATTAGAGACTTGTCAAATTAATAACAACTAGTTGGAGGTTGGATTATCTATAAACCAATTCATCAGTTGATAAACAACTCCTGTTCCTCCATGCTAATGCTATTACACTTCAACAATTAATTACATATGAGATTTAAAACTTTTTATCGCTTGGCAATGGCGGTTTGCTTGATTGGATTTCAGGTGAATTCTTATGCTCAAGAAAATTACAACAACTCCAAGTTTAAACAACTCGACGAAAAGTTACCAACACCTAATACTTACCGTACGGGTTCTGGAGCTCCTGGTCACCAATATTGGCAACAAAAAGCTGATTATGTGATTAATGTTGAGCTAGATGAGGATACACAGAGTATCAAAGGTAAAGAAACCATCACTTACACAAACAACTCACCAGACCAATTGACTTACCTTTGGGTACAGTTGGATCAAAACATGAGAGCTAAAGACTCAGATACTTACAAAATTTCTCAATCAACAATGAAAGAGAAAATGAGTCCAGCTCAAATTGCAAGAATTGAGGGCTATCCAGAGTATGATGGTGGACACAAAATTCTTTCCGTAAAAGATGCAAGTGGTAAGGCTTTGAAATACACGATCAATAAAACGATGATGCGTGTGGAATTGTCTAGACCTTTGGCTTCTAAAAAACGTACTTCACTTCAAATTGAGTGGACAAACAACATCAACGATAGATTGCTTATGGGCGGTCGTGGTGGATTTGAGTATTTTGAAGAGGATGGAAATCACCTTTTCACTTTAACTCAGTGGTTCCCTCGTATGGCTGTTTATGATGATGTGAACGGATGGCAACACAAACAATTCTTGGGTAGAGGTGAATTTGCACTTCCATTCGGGGATTATAAAGTAAGCATTACAGTTCCTTCAGATCATATTGTAGCTTCTACTGGTGAATTACAAAATCCTTCTTCAGTATTGTCTTCAACTCAATTGAAGCGTTGGAATCAGTCAAAAACAGCTGATAAGCCTGTTCAGATTGTAACTAAAGAGGAAGCAATCGAAAAAGAGCAAAATAAAAAAAATGGTAAGAAAACTTGGGTTTACCATGCTAAGAATGTGAGAGACTTCGCTTGGGGTTCTTCTCGTAAATACATTTGGGACGCAATGGGTGTAGACATCGAAGGTAAGAAAGTAATGGCAATGTCTTACTTTCCAAAAGAAGCTTACGGTCTTTATGCAAAATATTCTACTGAAGCAGTAGCTCACACACTTGAAGTATATTCAAAATATACAATTCCTTATCCGTACCCAGTTGCAATCTCTGTTGAGGCTTCAAACGGTATGGAGTATCCAATGATCTGTTTCAACTACGGACGTACTGAAAAAGATGGAACTTACTCAGAGCGTATCAAATACGGGATGCTTGGTGTAATTATCCATGAAGTAGGTCATAACTTCTTCCCAATGATCATCAACTCAGATGAGCGTCAGTGGACTTGGATGGATGAAGGTTTGAATACATTTGTTCAATTCTTGGCAGAGCAAGAGTGGGAGCCTAACTATCCTCACCGTCGTGGACCAGCAGCTAAGATTGTTCCTTACATGAAAGGAGACAAATCGAACATTGTTCCAATTATGACTAACTCAGAGTCAATTAAGCAGTTTGGTAACAATGCTTATGGAAAGCCTGCTACAGCATTGAACATCTTGAGAGAGACTGTAATGGGTAGAGAGTTGTTTGACTATGCATTTAAAGAATATGCAAGACGTTGGGCATTCAAACACCCTCAACCAGCTGACTTCTTCCGTACAATGGAAGATGCTTCTGGTGTAGATTTGGATTGGTTCTGGAGAGGTTGGTTCTATACTACTGACCACGTAGATATTTCTATTGAAGGTGTAAAACAAGTAGATATTGATACTAAAAATCCTGAAGTAGAATATCCAAAATTGATTGCTCAGAGAGATGCTGTACCAAATATCACAGACCAGCATAACAAGGAAGAAAAACTTCAAACTCGTGTAGAAAGACGTCCTTACTTGAATGACTTCTACAATACTTATGAAGAGTATGAGGTTACGGCAGAAGCTAAAGGTAACTTCGAAAGATATACTTCTTCAATTGGTGATGAGGAATCAGCATTAATTTCATCGGGTAAATTCTACTATGAAATGTCATTTAAAAATGTTGGTGGATTGGTGATGCCATTAATTATCCAATTCAACTACACAGATGGTACTTCTGAAGTAAGAAGAATTCCTGCTGAAATCTGGAAAATGGGTGATGAAGTAGTTACTAAAGTATTCGTTACTTCAAAAGAAGTAAATGACTTTGTATTGGATCCATTCTTGGAAACTGCGGATACGGATACATACAACAACAACTTCCCACGTAAAGAAGAAATGAGTCGTTTCGAGGTTTACAAACGTCAAAAATATGGCAGTAGACCTAACCCAATGCAAAAAGCTCAAAAGGCAAAAGCAAACGGTCAATAAGAAACGTTTCTTATAGATTTTGAAAGTACTCTCCTGCACAATTCTGCGTAGGAGAGCTTTCTTTTATATTGACACAACAACTATAAATATTATACTAATGCGATTGTCTCGATTTGGAGCCTTGATGGCTTTGGTTTTCTCGATGCCATTTTTTGCATTGGCGCAAGAAAACTACAACAATTCTAAGTTTAAGCAGCTAGACGAAAAACTACCTACTCCTAATGAGTACCGCACAGGTGCTGGAGCCCCAGGTCATGCCTATTGGCAACAACGTGCTGATTATGTAATTAAAGCTGAAGTTGATGAAACTCTTCGTCGTTTGAGCGGTTCTGAAACAATTACATATTATAACAATTCACCTGATGAACTAACTTATTTGTGGGTTCAGTTGGATCAGAATGTGAGAGCAAAGGATTCTGACTCGCACAAGATCAATCAGACTAAAATGAGAGAAAAAATGTCAGTGAATGCATTCAAGAAACTTGAAGGTTTTCCTGACTATGATGGTGGACATAAAATCCTTTCTGTAAATGATGCGAAAGGGAAGAAATTACCATATACCATCAGTAAAACAATGATGAGAATCGATTTGCCATATGCTTTGAAGTCTGGTAAAAGAGTTTCTTTCTCAATTGATTGGTATTACAATATCAATGATAGAAAATTGATGGATGGTCGTGGAGGTTATGAGCATTTCCCTGAAGATGGAAATGACTTGTATACGATCACACAGTGGTTCCCTCGTATGGCTGTTTATGATGATGTGAACGGGTGGCAACACAAACAATTCTTAGGAAGTGGTGAGTTTGCTCTTACTTTTGGTAACTATAATGTAAGTATCACTGTACCATCAGATCATATTGTAGCTTCTACAGGTGAGTTGCAAAATCCATCAGCTGTTCTGACACCAACTCAGTTGAAGCGATTCCAAAAAGCAAAAACTGCTAAGCGTCCAGTAATGATTGTGACGAAAGAAGAAGCAGAAGAGAATGAAAAAGAAAAGGCTCAAGGTACTAAAACGTGGGTATACAAAGCTACAAATGTTAGAGACTTTGCTTTTGGTTCTTCTCGTAAGTATATCTGGGATGCAATGGGTGTGAAAAATATGGGTAAAACTGTAATGGCTATGTCTTATTACCCAAAAGAGGCATACGCTCTTTATAGTAAATACTCGACTGAAGTAATTGCTCATACATTGAACACTTACTCAAAATACACAATTCCTTATCCATACCCAGTAGCGATTTCTGTTGAAGCTGACAATGGTATGGAATATCCTATGATTTGTTTCAACTACGGTCGTACAGAAAAAGATGGAACATACTCTGAGCGTACTAAAGTAGGAATGATCTCAGTTATTGTTCATGAAGTAGGTCACAACTACTTCCCAATGATTATAAACTCAGATGAGCGTCAGTGGACATGGATGGATGAAGGTCTAAACTCATTTATGGAAGATGTTACTTTGAAAGAATGGGAAGAAGGTTTTCCTTCATATACATCTATGTACAAGCCTTGGTTGATCTCTTATATGAAAGGAGAGAATGGTAGAACGATGCCTATCATGACAAACTCTGAGTCTATTCCTCAGTTTGGAATGAATGCTTACGTGAAACCTGCGATGGCACTTACAGTTTTGAGAGAAACAGTAATGGGTCGAGAACTTTTTGATTATGCATTCAAAGAATATGCTACGCGTTGGGCATTCAAACACCCTAAGCCAGCTGATTTCTTCCGTACAATGGAAGATGCTTCTGGTGTAGATTTGGATTGGTTCTGGAGAGGTTGGTTCTATACTACTGATTATGTAGATATCTCAATTGAGAATGTAAAAATGGTTGAGGTTGACACAAAGAATCCTGAGAAAGAATTGGCGAAAAAGAAAGAGAAAAGAGATGCAATTCCAAATATTACAGACATGAATAATAAGAAGTCTGGTTTGGTGACGCGTGTGAAAAAGCGTCCTTATCTTGAAGATTTCTACAATACTTATGACGAATTAGATGTGACAGCTGATGCTAAAGCTTCTTATGAATCATATAAAAAAGGTTTAGGTAAAGATGAAAAAGAGATTCTTTACTCTAAGAAGTATTTCTATGAAGTATCTTTCAAAAATGTTGGAGGTCTTGTAATGCCTTTGATTATTCAGTTTAATTACGAAGATGGTTCTTCAGAAGTTAGACGAATTCCAGCGGAAATCTGGAAAATGGGTGATGAAGTGGTAACGAAAGTATTCTCTACTACAAAAGCAGTAGCTGAATTCTCACTTGATCCATACTTGGAAACAGCAGATGCAGATACTGAAAACAATGTTTTCCCTCGTAAAGAGCAAAAGAGCAAGTTTGAAGTATTTAAAGAAAATAAAATGGGTAGAGGTCAAAGCGGAGGAGGAAATCCAATGCAAAAGGCTAAAAAAAAAGAGAGTAAATAATATACTCAAACCCTAAAATGAAAAATCCCTTAGACGTTTAAGTTTAAGGGATTTTTTTATGACTAAACATTAAGTCTGTTATAGGCTACTATTCTCAAAAGTGATAGCCATATCCATTATTTCACTTTCAGAGATCATTCCTGTAATCCCTTTTTTAGGTTGTAAATAGTCAACAATGTCTTTTGGAGCCATTTTTAGAGATGTGACTAATCCGTGTATAATAACGTTTAAGTAGGACAACGAAGGTTTATTTATCTCCGATGTTAAACTGTTCTGATTTGTAAATGTGAAAATTGGTTTCTCATCTTGATACCCTAGAAGAAGTATTTTGTCATACCAAAGGTTATTTTCTATGATTGTACTTCCAGTATTCATACAAGCTTCAAAATCGAAATCTTGAAGGATGAGGTTTTCATTCTCTTGATTTACAACATCTATAAATTGCTCTTCGGTAATTAGATACATAAAACATTTGGTTGTTTGCTCATCACTCAACTGATTGGAAAGAAAACAAACACCTCCTTTATTCCATGTATTAGATTCTTTAGCAAAAAACAACTCTCTATTTATGATGAGACTTGATTGCGCAATGGGGAAAGATTTATCTCTACAGCCTTCAAAATATCGGTTCGTTCCCTGTGGAATTCCTCCTTTTATATAGCAATTAAACCTATCCACAGACATATTTGAACCGTAGCTCGCATACCAAATGTATTTCTTCATAATAATGTAGATATCTAAAAAAAGGTGTAAATCTCAAGAGAAGTTAGTTAATGAACTACTGTTTCTTGTGATTTTACACCTTGTTATTTTAACCTATATCTAAGGACTAAAGTCTAAAACCTAAGACCAAAATATCATCAATCTGATCTTCATTTCCTTTATCCATCCAATCTTCTAGTGTATTTTTTAGGATGAATTGCTGATTGTCCATTGGAGCCTGATAGTTTTCGTGAAGAAGCTTTTTAAATCGTTTCATCGTGAATTTGAACTTCTCATCCCCACCAAACTGATCTTGATAACCATCTGAGAACATATAGAATGTCATATCTTTCTCAAGAGAAACGGTAGAGGTCTCAAAATGGTGAACATTATAACCAAGGTATCCACCGATTGATCTTCTAATTCCTTTAAGTTCGTGGATTTCATTGTTTTTAAAGTAAAGAAGACCATTTCTAGCCCCACAGAAATGTAGTTCGTTATGATCCTCATCAATCACACAGATTGCCATATCCATACCATCTTTGACATCGGTTTGCTCTTGTTTTAGGGCATCTCTAATTCCTTCATCCATTTTGTATAAAATTTCTGAAGGATCGGTGATCTTTCTATCTTTTACAATACGACTCAGTAAGTTATATCCGATTACAGACATTAAAGCACCAGGAACACCATGCCCTGTACAGTCTACTACAGCGACAAACTTCTTGTTGTCTTGTTCAAGCGTCCAATAAAAGTCTCCACTTACGATATCTTTAGGTCTAAAGAAAAGCACATTTTCATTGAAAATTTTCTGAATCTGCTTTTGAGTAGGAAGCATTGCCGATTGAATACGCTTCGCATAATTTATACTGTCGGTAATTTTAACATTAGCTTGTTTCAGTAGACTATGCTGCTGTGCAATCTCAAGGTTCGCTTCTTCCAAGTGTTTAGACTGAGCTAGAATTTCCTCTTTCTGTTGCTCAATATCCATTGTACGTTCAAGTACTTTGTCTGCTAATTCTTTATTTACCTTCTCTTGTAATTCTTCATTTTTCTGAAGTTGGTTAATGAGTTCTTCCTGAGCCAATCTTCTTTCTAATTGAATCTGTTGTTGTCTATAACCTAAACCAAGTGAAAGAATAAACATTTCAATCACGAAGCCATAAATAATCATATCATAATTATGAGTAGTTGCGGCAATCAAGGATCCAAATAGTAACCAAGAAGTCGAGAATGAAAGGAAATAAGCGAGCGTATTCTTACTGAATAGTATATAGAAAATCGTTACGATTGCTACTAAAATAAGCCCTATAAAAGCATTCGTATTAATTAGGTTAACTAACTCTTCATCTTTTAAGAAAAGCATGATCGCTTCTTCAATGATAAAAGTAGCTAATCCAATAGCCGATACAACTTTAAGTACTTTATCCCACAGAGGCATTCTTTTTTCCATTTCCACAAAATATCTGATAAACATTATGTGAGCTAATGGAGCAAGTACTGATGTAGGCCATACAAACCTAATGAGTGTAGGGTTTGATGTAATTAAATAATCGTGTAGTAAATGTGATCTATAAAGGAAGTATATAGAGGCAAAAAATGCTGTAAGCGCGTAATAAAGATATGTTTTATCTCTTGTAAAGAGTGCCAAGATAAAGTTATAAAGTGCTACAAATAGAAGTAGACCTTGAACTAAACCATGAAATATATTTCTCGAAGACTCATATTCTTTAAACTCATTGAGCCATTTATCTTTTGGTGAAATTGTGAACCTTGGGGTAAGAGATGCACCATTTTCATTCTTGATA
Source organism: Sediminitomix flava (assembly GCF_003149185.1). Classification (NCBI taxonomy): domain Bacteria; kingdom Pseudomonadati; phylum Bacteroidota; class Cytophagia; order Cytophagales; family Flammeovirgaceae; genus Sediminitomix; species Sediminitomix flava. The sequence continues at coordinate 143,317 of NZ_QGDO01000001.1, read as the reverse complement.
CTAATCGTAAGATTTGAAATAACATTTTGAGGTAGTTTAATTATGACTCCCTTATCCAATAATGCAATATCTCTATCTTTATGTGATCTATAATAACCTGAGTAACCAGTAGAATAAGTGACTTGATTGCTTGAGTCTCTTACAACTGCCTCTAAATAAGAGGGGTTGTATAGCTTCTTGTTAGGAGACTCTAAAAGTAAAACCCATTCTTCATTTTCTGTTGTATTTATTAATTGTGAGCTAATCTCATAAGTTGAGCCAGAGCTTAGCTTGTAATCTTTCCCTAAGGGCTTTTGGCTATCTTTCCAATATAAATCTATAACATTATTCCCTTCCTTAGACTGAATGTATTGTGATGATTGTGCAAATGTTGAAAGTCCACTAAAGAAGATTATCTGTAGTATAGTAAAAGTTTTTAGCAAAAATAATTTCATAATTTGAGGTATAAAAAATCTCTATTAGAATGTCCTAATTATGCAATAGTAGATGAAAATATTCATGAATTTACACTTTAAATATTAAATAAACTTTATTTAGTTATATAGTTTTTAATATTAAATTATTATTGGTTTTGAGTGTAACATGTTTGATGTAGGCCTTTGTGTATTGTTTTCATTTATAATGAATTAACAATGTTACATAAAATCAAAATAGCATAAATAGTAAAATGAGATGTGCCAATAGTTAATAAGCTAGAATATTAGAGGTAAGTATTGTATTTTTGCTAGATATCGATAAACATAAATCCCTTACTTTACACTTTAGCTTAGAATATGGCTTACAATTTGAGAATTGTATAAGGGAGAAAAATATACGCTTATGTATTTAAGTATTTTAACGTTCTTACTGCAAATAATTTTACCTTTCAACGATCTTTTTACGGGACAAACCTGTAGAATGGATGTGATGCACGGAGGAGATCGTAACACGGAGTGGGTGGCTTTAGATGAATTCCGTATTGAAAAAGAATGGGCAGGAACGAGAACTAATCTTACAAACGATCTTAATCTAGGAACTTATAGAATTCAATTGATTCATAAGAAAGATTCTAGCCTTATCTTCTCTCAAGGGATAAATGGTATTTTTGGAGAGTGGCAAACCACAGCAGAAGCTAGCCTTATGCAACGTGCATTTCATGAGTCGTTTCGATTTCCTGAACCAAAGGAATCTGTAAAGGTTTTAATTCAGAAACGAGATTCACTGAATAATTTTGAAACACTCACTTCATTTGACCTTGATCCGAAACATTGGAGGGTGAATAGAGAAAATGTTTATGAAAAGGGGCTTTTAAAGGATATCCATATTTCGGGTAATGCAGATAAAAAGCTTGATATTCTAATTTTATCGGAAGGTTATCAGGAAGAAGATTTGTATAAGTTTTTTGAAGATGCAAATAGAATGTCTTCAGCCTTATTTAAGGAGGAGCCTTTCAAATCTCGAAAAGAAGATATTAATATTCGAGCTTTAGGAATTCAGAGTGTAGAATCTGGTATTTCAAATCCTAGAGCAAAAGAACAAGTAAATTCAGCTTTCGATCTTCATTTCAATAGTCTTGGTTCAGATCGTTATGTTCTGACATATTCCAACAAAAAGATTCGAGAGGCAATAGCACATGTTCCGTATGATGCTTTGATTATTGTCGCCAATGAAAAAAAATATGGTGGAGCAGGATTATATAATCTTTGGGCAACGGTAACCTCAGATAATAAGCTTTCAGATTATGTGTTTGTTCATGAACTTGGACATAGCTTGGCAGGATTGGGAGATGAGTATTACACTTCTTCTGTTGCGTATGAAATTGAGCCACCTAAAGTAGAACCATGGGAACCAAATCTAACAGCATTACTCTCTGATACTTTGAAATGGGCTGCTTTAGTGGACGAAGATACGCCGATTCCGACACCATGGAAAAAGGCTGAGTTCGATACTTTTGAAGAGAATTATCCACCAATGCCATCTGTGCTTTCAACTCTTGAAATACTTGATTATATGGATGAAAAAGGGGAGAAGAAGCAATTACTTTTACAATCAAGTTTATATTATGACAAAGTAGGAGCCTTTGAAGGAGGCGGCTACCTTTCTGAAAAAATATATAGGCCTCAAGTAGATTGTATCATGCATACACAAAACGATGTGGGTTTTTGTAAAGTTTGTGTGCATCACTTAAATAAAATACTAGATTATTACAGTGAAAAATAATTTTTTCATTTAGATGTTCCTTCTATGAGGATGCTTTTCTATCCATTTTATATAAAAGACAGAATCAAAAAGAGAAATCACTCATTTTTGATTTCTATTGTCGCGTTCATTATTTCAATAAGTTTACAGTTTTTCTTCTTTTACTCATCTGACTTAAGAAATTATGCAGATAGAGTTGAAGACAATCTTAAACAGGCTTCATCTAAGGTAGAATATGATCTGAACCACTTAAAGGAACAGATTAAGAAAGATGAAGTAATTCGATTTAATGACCTTTTAAGAGACAATAATTCTGCGCTTTATATATATAAAAATCAAAATTTAGTCTTTTGGAATAATAATGTAAACCCTTATTCATTGCCATATAGTGCAATTAAAGGCTATTATACAGAAAAGTGTATCTCGTATCAGAAGGTTATTTATTTTGTAAAAAAATCGGCACTTACCTTATTCAACAATGACTTCCAGTTTGTAGCTGTAATTCCTTTAGAGATTGACCCCAAGGTAGATGTATCATTTATTGAAGAATATTTAAACTCGGATATATTTCCAGAGTCTAGAAATATTTCACTTACAATAGATCAGTCTGCTGGTTTACCAATTTATAATGCTCATCATAAGTATATGTTTTCTCTTGAAAAAGGTGACTCTTATGATGTGTATTATGAAAATGTATGGCTGGTATACTTTTTTATGATTATTGCATTCTGTTATGGTACAGTGAGTGTATCCATACACATGAATGTGTTATTAGAACAACGTAAAACACTTCTTACTTTTTTCCTTCTTACTTTCTTTACAGTATTGATGAGGTTTGCTTTCCTATGGATTAGTTTCAGGTTAGGAAGTGGGAAAATAGATTCAATCTATTCTTTGTTCTGGGGGCAGGTATTTTATAGTTCATTACAAGAGTTGATCATTAGTGTCATCTGTTGTTCTGTATATTTTTACTTTTTATTCAGAAACTTCAATTACTTTATAAATATCAGAGGTGTACTACAGCTCTCTTATATTTCTAAAATCATTGTATCAGGGGGACTAGTTTTATCTACATTCCTATTTACCTACGCATTTACTCAAATTCTGAAAATATCATTTCAGTTGTCAGATTCAAGTCTTGACCTGCTTCATGGGATAAGCTTTGATTATGTAACACTGCAATTGATGTTGCTCTTTGCGATCTTTGCCAGAATTTATTTCTTCATTACGCATACAGTCAGTAAGCTACTCAATAAGCTTTTAAATGGCTTTTATTTGATTAGCTCTGTTATACTGATTGTGAGTTTTATGTTCTTTACTTTCCATTGGAGAGATGGGGAATTAACCTTAATCCTATTCAGTGCAAATGCTGTTTATGTTCTAGCTTCTGTATTATTCAACTTCCCTCAAAACATTTACAGAGATCACTTAAAATCTTTGGTCTATATCTGTTTGTGTGCGATGGTGTGTGCCTTAATTGGCGCAAATGCAAATTATTGGTATGTAGACAAAGAAAATATTCAGAAGAAGGAAAGTTTTGCTTATTCGCTAGTGAATAGAAATCCGTATGAGATGAATTACCTTATCGGATTGAAAGAGGAGATAGAGGCAAACAAGATCATTAAGAAGAATTTTAGGAACATTGAAAAGGTTCGTAACGAGCTAGAATCAAATTCTAGATACCGTAAACTGCGTCAATACTTTAATCAGTATGATGTGCTTTATTATTTCTTTGATGAAAAAGGTGTTCCATTAAACTCCAATATGAGTTTACGTTCGATGCTTAAACCCTTGATAGAATCAGATGCCGTAACTCATTTTAATAATATCTATTACAAAAATGACTTAGCGAATGGGATACGAAGATATGTCATGAATGTGAGAGTTGATGATGAATCGGGCAATCGGATTGGATATTTATTGATGGAGCTAAATATGGTCGGGAGAAACAACAATTCAGGACTCGCAGCCATGAATGTTGAAGAAAAATATTTCGACTCAGGACATGAATATTCTTATGCCGTATTTCAAGCGGATAACCTCGTTTATAGCCAAGGAGATTTCACTTATACAAAAGATTTTATAAAGAACTTTGCTTTTAAAGAGCATTCGGATTGGATGAGAAGGAGTGTAACTCTTGATGGTTACCTTCATTATCGTTTACCAGAGCAAAATGGAAACATGGTAATCATTTCATCTCAAGTATATTCTTTTGATGACTTCCTATCTAGTTTTTCATTCTTGTTTTTATTCTCACTCGTGATTTTTATTTCAAAGCTATTAGCTTTTAATATCAGTACGAAGGGAGAACAGTATACGACAAATTTTATCACAAAAATCCAGCTTTATTTAGATTTGGCTTTTTTCATCCCTATGATCATTATAGGAGGGGTGGTGCTTACAGTGCTATCCAATCGGATGAATGAAGAAATGAAAGCGGTCTATAAAGACAAGGCAAAAGATATTAGTAGAAGTATTGCTGATAAGATGGATGGTTATGTGGATAGGGAAGTGACAGAGTCCGAACTTAGAACAGAACTTCAACTTCTAGCAGGGATTCTTGGCTCTGATATTTATTTATATGATACTAAAGGAAGATTTATTGAGGCTAGTCACCCTTATCTGTTGGATGCATTTATGCTTTCAGATTACATAAATCCTAAAGCATATTCTTCAATAATAGAGTTAAAACAATCTAAAGTACTTTTATCTGAATCTATTGGTAACCTGAATTACAATACTGCTTTTGCTTCTATTCGATCTGCATCTACAGGAAATGTGATAGGGATTGTAAGTATGCCATTTTTTAGATCAGAATTCAGATTGAATCAGACGGTTTTAAGTGTTTTAGCGATAATTAGTAAACTCCTAACACTTATATTTTTATCATTGATTCCGTTCTCATATTTAATGTTTAGATCTTTGGTGTCACCTCTAGAGCTGATTACTCAGAAGATTAAAAAGATTTCTTTGAGTGAGAAAAATGAGCCTATCGATTATCATACGAATGATGAATTTGGTTTGCTTATCAATGAATATAACCGCATGTTGGTAAATCTTGAGCAAAGTAAAGTAGCTCTAGCTCGATCTCAAAAAGAAAGTGCTTGGCGTGAAATTGCAAGACAAGTAGCGCATGAGATTAAGAATCCGTTGACCCCAATGCGATTGGCTATACAGCAACTTCAAAGAACTCAAAAGGAAGAAAATCCGAGAGTAAATAGAATGTATAACATGTTGCTTACTCAGGTAGATACTTTGAGTGACATTGCTACTTCATTCTCATCTTTTGCTCAAATGCCAATTCCCAAAGAAGAAAAAATTGATATTACGGTTGTCCTTAAGCAAGTAATGGCACTTCATCGTTCTAAAGAAGAAGCAGATATTCATTTTGAAATCCCAGAAGAAAAAATTTGGGTGATTGGAGATGGGAAATTACTTGGTAGGATTTTCACGAATATTATTCTCAATGGAATACAAGCCGTAGAACAAGGTACACGACCAAAAATATATGTTGAAATGCGTGTGACAGAAGCGCATCAAGTGAGGGTAGAAGTAAAAGATAATGGAAGAGGAATTGAGCAAGAGCATCAACAAAAAATATTTGTTCCCAACTTTACAACAAAAGAGTATGGTTCGGGTATTGGTCTTGCTATTTCAAAACGTGGAATTGAGCACCTGAATGGTAATATTTGGTTTGAAACAGAGGTTGGAGTAGGTACAAGTTTCTTTGTGGAGCTTCCTTTACTAAATGAAAATCTCATTGTTTCATAATCTTTTAACAAATACAGAATTCAGACTTTTTTAGAAGTGTAGGATTTAAACTTTATCCAATGTTTATTTTTTTTATTATCAGTAGTTTACTATAACTGTTGATTAATGTTTTCAATGTTAATGACATGAGTATTTACGCGAATAACAATGAGTAAATACTTGTTTTCTAGCAATGGAACTTCTAGATGAGTCTAATAATTCTTTAAATAGTCTTATAATCCTCTTATATTTAGTGGATTTTTTACATTTGATATATTTGAATAGATAGGATATGAAAAGTTCTAAGATCGTTGGCTTAGGTATATATGAACCTGAAAACGTAGTAACTAACGATGATCTCTCTAAGCTTGTGAATACCTCTGATGAGTGGATTCAAGAAAGAAGTGGTATCAAGCAGAGAAGATATGCTGATATAAATGAAAAAGGAGAGAGAAACTATATCATGGGGGCTAGAGCTTCACAAGAGGCTTTGGACATGGCAGGAATGACTCCAGAAGATATAGATCTAATTGTGTATGCAACTTTGAGTCCTGACTATGTTTTTCCTGGTTCGGGAGTTTTGTTGCAAAGAGAACTAGGTTTTCGTAATGTAGCTGCTATCGATGTTAGAGCGCAATGTTCTGGTTTTGTATATGGTCTTTCAATTGCTGACCAATATATCAAAACAGGAATGTACAAAAATGTTCTTGTAGTGGGAGCAGAGATTCACTCTACAGGTTTGGATTTCTCTGATCACGGTCGTCATGTAACGGTTCTATTTGGTGATGGAGCAGGTGCGGCTGTATTGACTGCTACAGAAGAACAAGGAAAAGGAATTTTATCGACACATATGCACAGTGAAGGAGAGTTTGCTGAGAAATTAGCTGTAATTGATCCTAGTGCAAGTGAAGATCCAAAATATAACGCTGAAATGTTTGAACCAGGTGGTTCGGCATGGCCTGTAATGGACGGTCAGTTTGTATTCAAAAATGCTGTAGTAAGATTCCAAGAAGTAATCTGGGAGGCATTGAAAACAAATAACCTTTCACCAGAGGATATTGACCTATTAGTTCCTCACCAAGCAAACATGCGTATCACACAGTTCATCCAGAAAAAGATGGGCTTCCCGAATGAGAAAGTAGTAAATACTATTACTAAATATGGTAATACAACTGCCGCTTCTATTCCAATGGCACTTTACAATGCTTACAAAGAAGGCAGAGTAAAAGAAGGTGATCTATTGTGTTTAGCTGCTTTTGGTAGTGGATTTACTTGGGCAAGTGCATTGATTCGTTGGTAAACATCGAACAATTCAGTAAAATACTATAAATTTGGCAGAAGATTGAATGGTCTTCTGCCATTTTCTTTATACACTAATTGAAGGATTGTAATGGGAATTAGAGTCAAAAATCTTACTAAAAAATACGGAGAGCAGATAGCTGTAAACGATATTTCATTTGAAGCAAAGAAAGGTGAAATCTTGGGTTTTCTAGGGCCAAACGGTGCTGGTAAATCTACGACAATGAAAATAGCTACCTGTTTCATTCCTCCAACTTCTGGTTCAATTGAGGTTTGTGGATTGGATGTTGTGAAAAATCCGATAGAGGTAAGACAAAAAATTGGCTATCTTCCAGAACATAACCCTTTATACCTTGATATGTATGTCCATGAATATCTCAGGTATATGGCAAGTATGTATAAGGTGAAAAATAGAAAGGCTAAAGTATCTGAAATGGTATCTTTAGTAGGTCTAGAACGTGAGCAGAATAAGAAAATTGGAACACTTTCTAAAGGTTATCGTCAGCGTGTAGGTCTTGCTCAAACACTCATTCATGACCCCGAAGTACTGATTTTAGATGAACCAACCACAGGTCTAGATCCTAATCAATTGACTGAAGTCCGCAATATAATTAAGGAGGTAAGTCAAGAGAAAACAGTAATGCTTTCTACACATATCATGCAAGAGGTTCAAGCACTCTGTCAGCGCGTAATCATCTTGAATAAGGGAAATATGGTTGCTGATCAAGGAGTTGATGAATTGCAATATTTAGGAAAGCAGTATACTCAAATCCATTTAGAGTTTGCTACAGCTCCTACAGGAGAATATTTCCATGAACTACCATCATTGGAAGAAATCCATAAACTAGAAGATCACAAATACATTTTGGATTTTGCTGAGCAAGAAGGTGAAGATGTGCGTGTAGCCATTTTCCAGAAGGCTGTAGAGAAAGGGATTATTATTCTTGAAATGAGAAAAGAGAAAATTTCATTGGAAGAAGCTTTCCACGAACTCACAAAATAATGGGCTAATAAAAGGTTGTGTTCTGAATGAAGTTTGCTGATTTCTATTATGCTGTCAATCTTTTTAGCACAAAAAGAAAATCGACAATCAAGGAAGTGATTGTCGATTTTTCATTTTTACTTTTCTTCAATACTGTCTGTGTAGGCAAAATATACTAAAGCAATTCTGCCCAGTACAAAGTACAAAAAGCCATACAAAGTAGTATGTGAGGAGATTTTTAATCCTGCTGCCAACAAACTCATTGAGACTCCTCCAGCAGCTTCGATAGCTTCAAATGCTCCATAAAGACCGATTAGTTGTCCAAAAATCCCCATCATTAGAGCAAGTAAAGACAACTCTTTAATCAGCTTTTCTGATTTTTGAATAGGAGCAAACTTGTTAGACATTTTTAAGGCCTTGAATACTGCACAGACAAGCATCAGCACTCCAGGAATAGTTACAAATGTCATAAATAGGCTACCGCCGTTTGAATAGAAGTTTAAAAACCATTGCATAGTTATAAAAGGTTTAAGTTGATGAATTACTTCAAACTTAGTAGGCTAGTTTTCCATATTTATTGATGATCGATAAATGCACGAAATCTGTCGAAGAATAGCTCTTTCATTTCTCTAAGATATGATTATTTTGATATGAAGACTTGAAGTCGCTTCTTTTCAACTTTATTTCGACAAAAACGTGGATTTAATCGATACTTGGTAGTTGGGAAGTATATTTTTATAAATTTTGAAGTATGAATCAATTTATCAAAAAGACAATAGCTAGTAGAATGCTCTTTGAGCTGAGTTTTTGGGGGAGTATGCTCATTATCATTTGTCTATTTTTAGGACATTTTCACCAAGACTACTTCAACACTTTTGTCTTTTGTATTGTATGGTTGCCTTTCACAATTGCATTTACCTATTATCTAAATGTTGTATTGATTCAGAAATATCTCATTGAGAGAAGGTATTGGCGATTTGGCTTATACTTATTCTATGCAATTGTTGTCAGTAGTTTTGTACAGATCGTGATCATTCTCATATTTTTCATTTTGTTAGCGGACTTAGAATATAATAAAATGAATCCAATCATAAATGATGTTTCGGTACTTTGGTTTGTTCAAATCTTTATAGCAACAATGTACTCTAGCCTAAATTATGTAAAGGAAAATCAGAAGAAAAAAGATCAGATTCATCAGTTGGAAAAAGAGAAGTTGGAGATCGAGTTACAATTAAAAGAGTTAGAATTAAATACACTAAAAGATCAGATTCATCCGCATTTTTTATTTAATACACTCAATAATATTTATGGATTAGCGATTGAGAAATCAGATGAGTTACCACATATTTTATTACAATTGAGTGGTCTCTTAGATTATTTGGTTTATCAGTCTAAAGAGGGGAAGGTAGCATTATCAAAAGAGGTAGAAGTTTTGAATCAGTATATAGATTTGGAACGGCTTCGTTTTGACGATCGCTTGGAGTTGGACTTGAATTTCGGAGATGAAAAATTAGATATTCAGATCATACCATTCCTACTTTTTCCTATGGTGGAAAATGCATTTAAACACGGGATCAAGTCTACAAGTGAACAAGCTTTTCTAAAGATTAAAACTGACTTCTCAATTTCAACTTTTTCATTTTTGGTAGTAAATAGTAAACCACAAGAAGTGAAAGAAAATACGAATAAGGGAACAGGTCTAGTCAATTTGAGAAAACGTTTAGCGTTGTGTTACCCAGAAAGGCATTCGTTGGAAATTAGAGAAACAGAGGAAATGTATCAGATAGAACTTCAAATAGAATTATAATATGGGAGTATATAAAGTATTAGTGATCGATGATGAACCTATTTCTAGGAGAATCACAAAGAATTTCCTTTCACAAGTAGACGGATATGAAGTGATAGGAGAGGCTTCAGATGCTAAAAGTGGATTTGCTGAGGTAATGAAACATGAAGTTGATCTCATTTTCTTAGATATTGAAATGCCAGAAATTTCAGGTTTAGATTTTCTTCGTTCATTGGCTCAACCACCGAAAGTTATCATTATTTCTGCACATAGAGATTATGCGATTGAGGGCTATGATTTGAACGTGGTTGATTATCTTTTAAAACCCGTTTCTATTGATCGATTTAAATTGGCATTGCAGAAGTTTGAGGCTTTTAATCCTCAAGCGAAAGAAGTTCAACAATTGAAAGAAGATTATCTTTTTATCAGATCAGATCGAAAGCATTATAAAACGGACTTCAAATTTGTGACTTATATAGAGAGTCAAGCGGATTATTTGATCGTTCATCTCAAGGATGGAAATACCCTAAAAACCAAAGAAACTATAGGGAATATGGAAGAACGTTTGCCTTCACAATTCTTACGAATACATCGTTCTTTTATCGTGAATATGGATCATGTTATTGCTCTGAATAGAGAATTTGTAGAAATAGAAAACGAGATGCTTCCTGTCAGTAAAAGCTTTAGAGAAGCAGTGATTCAGGTTTTTGAGAAGAATTAATAGCTAAGGTTGAAGTTCAAGGACTACTTTTACAGGGTAATGATCAGAACCATAAGCGTTTTTTATGATTTCAGAAGACTTGAATTTTGTCCCTTCATTTACATATAGATTATCTATTGGAGAACCTTTATAACTCGGATAGGTTGTTGTATTGAATTTAGCTAGGGCATTTGTGAATTTAATATCTCCAATTAAAGGTTCGGTAAGTATTGCATGCGTATCATCATAGCCATCGTTTACATCATCAAAAAGATCTTTCCCATTTTTTACTTTATCAGAATGCCCAACATTAAAATCTCCACCAATCAAGATATGCCAATCATCTGTTTTGTTATTGGATAAAGTATTTAGTGTCTCAGTGAGAGCGATTGTAACGAATTCTCTTTTTTGCGCATTTCTGTAATCTAGTTCACCTTCCTTTCCGATAGAAGATTTTAGGTGGACAATACCGATCATCAGTTTTAACTCTTCTATTTCAGCAACTAAAAAGCCTCTTGATGTTCGTATTTTTTCATAAGATTTATCTTGTACCTCAAGTGGTTTTTCAAAAGGATAATTTTTACGCTTTCTTCTCTCAGGGTATGGATCGTATTCCGTTACATTAGATAGGGGGAACCTACTGAGTATCGCTACTTCGAAAGAGTTAAAACGATTGTGATCTTTCATATTGAAGTCTGAACAACTCAAAGACCAATTTTCTAACTTAAGTGCTTCAGCAAGAGCCTCTACTTGTTCTATGGATGTAAACTCTTGAAGTAGAATAATATCAGGTTTCTGGTCCCCAATTAATTCTCTAAAGTTGGGTAATCGCTTTTTGAGGCCTTTCATGTCAAAAAGCTCTTTTGCATTCCAAGAAATTACCGTGACATCTTGTGACTCTCCATTCTGATTTAGATCACAACTTGAACATATAAAAAACGCAAACGCAAGCATATAAAGTTGAAATTCCTTCAAACTTCTTTTTGAGCAAACGTATGTGATACATTTAATTGAATTTTGCATAGAAAATGAATGTCTATTCATTATATTAGAGGCTATACTGTACAGGTGTATAGTATATAAACACATGTTTAACTATTACTAACTAACTAAAATAGATATTATGTCTCAAGAAGCATTTGAATTAGCGGTAAAGAAGTCTAAGGAATTGACTAAAATGCCTTCCAATGATCAACTTTTGAGTTTATATTCTCTTTTTAAGCAAGCAACAGAAGGGGATATTCAGACAGAAAGACCAATGGGTTTTGACTTTAAAGCTATGGCAAAATGGGATGCTTGGAAAAAGTTGGAAGGAACTTCTTCTGAAGCAGCTATGCAACAGTACGTTGACTTAGTGAATGAATTAGCTAATCAATAAAAACAATCACCCTTCGTGTTGAAAAAAAGAAAGCTCCAAAATGGAGCTACTTTTTACATGAAGGGTGAATTCTATCACTAAACCAAATAAACACTATCTTAGAAAGAATCCATCTCTAAATGGATCTTCTGGGTCAATAAGAAAGGTATGCTTACCAGTAATGTAAGCCGAGCCACTGACTTCGGGAATAACAGCACGATATTCACCGAAAGTTATTTTCTGATGTACTTTTCCTGAAAATACACTCCCTGTAATACTTTCTATTTTGATGATTTCCTCATCACTTATTTCTTTTTTCGCTTCATGAATAGCGATTCTCCCAGAAACACCACTCCCAGTTGGTGACCGATCAACTTCTCCATCGGCAAATACACAGACATTTCTGCTGTGATTGTTTTTATCTTTGGCCTCATCAATGAAAATAGTACCATACAAAAAACTCAAATCTTCTTCAAAAGGATGGTTTATATCTTGAGTCCGATTCACTTCCTTTTTGATCTGTATACCAAGTTCAATAAGCTTTCTATTGTTTTCTGGAATTAGGCCTAAACCAACTTGTTTAGCATCTAAGTAAGCATAGTATGCACCTCCAAAAGCCAAATCATATTTTATCGTACCAATTTCAGGTAGGGTGATTTCTAGATCTTGAGCGACCAAATAACTAGGCACACAGTGAAACGAGATATCGATGACTTTTCCATTTTCATCTAGCTGAGCAAAAGAGTGAATTCTGCCACAAGGAGCATCAATCTGAAATTCGGTAGTTGGGTAGCTTTTCTCTTTCCAACCCATTTGAATGGCTAACTTTGTAATGGCAATAATGGCATGTCCACACATGGTAGAATAGCCCTCGTTGTGAATGAATAAAATTCCAAAATCTGCTTCTTCTGAGTTTGGGGGTACAAGAATACAACCATACATATCGGTATGTCCTCTAGGTTCCCACATCAATGCTTTACGAAGGTGATCGTAATTGTTCATGGCATCTTTTCGGTATTCGAGTACCGAATTCCCTTTCAATTCAGGGAAGCCATTCAGAATTACTCTTAGTGGTTCTCCGCCAGTGTGCATATCTATGGTCTCGATCTGAAGAAAGTTTTCTGGGATTTCTAAAGTCGTATTAAGGCGGTTTTGTATGGTGTTATTCATCTTGTGTTTGGTAAAAGTCAGATTGAAGAAAGAGCTTCAGTACTAGGGCAAATGATTATGGGTATTCTATTCGAAGAATTAACGAAGTGAGCGAGTGCAGCATCTTCGAATTAAGAAATGGAAATTAGAGTCTTCAGACTCTTGCTTTCATAGATAAATCCTTAGATAGCTTCGCAAATTCTAAGGATAGGATTACCCGTTTTCCTAGTATTCAAGTATTAGTCAAATCGATTAGGGTTGAAAGCATCTATGGATAAACTCAATTCTTTTCCCGAAATCAATTCTGCTAAAAGTTTTCCACTGGCAGGGCCTAAGCTCATTCCCATCATAGCATGACCTGCGGAAATAAAAACATTCTGATGCGATTTCAACTTTCCTAAATATGGAAGTCCGTCTGGTGTACATGGTCTGAATCCCCATTGAATGTTTTCACTAGAAGGTAATTCCATTTTATAGTTTGGGAAATATTTTTCTACTGCAGAACAGATGCCTTGAACTCTTTTTTTACTAATGCGTTCATTTGCACCGTTGATTTCCATTGTTCCTGCTACTCTCATCTGATCACCTATTGGAGTCATCGCAACACTTTCGTCGGCTAGAATACATGGAATTTGCAGTTTGTCTTCCATTTGATTTTTAGTAATGCTATAGCCTTTTCCTGCTTGCATCAATGGAGAGAATCCAAGTTGTTTAGTAAGCTCAGGAAGCCAATTTCCTGTAGCAAAAAGGAATTTATCAGCTTTGTAAAACGCACCACTTTTTCCTTCTACTCTTCTGATTCCTTTGCTATCCCATTCAATTTTTTGAACAGTTTCTTTTGATACAACTCTACCTCCAAGTTTTAGAATGGCTTGATAGAGTGATTGAATCACTTGAGAAGGATTTAGGTGGGCATCTCCTGGGAAATACACGCCACCTCTGATGTCTTCAATTAAACCTCCTTGCAAGTTATGAACTTCTTGAGCACTTAAAATTTCTGCTTTTACGCCTGATTTATTGGCAAGATGAGCCGTTTCTATTTCTTCTTTTTCAGTCTCAGCATCACGATAGAGCATTAGAAGCCCTTTGCCATGCAACTGGAATTCTAATTCGGATGCTAAAGACTGATAAAGTTCTTTACTGAATACATTGAAGTCTCTAAGAATGGGAACACATTTGGAAACATGTTCTTTGGTAGCAGATCGGTAGAAGCGGTATCCCCATTTCATGAGTGGAAGATTGAGACGAGGTTTTAGGTAAAATGGACTTGATGAGTCAAACATCCATTTGATTCCTTTTTCGATCATTCCGGGAGCTGAAAGAGGCACGATATGACTAGGGACTATCAATCCCGCATTTACTTGTGAGGCTCCATCTTTAAAATCTTTTTTGTCAATAAGGGTTACATCGTAGCCTTCTTTCAACAAATAATAAGCGGAAGAAAGACCGATAATTCCGCCTCCGATAATTACTACTTTTTCCATTTCTTAAATGACTTGAAATCCTTCTACATACGGATCGTCTGTATCCAAAATAATATTGTTATAGCCTGTTACTCTTGCCCAACCTTCAATGCTTGGTACAATAGCCTTTCTTCCTGCCAAGATGGTTTCTTCTTCTATTCTTCCGATGAACTTTGAACCAATAATACTTTCATGGACAAATTCTTCGTTGGGCGAAAGTTTACCTTGGGTGTACCATTGTGCCATACGAGCTGAAGTTCCTGTTCCGCAAGGCGATCGGTCAATGGCTTTATCTCCGTAGAAAACGGCATTTCGAGCGGTTGCATCTTCAGAAAGTGTGGAGCCTGTCCAGAGTAAATGGCTAAGTCCTTTGATGGTATCATTTTCAGGATGAACAAAAACGTATTTCTCATTGAGTTTTGTCCTTATTTCTCGACTCCAACCAATAAGCTGATCTGCAGTGTAGTTTTCTATACCTCTAAAATTCTCTTGTGGATCCACAATTGCATAGAAATTTCCTCCGTAAGCAACATCTAATTTGAGTGTTCCTAATTCTTCACAATCAATACTTAAGTCATTTGCTTCAAGGTAAGATGGAATATTGGTGAGACGAACAGAAGTGACCTTATTGTCTTCTTGTGTGTAGACAACTCTGACTAATCCTGCGGGTGTTTCAAGGTTTAGGACTCCTTCTGTTTTAGGAATGATTAATCCTTCTTCAATAGCAACAGTAACAGTCCCGATTGTTCCATGACCACACATAGGCAAGCAACCACTCGTTTCAATAAAGAGAACTCCCATGTCATTTTTAGGGTCAGAAGGAGGGTAAAGAATACTTCCCGACATCATATCATGACCTCGTGGTTCGAACATTAAGCCTTTTCTGATCCAATCAAATTCTTTGAGAAAATGTTGTCTTTTTTCACTCATAGTGGCCCCTTCCAATAAGGGACCACCTCCTGCAACTACGCGAACTGGGTTACCACAGGTATGTGCGTCTATACAAAAAAATGTTTTTTTACTCATTCGTTAGTTATTTAAAAGTGGTTTCAGGTTCGAGGTTTTCTTTGACCAATCGTGCAGCAACAAGATCTTCGAGCGCGTGACCAACCGACTTGAAACATGTGATTTGTTGGTCATTTGTTCGCCCTGTTTTTCCAGTACTGCACAGGCCAAAGAGGTCGTCTATTATGTGATCAAATGTTATACTTCCTTCTTGCATCGGGATAAATAAATCGCCGGTTTCTTTTACCGCAGTCGTTTTACTATCCACGAAGAGTTTGACACTTTTTATTAAAGCATCATCAGCTTCTCTCATGTCGGGCTTATAAGCTCCAACTAGATCGATATGCTGACCTTCTTTCAAATGTTTTCCAAAGACTAAAGGTGTTTTACTTAATGTAGCACAGCTAATGATATCTACTTTGTTTAAGTATTCGATATAATCTGAAACTACATTTACTTCTATTCCTTCCGCTGCTAGTTCTTGCTTGACAGATTCAGCTTTTTCAATTCTTCTACCCCAAATAAATACGTTCTCTATCGATCGTACAGTACGATGTGCTCTGATCAATTCTGGCGCTAAACTGCCAGTGCCAATCATGAGTAAAGAGGATGAATCTTTACGAGAAAGAAGTTTTGAGGCAAGAGCTGAAGCTGCGGCAGTTCGTCTTGCAGTCAGACTCGGAGCATCTATACTAGCCAATGGAATTCCTGTTTTTGCATCCATTAGCAAATAAACACCTTGGATAGAGGGTAAATCGAATTCGTGATTATCAGGAGAAACCGTTACTAATTTGACTCCTAAATATCCTCCCTCTTCCCATGCAGGCATGAGTAGAAGAGTAGAAGTATTCTTTCCCAAATTTCCCACATATTCATGATGGTGTCTTTGAGGCACTCTGATTTCCCCCCGACCGAAAGCTTTCTCAAGGCTTTCGATCAAGGATGGGAAATTCAAAGTATGTAATACGTCACCTTTGTCTACTTGAAGCATGTTGTGTTAGTTTTTTTTCAGTTTACCATCTACCTTTTGCCAAATGTTTAGCGGATTACTCAATTGCAAAGCTTTAGGTAGAAAAGCTTCTGGACTATCTTGGTAGCAAACTGGTCGTACAAATCTTTTGAGGGCATCCATTCCTACAGAGGTAAATCTTGAATCAGTAGTGGAAGGGAATGGTCCGCCATGTTGCATAGCATACCCGACTTCTACACCTGTAGGAACACCATTAAAAATGAGGCGACCGACTCTGCTTTCGAGTAGTATTATAGCATCAGTGTTTATCTTAATATCTTCTTCAGTCCCAATAATTGTAGCAGTCAATTGACCTTCCAAGCTATTGATTACTTCTTTGAGTTCTTCTTCGTTTTCACAAAGAACAATGAGTGATAACGGGCCAAAGACTTCCTCTTTTAAAGCTTTATTATTTACAAAAGATTTCCCATCAACTTTTGCTAGAGAAGGTTGTCCTTGTAGTTCAGTTGCAGACTGATCAGAATCTGTAATCAGCTCAACTTCCTCATTGCTCAAAAGAGCTTCCCGCCCTTTGGTATAATGCTTGCTGATTTTTTCATTAAGCATTGTATTTGGAATGTTTTTCTTGAATTCTGCTTCTAAACTTTCAAGAAACTGTTCAACAACTGGAGTTTGAACAGCTAATATCAAACCAGGATTTGTACAGAATTGTCCTGCTCCAAGATTGATGGATTGAGCTAGTTTTTCAGCCCAAGATTGAGCATTTATTTCAAGTTCTTTTGGAAGAAGAAGAACAGGGTTCGTACTTCCCATTTCTGCAAAAACAGGAATAGGTTCTGTTCTTTTCTGTACCATATCATAAATGGCTTTTCCTCCGAAATATGAACCTGTAAAAGCTACAGCTTTCACTTCATCTTGCATGATAAGCGATTGAGCAAGTGAAAAATCTTTTCCTACCAAAGAAGTGAATGTTCCTTTTGGGAAATCACATTTTTCGATGGCACGCTCAATCGCTTTTGAAACCAATTGATCTGTTTTCAAATGACCTTCGTGTGCTTTCACGATCACAGGATTCCCCGATGCAAGTGCAGATGCTGTATCTCCCCCAGCCGTTGAAAAAGCCAAAGGGAAATTACTTGCTCCGAATACTACAACTGGCCCAATAGGACGTGACATTTTCCTCAGATCTGGCTTTGGTAAAGGACTTCGGTTAGGATCGGGTAGGTCTATAACAGCGTCTACCCAACTTCCTTCTCGTACTACAGAAGCAAACATTTTGAGTTGGTTCATGGTACGACCTCTTTCTGCTGTCAGACGAGCAGAGGGAAGATTAGATTCCTCCATTGCGACAGCGATCAGATCATCACCAAGTGCTAAAATTTCATAGGCAATTGTATCTAGAAATTCAGCAATCTCTTCTTTTGTCTTTTCTTTAAGAATTCCAAAGGCTTCTTGAGCATCTTTTACGGCTTGAATCATTTCGGCTTCTGAAGAAGGAGAAACTTTAAGCGCAGTTGTTGTTATCGGGGTATCCTGTAGCATCATTTATACAGTTTGAAGGTTTTCAAGGTTTAAGTAATCAGGCAGTTCTGGTCTTGAAGCAATTCCTTCTTGAATGATTTGGAGCACTCGTTCTCTTTCAGCTCCTTGTAGCGGAAGACGAGGTGCTCTTACATTTTCAGTACCTAATCCTGTTGCCACTTCAGCTAGTTTGATATTTTGTACCAATTGAGCATTAATATCCAACTCTAAGAGTGGTAAGAACCATTGATAGATTGCTCTCGCCTCTTTGATAAGCCCTGCTTTTACGAGTTTGAAGATGGCAACGGTTTCTCTTGGAAAAGCACATACAAGTCCTGCAACCCATCCGTCAGCACCCATAACCAAACTTTCCATCGCAAGCGTATCAACCCCTGTGAGTACCTTGTAACGCTCACCAAAAGCTGATTGCATACGAGTGACATTTGAAATATCCCTAGTAGACTCTTTAACCGCTTGAATATTTGATTCAGAAGATAAAGCATCAAACATATCAAGTGTTACCTCAATCTTGTAATCTACAGGGTTATTGTAGATCATAATCGGAAGATCAGTGCTTCTAGCTACTTCTTTAAAGTAAGTGACAGTTTCAAAGTCTGTTGCTTTATAGCGCATAGGCGGGAGCATCATTAAACCAGTAGCACCATCTTTTTGTGCTTGTTCTGCCGCTTTGATCGCATCTCTGGTAGACGCTTCTGCAATGTTTATAATAACAGGTAACTTTCCTTCTAACTGATCTACTGTTGTCTTTACTAATAGCGATTTTTCATTTGTATCTAATGTGCTTGCTTCTCCGAGCGTTCCTCCTAGAATGATACCATCTACACCAGCATTTACTTGAGCTTCAATGTTTTTAGAGAAGTTTACCAAATCTAAAGTATCCTCATTGGTAAACTTAGTTGTTACCGCAGGATATACACCTTTCCAGGTTAATTTCATATCTGTGTGGTTTTTGAGTTATCAGATTTATTAAATGATCTGTTGCAAAAGTAGTGGGTTTGAAAATCAATAGTTTCGACCATTTTAGCTTTGTTTGATACTATATTCACCGCAAATGAGTTTTAAAGGTTTTATTGGGGTAAAAAAGGATTGATTGGTAGGGTTGTGGTGTGAATGAAAGTTAATGGGTTTGTTTTCGAGTTTGTTGGGTATTGAAGTTGTTAGAAGGTATTTTAATATTGATTTTAACCAATGCTGATACTATATTAACCCATCTTTTGATAATTATATTTTTTCTGACTTGATTCAGATTCTAAATGTTTTTTAGTTCTACCCGAAAACATCCATAACTATGAAGCCACTACCATTTAAAGTCCCGAAAAATACTAAGGAGTCTTTCCGTGTTCAAGAAGATTCAGGTAAGCATCTTTATGATACTTTGCATCAGCATAAAGAATGGCAAGTGATGTCTATAGAAGAGGGAGAAGGAACCGTGATTGTCGGGGATTATTTAGGTGAGTTTAAAGTGGGTGATTTGTTTGTGATTGGAGAGAATATGCCTCACGTCTTCAGAAATGATTCTCGATATTATGAAGAAGAAAGTGAATTGAAAGCCAAAGCTGTTTCAGTTTATTTTGACAAAGATTCTTTCGGTAAAGAGTTTTTTCAGCTTCCAGAAATGTATGGTCTTTTGGAATTGATGCGCAGATCTTCAAGAGGAATCAGGATTTTGAATGAAGATATTAAAGTATCAGTCTCTAAAAAGCTCAAGGAGTTGTATCTGATGAATGGTATGATGAAAACCATTACACTTTTAGATATTCTTCATCAACTGACAGAGTGTACAGAAATAGAGTATTTGGCATCAAGTAATAATCTGAGTTTTGAGAATGAAGTCGAAAGTAAACGAATGGATAAGATATTTAAGTTTACAATCGAAGAATATCATAGACCAATAAGTCTTCAAGAAATCGCTGACAAGTCAAATATGACTCCAAATGCTTTCTGTCGATATTTTAAAAAACGTACTCAAAAAACGTATGTCACATTTCTAAATGAAGTAAGAATAGGGCAGGCATGCAAAATATTATTAGAGGAGAATAGAACTGTAACAGAAGTATGCTATCATGTAGGCTTTAGTAACCTTTCAAACTTCAATAGAAAATTTAAGCAATTTACGGGTCTGACCCCTACTCAATACATTCAAAAACATAAGGTCGCACTTCAAATCTGATTTTCGATTTTTAAGATCAACTATTTAATACAATGACAAAAACGACTATACTTTTTAGTCTCTTGTTCTGTTTAATTTCTTTTCAAATAAATGCACAACGTTATTTGGGAGTAAAGCCAACAGATTCAGGAGGGCTGCTATCCTATGCTCAAGCTTCATATGATGTTCGTCAATACGATTTAGATTTATCTATTTTAATAGAGCAAAAAGCAATCAGAGGGAGTGTACGAATACAAGCAGATGTTCTTTCTCCAATTGATCAGATTGTCTTGGACTTAGACTCTGCTTTTGAAGTTTCGAAAGTAGTTTTGGAGAAAGAAGGTGCGCTTTTACCGATAGATTTTGAGCACAAAGACTTAAAACTTTATTGTACGCCTCATTTCACTTTTCAACCTCAAGAAGAGTTTGCAATCAGAGTTTATTATAGTGGTAAGCCTAAAGTTGCTCCTCGACCGCCTTGGGTCGGAGGTTTTATGTGGGAAGAAACAGAAGAGGGTAAACCTTGGATCGCTACAGCATGCCAGTTTGATGGTGCAGATTTGTGGTTTCCGTGTAAAGACCATCCTTCAGATGAAGCCGAGCATGTGCGTTTGAATATTACTGTACCAAAAGGTTTAGAGGTCGTTTCAAATGGAGTTTTGGAAAATGTAAGTAAAAGTGGTGATTCAAATACATTCCAATGGATTGTCAATTCTCCGATCAATAATTATAATATTGCTCTTAACATCGCGCCATACGAACATTTGAAACTCGATTATACAAATGTATTGGGTGAAGAAATGCCTTTAAATTGGTGGGTTTTACCAGAGCATAAAAAGCAAGCAAAGGCTCAATTTCCACAGTTTAAAGATCATTTGAAGTTTTATGAAAAAGTCTTAGGTCCTTACCCATTTCGTTCGGAGAAATATGGAATTGTGGAAACACCACATTTAGGAATGGAACACCAAACTGCAATTGCTTATGGTGCAGACTTCACAAATAATGAATTCGGGTTTGATTTCCTACATCATCATGAATTAGGACATGAATGGTGGGGCAATTTGGTGACAGCGAGTGATTGGAAAGACTTCTGGATTCATGAAGGATTTTGTATCTATATGCAGGTATTGTATGCTGAAGAATTGGGTGGAATGCCTGCATACCACAAGTATATCTCCACTTTAAAACCAAAGGTTAGAAACAAACAGGCGCTAGCTCCTTTAGAGTCAAAATCAACACTGGAGAAGTATTTCTTTGGGCCATGCTATATAGAAAGTGATGGCGATATTTATACTAAAGGGGCTTTAGTTTTGCATACCTTGAGGTATTTGGTAGGAGAAGAAGCTTTGTTGAAAGGTATCAGGAAGTTGGCTTATCCAACCAAAGAAGCCGAAAGAAGTACAGATGGCAGTCAATGTCACTTTGTAAATTCAACGGACTTTATCCGAATCATGGAAGAGGAAAGTGGCATGGAGCTAGATTGGTATTTTGAGTTGTATTTACGTCAACCAGATTTACCCAATTTAGTAATTAATCAGACGGAGTCGAATTTGACTTTGCAATGGGATACTCCAAAAAAGTTAGCTTTTCCAATGCCCGTAGAAGTTGTGATTGATGGGAAGAAAAAACGAATTGAAGTTGGACTGGAAGAGGTTAAAATTCCTTTAGAAAAAGGAGTGAAGGAAGTATTGGTTGACCCTGAAAACTGGATTTATAAAGCTTCAGATCAAAGTGAAAAGGAAAAAGTAAGAGCAGCATTTTTAGCTCAATTCCCGAAAGCAAAATTGAAGGAAGTAAAACGCAAAGCTCATTTCACACAATATTACGAGATTTATTTGCCACAACCTTTAGATCATTCGAACCCTAAAAATGGAACATTCGAACAGAAAATGTATTTGGGGCATGTTGATTTTGAGAAACCGATTTTGATTGAAACCGAAGGTTACCAATTGTACAATTATCCTAGAGAAATCAGTAAGATTACGAAAGGAAATCAGCTATTGGTGGAGTATCGTTTTTATGGAGAATCCGTTCCGAAAGGAGGTATTCCTTGGAAGTATTTAACCAATGATCTCGCAATAGAGGATTACCATAGAATCGTTTCAAAATTGAAAAATGTCTATACAGGAAAGTGGATTAGTTCAGGAGTTAGTAAAGGTGGAGAAACTACCTTAATCTATAAAAGTAAGTATCCAAATGATGTTGATGTTGCTGTACCTTATGTCGCTCCAATAATTTTGGGCGTCGAAGATCCTCGTACCGATCAGCACATCAACACAGTTGGAGAAAAAACAACGAGAAAACGAATCACCGAATTTCAGCGAACCGTTCTACAAAACCGAACAGAAGTTTTAAAAGAAATAGAACAATATGCAGCTAAGAAAGAAATGAAGTTTAGTGTTGGTCTGGAAGTCGCGTTAGAATATGCTGTTTTAGAATTCCCATTTTCATATTGGCAATGGGGAGGTAACGTATCAGACATTCCAACAAAAGATGCACCTGCAAAAGAACTGTTTAATTATCTAAATCAGATTGTAGGCATTAGTTTTTATTCTGATATAACGATTGACAGGTTACTTCCTTCTTATTATCAGCATATGAAAGAATTGGGCTATTATGGTTTTGATACAACTCCTGTCGCTGATTTGTTGGAGATCGTACACAAGCCTACAAATTCCTTTTTTGCACCTCAAAATGTGGATTTAACCTATAATCCTAATTATATGAAAGAGGTCGTAGACTTTTTAGAAAGTAAAGGAGATAATATTCTTTATATCTATGGCGAATATGATACTTGGGGAGCCTGTGCTGTGAATCCTTCGGACAAAACAAATGCACTAAAAATGGTACTTAAAAAAGGTAGTCACGCTACCCGAATAAGACATTTCTCAGTTGAAGATCAGATTAGAATATATAGCCAACTTAAAGACTGGTTAGGAGTAAAAGTGGAGGCTTTAGGTGATCTCTGTTTAGAAAAAGAAGAAGAAATTTAAAATCTTTCGTGGTTTATGTATGCTTAGGTGTGGCTTCAGAATTTGAAGTCATGCCTTTTTTACGAAAAGAACCCTTCCAAATCAATGGAAGGGCTTTTTCATTTATTAATTGTTGGTTTGCACTGAAGTTATTTTTCAATCTTGTATAATTGAGGTAGTTCATATTCTCCTTTGTAGATGACTTCTTCTGGTTCATATAACCTGAATTGAAGCATGAAATCATCAGCAGGAGCTGGTAGCCAGTTTGCTCTCATCTTTTTATTTTTAGGCTTTTTATTCGAAATAATAATAGTGACAGAGCCATCATCATTTCTTTTTAAGCCTTCAGTCATTGATCCTATTTTATATCTATCGATTTCATTTTCTACCATGAAACGATCTTTAGCATCATACATAGTGACAGACCAAAAACCACCAACTTCAGTTCTGACAGGAATGTGAGCAGGGAGCGTGATTTCATAAGTATTCTCACCATTAAGCTGAATTCCTTGGTCATCAACGTATCTTTTAGGGTACATTGCTCTTTCAGGAGAGTTTAAGCCAATTGAATTCATATTGATTGCAGCTCTTGAAAGATAATCAGTACCGTATATTCCTGCGTTGAATTCCCAGTTCCAACCATTTACAGCTGTGTTACTATTTTTTGCAGCATCCAGAATTATTTGAAATCCATCATTAAATGCCGCCTTTAGTGCCTCTTTTTGAACTTCATTGAGTCCATCAATACTTCCTTCACCAATTCCGATATGTTTGAAACTATCTACAAGTTCAACATCTTCTGGCATTGGATTTTCAGCTAAAACTTGATCTAGTCGCTTAAACCAATCTAGTCCTGCAGGAAATTCTACTTTTGGAGCACCTTCAATATTTTTTGGTTCAGGCTGTACTCCTCCATTAGGGTATTGGTTCAAAGGCATCATTCTAAATTGCTTTTGTAAATCTCTAGCAATCTTCAAATCTTTTTCGTTTTCAACACCCAATCGACCCGCTAACCAAATGTATCTAGTTGAAGAATAATACACAGGCACATTCTCTGGTAAATCTCCTGTATAGCCTTTTTTAGCAAGCACAAAATAGCCACCTTCTTCGCCAATTGTTGCATTACAAAGATCGACAACCGATTCTGTGTACATATCTACAATTTGCATGATCCAATAACGATTTTTGATTTCTGGAACAAAAATGACAATAGGTTGCTCTTCCAAATCACACCAACCTTGAAGGTAGAATGTATCATTATTAGGAGTTGTATATGATCGATCTCTATAATCCCAAAGTCTAGTAATAGGGCCAAATTCATTGATAGGAGCTTGACCGTTATTCATTGGCTGATCAACAGAAGTTTGAAGAACTTTAGCGACATCCATCATTACAGGAGCCCATCCGTACACTACGGCTTGTACACCTAAGCTGTATGAGTAATTATATTGAGCTTGTTCTCTTTCTGAATATGAGACTGATTTGTTTTGAGCGTAGGAAATAGATAGATTTCCTAAAAACAGAAAGGCAATTAAGGTGTAAAGAGTGAAGTTTATTTTTGATTTTTTCATCATTGTTAGTGTTTAAATAAGAATCCGAAATTCTAATTCTATAGAAGCGTTTTCTTTTGATTTTTTCGTTGTTACAAAGGAGGGGAGATTCCTTGAGAATATTGTTTTGAAAAAATGTCAAGCAGTTTTGAATTTCTGTCAACTTGATTGTGTGTGAATTTTATAAAAGGAAAGTAATGGAAGATGAAAATGAATTTCTTATAAATGTTTCAGATGATAATTCCGCTTCATTTTTTCATCAAATTAGTCATGAGAAAGGTGGGAATTGGGATGGTGAATCTTTGGCATTTTTAGATCAGAATGGGGACTATCAAGTTGTTTCATTCTCTTATCCAAACGGAATGATTGTAGGGGTGACTTCTTTACTTTTGAAAAAGAAACTACGACTTGTAAATAAACCAACGAAAAGTGAGAAGTACGTAGCCATAAGGATTGGCTTTAATGGTGAAATCAAAAATCTTAAAAATAGAGAACATACTTCTGAAGGGATTTTTATGTACAATGCAGCCCAACCTTATGAAGTAACTTTCCCTATAAATACAAGATTACAATGGATGGTTATTCGTTTTCCTCATGCGTATTTTCACCAATGGAATGAAAAAACAGCGTATAAACTCAAAGAGGTTTTACAACAGCATGACCAGTGGTTTTTGTATTATCGATTGACGCCAGAAATAGAGGCTTTGGTTAGAGAAACTTATAAGGTTTCCATGAATGAAGACTTAAGGAGAATTATATTTTTTGCGAGAGCTTATGAGATTATTGGACGAATTTTACTCTTGGTAGAAAAAGAAGAGAATGAATTGTTTGCAACGAATGTACATGCCGAAGATTTGAATTTGATGTTGAAGTTGAAAGAGGATATTCTGAGTGATTTTAGCTCTCAACCAAATTTGAAAGCGTTAAGTGAGCATTACAATATGAGTCTTTCCAAACTTCACCGAACATTTAAAGCTGTTTACCAGATGCCGATTCTAAAGTTTTTTAATCAACATCGAATGGAAGAGGCGAATAGATTGATAAAGTATTCTGATAAGTCCATCTATGAGATTGGTGAAAATCTAGGTTTTAGTAGTCTATCTCACTTTAGTACTACATTTAAAAAGTTTTTTGGGTATAGCCCAAATGAGTTACGTTCATAGGAATAATCTAAATCCGAATACAGGCAATGATTCTTGCTTGAAATCTAAATCTTCAGCTCGTCCAAAGCCTAAATTTTCATACATTCTCCAAGCTTTTTTCATGTATTCTGTAGAGTGAATGACTACTTTTTGATGACCGATATTCTTCGCTTTTTCAATACATGCCAAACTTAACTTTTTACCCAAACCTAAACCTCTAACATTTTCTGATACCGCTAAAAGTCTGAATCCTGATGCATTTCTCTCTTGAGTAGCCGAACCTCCTGAGCCATAACTTGTCATATCACTAAAATAAACGACAGCTCCATCAACTTTTCCTTTTTTTGAAACTGCTACGATTAATTCAGTAAAAGGCTTTTTTGTAATTTCTCCGATGTTAGTGAGCATCTCATAATATTGTGGCTGTTCATCAGCTTTTGGGAATCCTTCAAGATTGGAATATACATTTACCATCAGTTTTCCGATTGTAGCGAATTCTTCTTCTTTGGCATTTCTGATGATATGAGTTTGAGTTGTCATTTGTTTGTTTTCTTGTTATCCATAGAAGTTTCAATGGTAATAGCCGTGCTTTTGGTTTTATAAGTTTTTGCGGTGCAAATTTATTGGAAAAAGAGGAGATCGAAAAAGTACTATTCTATTTTTGGATAAGTATTAAGTGAACATTCTTAAAACAGCGGCTTGTGCTGATTGTGTAGCCGTATGTACAAAGCCCCAATTGTTACCATTTGTATAAGCTTCTCCAGCAAAGAATACTTTATTAGCGAGTGGAGCTCCTAGCTTTTCTACTTTTCTGTAATCTTCATAATCGTAGACATAAGTTCCTTCTATAAAGGCTTCATTTGTCCAATTCTGCACTGTTATTTTAATGAAATTAGAAGAAGCTTTCTGCTCAAACATCTGATCCAATTCATTTAAAATATAGCGAGTTAGCTCTTCTTTATTTTTTGTTAGGTAGGGGCTAGAAGCTTCTCCGACCGCAAATAATCCTAAAATATGTTTGTCTGTGTTTTGTCCATATGAAGCATCGTAGTAAGCTATTTGACCCGATTTTTTAGGTCTAATTTTGAATTCAGTAAAGGCAGGGTAGAATTTTTCCGAAAACTCAATAAAGGCTTTCAAACCATCCCAAACCATGACCGTATCAAAAGCTTTCTGTTGTTCTTTTGGAAGAGGAGGTAGGAAATCAAGACTTCTGTTCTGCATCATTTTAACAGGGATTGTTACAATGACTTTATCACAATTGTATTCAGTTGTATCTGTTGTGATTTTTATTTTTTCAGAAGTATAATCGATAGTCTTTACAATTGTATTGAAGTGTGTATAGGCTGAAATTGAAGGGAGAATGTACTGTTCGAAGAAAGTGAGCCAAGAGCTATTGACGAATTTTTTGTCATTAAAAAATCCGATAATACCTGATCTGAGCTTTCTTTTTTTCCATGTTAAAGAACTCTCCAAAGGATTGTATCGAGTTGTTTCAATGTCGATTTTAACCTTAGGATTGTTGATAATTTCTTCAAAGATATTTGTATTCGTGCTAAGCCATTCAGCGCCAAGTGAAAGTGGGAAATCGGTGAAGTCTTCAAGCTTTTTCATTCGACCTCCATAAGTTGGCTTTGCTTCAAGGATCTTGAATGAAATACCCATTTGATTGAGTAAATAAGCAGCAGTCATGCCAGCAGCTCCAGCACCTATGATGATTACTTCTTGGGATGAGATACGAGAAGAGCCTTTGGAAAATATAGACTGAAAAGGGAGTGTTAAACCAAGTATTCCACAGATTTTAATAAACTCTTTTCGTGTCATATTTATTCCAAAGGCTCTAAATGATAACTGATGTTAGATGACATCAAATCAGGTTTTTTGTTTCTTTTTCTTGGCCGCAGGGAATAATATGTTGTTCAGAATTAGACGATAACCAGGCGAGTTTGGATGAAGGTTTAAGTCTGTAGGTTCTTCACCTACATGGTGCATATAATCTTCAGGGTCATGACCGCCATAGAATGTCCAAGTTCCTTTTCCGTAAGTTCCGTGAATATATCTTGCCTCATTCAAAGATTTATTTTCCCCCATGATGATGACTTCTGGCTTTACAAGTCTTTTCTTGTAGGCAGTAGTCTGCCCCATAAAACCCTTGATAACGTGCTTGTGATTCTGAGTCAACATCGTTGGAATAGGATCCCATTTTGCCGAAAACTTGAATAAGGTAAAGAAATCATTTGCCTCTGTTAAACCTCTTTCCCTGTATTGCTGATCAATATCAGAATACTCATATACCATCGGGTTTTGGTAGAGTTTGAATTTATGAAAGGCAAAAGTTTTTGAGTAATCAAGTCTTTCTTGTGCATCAGAAAATGGAGGATCTCCATCAAAAACTTCGTGACAGATATCGACTCCTGCTGCAGCTAGAGCAATATCATAGGTGTCAGTAGCAGAGCACATTGCAAATAGAAAGCCACCACCAGCACAGAAGTCTCTAATTTTTTGAGCTACTCCAAGTTTTAATTGAGAAACCTTATCGTATCCGTGTTTTTTCGCAGAAGCTTCATAAGTTTTTTGTTGCTCTTTGTACCAAGCTTGATGTCTGAATGCTCTATAGAATTTACCATATTGCCCAGTGAAATCTTCATGATGGAGGTGGAGCCAGTCGTATTGAGGTAGGTCATCTTCTAACACTTCATCATCAAAAACAATGTCATAAGGTATTTCTGCATAAGTCAAAACGAGCGTAACGGCATCGTCCCAAGGTTGCTTATTGGGTGGAGAATAGACTGCAATTTTAGGTGCTACCTCAAGTTTCATGATATCCATATTCGATTCAGCATGGCTGATCATAGTTTTGATTTCTCGAACTTGAGCACTCGAAATTACTTCATAAGAAACATCTCTGATGACAAGTTCATTTTCAAAATCTTGCAAATAAGGAATCAAGAAACTTCCACCTCTATAATTAAGAAACCATTCGGCTTCTACTTCCTTTTCCAAAATCCAATAAGCGATGCCATATGCTTTCAAATGGTTCTCTTGGCTGTCATCCATCGGAATGAGGATATGTGCAGCTTGTAGCGTTCCACAAAGAAAAATAGCAAGTATAGATAAAAGTATCTTTTTCATTTTATTCCAACTACAACGGTCTAGATCACAAAAGATTTCTACTATAATAAGTAAAAAAATGACATTATTTAAAGGAATATTCAGCTTCTATTGGAAAATGGTCTGACCATTTTATATGATTTAGTGTTTTGAAGTCATGAATTTTAAGCCCTTCACTAAAAAACTGTTGATCGATTCTGAAAAATAGGAGATTATCTTTATTCAATGTAAAGCCAAAACCTTGTCCTTTTTTTTCAAATGAAGAGGATAAGTTTTGATTTAATAAACGTCCACTGTAGGCGTGAGGTACATCGTTTAAATCTCCACAGAGAATTACAGGGTAAGGACTATTCTGAACATGATCGACAATTTCCTGTATTTGAATGACTCTCTTTTGGTATCGATCGGTGAAGCTTTGCCAGAAAGCAATAAACACTTTAGGTTCCAAAAGCTTCGAAGGGAATTTTTCTCCGAGAGACTCAAGGTGAATATTATAAACTCTAACTTTATTGTCTCTAATTTTTATATCAGCATAAATAGCTCCATTGGTTTGTCTCGAACTACTGATAGGAACAATTCCCCGATCAACAATCTCAAATTTTGAGAAGATAGCCAAACCAAATTCATGATCGACATGATTTTTCAAAAAGGCATGTGTATGTGAAAAATAGGAACTATCCTCAAAGGCTTTTGTGATTCTTAAATATTCTCTTTCGGCATCTTTAGCATTAAAATATTCTTGAAAACACTTAATCTGAGCAGGATGTTCAATCCCAAAGGAAAGTGCACCCTTGATATTTTCATCTTCATTTCCGCTCAGGTGTTTATAGATATTAAACACTCTCGTATTATAACTCAAGACTTTGATGAAATCTGGATTATTCTCAGAAAATAAAGTCCAAGAAAATACGCCTTGCAAGAAGGGAATAGATAAAATAACGGTAAGAAGAGCTAGGAAGACAGTTTTCCACTTTCTTTTAAGGACAAAGTAAAATATATAGGGTAGTAAGGAAAAGCTCAGAAATGGCATGATATAATTTAATGCAATTCCAAACTCGTTTAAATCAGGAAATAATTTATCCCAAATGATAAAGGCTAAAAGTAAAATAGGTAAAGCATATCTTAGAATTGACTTCATAAAAATGAATTCGTATGATTTTCAGATTCAAGTTGAGTAATAAAAGTACCGAATATTGCCTTAGTAATGAATTGTATAGTTTATCATTTCTTTTTTCAATTCAAATACTGTTTGAGCTTTTTAGTGAGAGAAAGTAGCTGTTCTGAGCGTAAGAATTCGCTAAAACTTTCAATTTGGTGTGTGGGTAAGTGTTTATATTTCAATACTTTTTGAGAAGCTAAGAAGAAAATTGACTTTGAAAGAACTTTTTCTGAAAAAATAAAAAGGGCAAGTTTGGCGTTCGTTAACAATTGCTATATTTGTATTGATATTAGTAAATATTTAAAGCTTTGCATTAAATATTTCTTTTCATAGCTGGTTGAAAGAATCACAATGGGAGGTTAAAAAACCTCCCTTGTGTATTCATTTTTTTATTTAGTCTCTTCTAATTTCCACTCCAAAATTTTATCCGCAATATCTCTATTGTTAGCCAGACGAGGAACCTTGTTTTGTCCTCCAAGCTTGCCAATAGATTTCATATATTGTTGGAATGCGTCTTTTTGAAGCGGCGTGATTACAGCGTTTCGAGTGATCGAACCTACAATCAAATCTTTGTAATACCCGTTCAACTCACTCAATTTTTCATCAATAGCTTTCCCAAACTTATCCAAGTCATTTGGGAGTTGTTCAAACGAAACAAGCCACTCGTGATAAGGTAAACCTTCAGTTGGGTTTACTTGAGGTGCTACAGAAAATTCAGTGATTTTTACTTCAGGACAAACGCTCAAAGCATGATTCATTGCTTTCTCAACTTCCTCTCCAATTACGTGCTCTCCAAATGCAGAGATGTAATGTTTGATTCGTCCACTTACAACTAATCGGTAAGGGTCTTTTGAAACAAATTTGACCGTATCGCCAATTGAATACCCCCAAAGTCCTGCATTTGAATTAAGAATTAGAGCGTAGTTTTTGCCCAGTTCAACATCTTTAATACTCAGACGAGTCGGGTTATCAGAACCGTATTCTTCTACAGGTACGAATTCAAAGAAAATACCAGAATTTAATTGTATTAGAAGTCCGTCTTCTTTTTGAGAATCTTGGAACGCAATGAAACCTTCAGAAGCTGGGTAAGTCTCAATAGAATCAACTTTTTTACCGATTGAGTCAAATAACTTTTCTCTATAAGGCGCGAAATTTACTCCACCATACATGAACAGAGAGAAGTTAGGGAATAGGTCAGCTATTTTCTTACCAGATTTTTCTTCCAATTGGTCAAAATACATCTGAACCCATGGTGGAATACCAGAGATAAATGACATTGATTCATCGAAAGTTTCTCTAACGATATTGTCTAGTTTATCTTCCCAATCCTCGATGCAGTTTGTTTCGTAAGTAGGTACTTGGTTCTTTTTGAGGTAAGAAGGAACCATATGATTTGAAATACCCGAAAGTCTACCTGTAAGTATTCCTCCAACTTTATCAAGTACAGGACTTCCCGAAAGGAAAATCATTTTATGATCTAAAAATTCAGCATTTCCTGTTTCTGCAATGTAATTCAACATTGCGTTTTTTGCAGAATTAATATGATTAGGGATAGAGTCTTTGGTAATAGGAATGTATTTCATCCCTGAAGTAGTACCAGATGTTTTTGCCAAATAAGTCGGTTTTCCTTTCCACAAAACATCACTTTCTCCCGCAATAATTCGATCTATATAAGGTCTTAAATCTTCATAATCACGAATAGGGACATGCTTTTTGAAGTCTTCATAATTTTTGATCTCATTGAAGTTGTGATCTTTACCGAAAGCGGTATGTTCAGCACCCGAAATCAAAGACTTAAAAACATCATCCTGAGCCTTAACTGGCTGCTTAGCCCATTTATTCTGTTGTTTAACAGTGTATTTAGCAAGGGGCTTACTTAATATAGATTTCAATCCCATAATGGCTATTGATTGTGATCTGAATCCAAAAAAAATTAATCAATAAGAACAAATATAAGATTTATCCACTTCAGAGGTAGAAAAGTATTATTTCTTTTCTATGAATTATAGTCTCAAGTGTGATAGGATAGCATAGGGTTATAAAATATTTGATTCATAATAAGTGAATGTAAATAACTTAGAGAAAAGCTCATTTAACTTCACGAATTTGAATTTTAGTTTCTTAGTCAAGATTGGGTGTACTTTTTTCTAAGATAAAATCTGATAACTTTTTAAACTTCTAAGTAAGTTGAATACTAGATTATTTACACCTGTTTTGATACCCAATTACAATTACGATGGACCTGATAAAACTCATTGAAGAAAAACGATTAGAAGATAGAAAACCTACTTATGCTCTTGCTGAAGAAATTGATTTAGTGGTTATCAAATTTGATGATCAGATTTCAGTTTTATATGGCAGATGTTTACATAGAGGTGCATTGATGTCTGATGGCTTTGTAGATGGCGAAAACTTAATTTGTGGAGTTCATAATTGGGATTATAGATTAGATACTGGAGTGAGTGCATACAATAATAAAGAAGCGCTTCATAAGTTTACTACGCATAAAAATGAAGGATTTGTATGTGTCGATCGCTCCGAAATATTAGCATTTGCTGAAAAACACCCTCAACCATTTAATCGTGAAGAGTATCAAGGACTTTATATGGATACTCATCCAGAGAATACGGAACCTTATACTGCTTATATAAAGGAATTGGCTAAAAATGGTTTATCAAATTTTGGTCATCATGGGCCATCAGCAAGTATGGGGGTAGATCGTAACCTTTTGCCCAAGTGGGAAAATATTCAGTTTCTTCCAGCTCAGTTATCTCGTAGACCATTATTGGATGAAGAATCTGTAGAAACTTCAGTAGTCATTGGAGCTAATGCGAAAAAACCTTTGAAGTTGGACCTTCCCTTTTTTGTTTCTGATATGAGTTTTGGAGCTCTTTCTCAAGAAGCTAAAGTTGCACTGTCAAAAGGAGCCGAGATGGCAGGAACAGGGATTTGTAGTGGGGAAGGAGGTATGTTGCCTGATGAACAAGCAAATAATTCAAGGTATTTCTATGAATTGGCTTCTGCCAAGTTTGGTTTTTCATGGGATAAAGTGAAAAAAGCACAAGCATTTCATTTCAAAGGAGGGCAAGGTGCAAAAACGGGAACAGGTGGACATTTACCAGGAAATAAAGTCTCTAAAGAAATAGCAGAAGTGAGAGGTCTTAAAGAAGGTGAAACAGCTATTTCTCCAGCTGCTTTTCCAGATTTAAAAACAGCTGAAGACTTTAAAGCTTTCGCTGAAGAAGTACGTAGCCAAACAGGAGGGATTCCTGTGGGGTTTAAAATAGCTGCAAGTAGGATCGAAGATGATATAGATTTTGCTCTTAAAGTCGGGGTAGACTACATTATTTTGGATGGAAGAGGAGGGGGGACAGGATCAGCACCCACCATTCTACGAGATAATATAAATGTACCAACAATTCCTGCACTTGCAAGAGCGAGAAGACATCTAGATAAATTAGGTCGGAAAGATATAACCTTAATTATCACAGGAGGATTAAGAGTTCCTGAAGATTTCGCTAAAGCAATGATGTTGGGGGCAGATGCGATTGCAGTTTCTAATGCCGCCTTACAAGCCATTGGTTGTTTGGGAATGCGAGCATGTGGAACAAATAATTGTCCTGTTGGGATTGCCACTCAAAAAGAAAATCTTAGAAGTAGATTAATCATTGAAAAGTCAGCTCAGCAATTAGCTAATTTCTTTAATGCTTCTTCAGAGTTAATGAAAGTTGTTGCGAGAAGTTGTGGTCATCATTCATTCAATCAGTTTAACTTTAGTGACCTTTCTACTCTTGATTATCAAACTCATTTGTTAACAGGGATAAAGTATGCAGGAGTACAATAAAACCGATGAATATATTCACCAACTGTCTCAAAGCATCGCGAAGTTCAACCGTAGTTATGTTCCAAAGAAAAGTGATGATAGCCATACAAATCTAGCTTTTGATTCTATAGGAATGCGTTTATTTGGAAGGTGGGTAGAAAGCAAAAAAGGTAGAGTGATGATGGTTTTGAACTTACTAGCTTTTGATTTTCAGCTCATAGATGATAAGTGGAATATTTTGATTAGGGTATCTATTGAAGGTAAAACTCAAATGGAGATTGAGCGGATTCTTCAATCTTTTATAGCTGATTTAGGGCTAAAATCAGAGGACTATATCAAAGGATTACATTTTCAAATCACAGCATATCCTTTTAAGAATAATGTATTTCCAGCTTTATCTGAGAAAGAAAAATTAGAATGGACTAAGAATCGAGCAATGGCAAATGAAGCATGTATGTTGTTGCTAAATCATTTACAGACTAATGGAGAAATCAGAATTTGGCCGCATCATTTTGATACAGGAATATATGTGACTCCAAATAAAAATATAGGTCTAGGTTTTGGTTTAGCTATGAAAGATTCTCTGTTTGAAGAATCTTACTTTTATTATTCAGCTTATGGTCTGAATGATTATGACTTAGACTATACCTTTTATAAGCCTTTGAAAGTAGGAGCGTGGAAAATAGAAGAGAATTGGAAAGGGGCGTATCTCACTTTAGCTGAAGCTGAACATTATATATTGCAAGAGTTTATTCAAGAAGTAAGCAATGTGTATTTAGGTCTTGAAAATTGAAGAAGGTAAGTGCTTGGAAAATAAAGAACCCTCAAACTAGAAGTCTGAGGGTTTGTGAGTTATGAAAAGTATTTGCGTTTGTCATTATCTTATATGTTCATCAAAGCACCGAATAAACTCAAGTTCTTTGATTTTTCTTTTACAACTAAAGTTGGAATACTCATATTGTGAAGGAGTACTTTTTCAGTAACACTACCTAAGAATGTAGCAGCTAAATCAGTACGACCTTTCGATCCAATAACGATGACATCAATATCTTCAACCAAAGCAATATTGTTGATGATTTTAGCCACAGAGTTATTCGGATCAAATTGGAATCTGCTCGATATTTTTACATCTTCAGATTCAAATTTATGGATAAACTGCTTATATTTTTTGATGCAGTTTTGTTTCATTATCGCGCCAAACTCTTCTTCAGATTTTCCTGAAGCATAGAATCCTTGCGGTAAACTGACCACATTCAAACAAAGTATTTCAGAACCTGTGCGTTGAGCATAAGCCATTGCACGGCTCATCGCAATTTCTGAAGTTTTTGAGAAATCTAGTGGTACAAGTATTTTTTTAGGGCTCACTGGAAGTTTTTCTGTTACAGCCAATACTGTACAGAGTGCTTTTCTAGTGATTCTTCGAGCTAATAATCCTGAACCATCGCTGATATTTTTCTTACCTACAAGAATACCATCAATGTCCATTTCACGGCTAATCCTCAAGATTTCCTGTAATGGTTCTCCTGCTACTACTTCTATTCCTACTTGTTCCGTGATTTCTCTTGTAACGGTTTTATAGAGTAAATCCTCTATTTTTTTATGTATCGATTCTTTTTTAGTAATGTGACCATTTTCATGAGGAACCATCTTATCTAGGTTTTTTCCTACATGTATAAGCACAATACGTTCAATATCCATTAGTCCATCAGCTACAGAAAATGCGTATCTGATCAAAGACTCATCCATCGGACTTAAATCGAGAGTTACGAGAAGAGAATTAGGTTGATGCATTGCCAATATCGGTTTTTTTTAGTTTCAAAAACACCTCAAACTTTTTTTAAAAAATTAAGTCAGTGGATAACTCAATACACAAAATTTGTAATTATTCACATTTGCATAAACATACTAACACGCTAATAGTGAAATGGTTTTGTTAAAATGTGATATTCTGTGAACCTTTTTTCGTTTATAAGGTGATAATGAGACTTCTATGTGTTATTTATTTTTGTAAAATAATTATATCTGAGAAAGAATTTCTCTAAAAAGTTGAATCAAATTTGGTTCCGCTTTTGCCGCAGCTTGAATAATATCCTGAATATTAACTTTATGCAGAGCACCTTCGTAACATAAATCGGTAATTACAGAGACAGCTAAAACAGGTAATCCCATTTGTACAGCCACAATAACTTCTGGTACCGTAGACATTCCAACAGCATCAGCCCCGATCATACTCAAAAATCTGTACTCCGCTCTGGTTTCAAGATTTGGCCCAGGAACTGAAACATAAACACCTTCTTTCAGATCAATCTCATTGTCTTTCGCCACTTTATGAGCGAGTTCAATGAATGACTTTGAATAAGGCTCAAACATATCTGGAAAACGATCTCCAAATTCGTTGATATTTCTACCTGTAAGTGGATTTTCATAACAAAGGTTGATATGATCTTCAATCACCATTAGGTCACTTTTTTGGAAAGATTTGTTCATTCCACCTGCAGCATTGGAAATAAATAGGTTCTGAATACCTAAAAACTTCATTACTCTTACAGGGAAAGTTACTTCTTTCATAGAATAGCCTTCATAATAATGGAATCGTCCTTGCATCACAATGACTTTTTTTCCACTGAGAGTACCTAGAATTAATTTCCCAGAATGAGTCTCTACCGTCGAAGTTGGGAAATGCGGTATATTGGCATAATCGATTGAGTGTTCAATGTCAATGTGATTAACCAATCCCCCTAATCCTGTTCCTAAAATGATACCTACTTCTGGGGTGCTATTATCTATTGCTTGAATATAGTTAACCGCTTCGTTTACTTTGTTTAGTATATCCTCCATACTTCGTAATTATTGATGGAAATCTGTTTTCAATTAACTCGAAATCTAGTTTAAAAGATAATGGTTTCAAAGGCAAAAAATAAAAAAACCGTTTCTTAGTGAAAAGAAACGGTTTATATCGTTTTACTTGAAGCGAGATTGAAGCATTTTCAGCTTTTCTTCCATTGAAAGATTGTCTGTATTTTCTTCTCTAGCTTCTTGTCGCTCCTGTCGATCTTGTCGTTTTTGTTTTTTACTTCTTGCAGGTCCGCTTCCTTCAGATTTCATTGAAAGTGCAATCCTGTTTCTGTTTAGGTCAACTTCAAGTACTCTAACCTCAACTTTCTGATGAACTTTAACCACTTTGTTAGGGTCATCTACAAATGAGTCTGAAAGCTCAGAAATATGAACTAAACCATCTTGGTGAACTCCAACATCCACGAAAGCGCCAAAGTTTGTAATGTTAGTCACAATACCTGGAAGCGTCATTCCGATTTTCAAGTCTTCAGGATGCTCAATTCCTTCCGCAAAAGAGAATGCTTCAAATTGCTCACGAGGGTCACGACCTGGTTTTGCTAATTCGTTTACAATATCTGTAAGTGTTGGAAGGCCTACTGTATCAGTAACGTAGTTTTGCAATTTGATTTGACCGCGTTTCTCATCGTTCTTCATCAAATCATCAACCGAACAGCCTAGATCTGCAGCCATTTTAGCTACAATGTCATAGCTTTCTGGGTGAACTGCACTTTTGTCTAGTGGGTTTTTAGCGTCTTGAATTCTCAAGAAACCTGCAGCTTGCTCAAACGCTTTTGGTCCTAAACGAGGTACTTTTTTAAGTTCAGCTCTTGTTTTGAAAGGACCGTTTTCGTTTCTGTAATTTACGATATTACCCGCAATGGTCGCTCCAAGTCCAGAAACGTAAGTCAGAAGTTCTTTACTTGCTGTATTTACCTCTACACCTACGGCATTCACACAACTGATTACGACATCATCCAATCCTTTTTTCAATGAAGTTTGGTCAACATCATGTTGGTATTGTCCCACACCAATAGATTTAGGATCAATTTTTACCAATTCAGCAAGAGGGTCAGTCAAACGACGACCAATAGAAACAGCTCCACGAACAGTTACATCATGATCTGGGAATTCGTTTCTTGCTACTTCAGAAGCAGAATAAACAGACGCACCACTTTCATTTACTACAATCACTTGGATTTTAGAAGGTAAACCTAAGCTTTTTACGAAAGCTTCTGTTTCACGGCTAGCCGTACCATTACCAATCGCAATTGCTTCTATATTATATTTATCGCATAAGTATGCAACTTCAGCTCCTGCTTTTGCTGTTTGCTTTTGAGGTTCGTTAGGGAATATTGCCGTGTTATAAAGTAGTTTTCCTTGTTTGTCCAAACATACCACTTTACAACCTGTACGGAATCCTGGGTCAATGGCTAAAACTGATTTTTGCCCAAGTGGAGCAGCTAATAGCAACTGACGAAGGTTTTCAGCAAATACATTAATTGCCTCTTCATCTGCTCTTTTTTTAGAAGAAAGACGAACCTCTGTTTCCATTGATGGTTTCATCAGACGTTTGTAT
Source organism: Sediminitomix flava (assembly GCF_003149185.1). NCBI lineage: Bacteria > Pseudomonadati > Bacteroidota > Cytophagia > Cytophagales > Flammeovirgaceae > Sediminitomix > Sediminitomix flava. The sequence continues at coordinate 104,819 of NZ_QGDO01000001.1, read as the reverse complement.
GCATCACGAACGGCAAGTCTTACTTGATCTGAACCATGAACAAATCTGTCTTCTAATTTGAAAAGTGCATCACCTTCTTCAGGAGAACAGTTCAAAGAAATGATCATTTCTTTCTCAGCCCTTCTCATGGCTAGTACCCTGTGAGATGGTGCATTTTCAACACCTTCACTCCATTCAAAGTAGTCTTTGTATTTCTGACCTTCTTCTTCTTTACCAGGAATCACTTTTGCAGTGAAAACACCTTGTTTTTCGAATAGCTCACGAATCTCTTGACGAGACTCTTGGTCTTCGTTTATTTTTTCAGCGATGATATCTCTTGCACCAGCCATAGCTTGTTCGATATCTTCTACACCTTTTTCAGCATCAATAAATTTGGCAGCTTCAGCTTCTACATCAATATTTTGCTCATCAAAAATGATATCAGCTAAAGGTTCTAAGCCTTTTTCTCTAGCTACTTGTGCTTTTGTACGACGTTTTGGTTTGTAAGGAAGGTATAAATCTTCCAACTCAGCCATTGTTTCTGCTGCATCGATTTTTTTCTTAAGCTCATCAGTCAATTTGCCTTGCTCATCGATGGTACGCAAAATTGTTTCTCTACGCTTATCCATTTCACGTAGTTGCTCAATACGATCTCTGATTTGAGAAATTGCAACTTCGTCTAGAGAACCTGTTACTTCTTTACGGTAACGAGAAATAAAAGGAACGGTAGCTCCTTCATCTAATAACTTTACAGTAGCTTCCACTTGGCCTAGTCCTGCGCTAAGCTCTACTGCAATCCTTTTAATGTTGTTGTCCATAAATCAAAAATTGGATTATTGGTTTTTCCACTTAATGCTGGAAAAGCACATTTTTGAATCTAGCCTTTACAATCTTCTCGCCAATTCAAGAGAAAGTTGTAAAGATAAATATGAATTAATTGCTTTCTGCCGCCACAAAATTGCAAAGTACGAATCTATAAAAATAAAAAGATGTTCTAAGTAGAAAAAAAATCTGCAATTATGTTTTCATGATAAAAAGCGACAATATTTCTCATGAAATGCTTCAAAGTTAATTCCCAATTTAAGCTGATTTGAATCATTTAAATCAACTTTGGGATGTTCGTTCTTTGTGCCATATTTCAACTAACAGGTTTCTTGTGTCTTAAAACCGTAAAGGAAATTTATGGATTTCATCATTAAAGTATTAACAACAGACTATTTTGCTTTATTCCTCATTATTGGCTTAGGAATATTGTTAGGTCGAATTTCTATCAAGGGAATTTCTTTTGGGGTTTCCGCAATTATTTTTGTGGCCCTTTTCTATGGGTGGTTTACTCAGGAAGTTTTAGGAGTACCCTTTGCTATTCCTAAAATCATTCAAACATTAGGCTTGATTCTCTTCATCTTCACGATCGGGATGCAGGCTGGTCCATCATTCTTTGAATCTTTCAGATCGCAAGGTTCAAAGTTGATTATTATGGCTGTTCTGGCCGTAACAACAGGTTGTGCGACCACACTTGGTTTAGCATTCTTGTTTGATGTGGATATCAATATTGCTGCAGGTTTGTTCACTGGAGCATTAACAAGTACGCCTGGTTTGGCTGCTGCTATTGATAGTACAGGTTCTGATCTTGCGTCTATCGGTTATGGTATTGCTTATCCGTTTGGGGTGATTGGTGTAATTTTATTCTTAAGACTTTCTCCAAAGTTATTTAGAGTAGATTTGAAGAAAGAAGATGACAATTACAAAGCTCAAACAACAAGCTCAGCTCCTCCAGTAGTCAACCAAAACTTCATCATCACAAATCAGAATGTCTTCGGAAAAACAATTGGTGATTTGAGTATTCGTTCTATGACAAAAGCGAGTATTTCTCGTGTAATGCATGGTGACGAAAGTATTTCTCCAAACCAAGATACTGTTTTAAGCGAAGGAGATTTGGTGAGAGCCGTAGGTACCTCTGAAGCACTACATAAAGTAGAACTTTTGTTGGGTACGCCAACTGATAAGAAAATCCCTCGTTCAGGTCTTTTTGAGGTAGATTGGATTATCGCAACCAAGCAAGATGTTGTAGGGAAATCTCTTCAAGAATTGAACTTGAGAGATAACTACCAAGCAACTGTAGTAAGGATTCGTAGAGCGGATATTGATTTAGTACCAAGACCAAGTACTAAAATCCGTTTTGGAGATAAATTGAAAGTATCGGTAACAAAAGGAAACTTTGTACCACTTTGTGAGGCATTAGGGAATAGCTCTAAAGCCTTGAAACAAGCAGATTTCTTACCTATTGCTATGGGTATCGTAATCGGAGTTCTTTTAGGTAAAGTGAATTTCCCTCTTCCTGGAGGAAATGAGTTTAGCCTAGGACTAACAGGTGGTGTATTGATCGCTGCTTTGCTTTTGAGCTGGAAAGGAAAAACGGGGCCAATCATTTGGAACTTATCTTCAGAGGGTAATGCAATGTTGAGACTTCTTGGTCTTGTATTATTCCTTACTCCTGTAGGAGTTGGTGCAGGTTCTAAAATTGTTCCTACTATTGCTGAAAATGGTTTTGGAATCTTTGGAATTGGTGCTTTGATTACTATTATCCCAATGGTGGTTTCTACGGTAATTGCAAGAGTTGTATTGAAAATCAATTTCTTCTCAGCTTTAGGAGCCTTGACAGGAGGTATGACTTCAACACCAGGTTTGAGTGCTATTGAGCCAATGACTGATACAGATGCACCAAGTGTTGCTTATGCTACGGTTTATCCATTTGCATTGGTGACAGTAATTTTCTGTTCGCAGATTATCGCATTCTTTGCGTAAAGTATAAATTTTATTTTGATAAAGCTCTGCTACCAAGACTGGAAGCAGAGCTTTTTTCGGTAGTGAGAAATTAGAGTTAGGATTTGAATCATCTTATTTCTTTTTTTGCACTATTGAGCGATTACCTTTGTATAGATGTTCTCTTTTTTAGAGAATAAGTAACATTTAGAAAATAATAGAAGGCATGTTTATTCTTACTGAAAATAACTCCATAGGAACGCAGTTTGTCAATGAATTAAGAGATATCGAGATTCAGAAAGACCGTATGCGTTTCAGAAGAAACTTGGAACGAATTGGTGAAATTTTAGCCTACGAGTTATCAAAGACATTGGATTATGCTCCGAAGCAAATCCAAACGCCTTTAGCTGTAGCCAATTCTTGTGAGATTAAAGACGAGTTGGTAATTACTACCATTTTGAGAGCGGGGGTTCCAATGTATCAAGGGGTTTTAAATGTCTTTGATCATGCAAATAGTGCTTTTATTGCTTCTTACCGTATGCCAACAAAAGCAGGAGAGGAAGTGGAAATAAACATGGAGTATGTGGCTTCAGATGATTTGACTGGTAAAGTAGTTGTATTGGTCGATCCAATGCTTGCTTCTGGAAAGTCTTTAGTGAAAGCTTATGAGGGCTTATTAAAAAATGGAACACCTAAACATGTTCATATTGTAGCCGCTATTGCAGCTCAAGAGGGGGTAGATTATGTAAATAACAATATACAAACTGAGCACTCGCTTTGGTTAGGAGCAGTAGATGCCGAATTGAATGATAAATCTTATATCGTTCCTGGCCTTGGTGATGCAGGAGACTTATGTTTTGGACCAAAATTATAAGCCATAAGGCCTCTAAATTGGAAAAACCTAACAGCTTTCTGAAGCCTAGTTAGGTTTTTCTATGTTTAGAAAACTAGTTTTTTTTTAGAATCGTTTTAGAGACAGACATCGAGTAGACTTTTTTAGATTCAACCTATTATCATCTAGCTATGATTGCGCAGCTTCTTAAATACCTTTCAGTTGTTACTGGAAGCATGTTCAAATTTGTTTTTGGGCCTATCACAGGACTAGGAATGGAACTTCATATCATTGAAACAATCACTTTTACGATTGTAGGAATGATGATGAGTGTGCTGATTCTTACACTGGCAGGGCCTGTTGTAAGAAATAAAATCATCCATAGACTTATTGGTAAGAAAAGAAAGATATTTTCCAGTAGAAACAGAAAGGCTGTGAAAATTTGGAGAAGCTATGGCATGTTCGGTGTCGCATTTCTTACCCCTTTGTTACTAACTCCAATAGGAGGAACATTAGTAGCTGTTTCTTTCGGTGAAAGGAAAATCAGAATTATATCCTATATGTTTATAAGTGCAGTGGTTTGGTCGATCATCATCACTTCATTTTTTTACTTCTTAGGAGAAGAGTTCGGAGTATTGCCTACAGCATAAGGTAAAAATGCTTTCGAACAATTACCCACACTAACTATGTTTAGACTAGAGACAAATCTACTATTACATCATGAACATTTATCTTATCAGACATACTCAACCAAAAATTGATGCAGGAATTTGTTACGGACAAGCAGATATTCCTCTTCCAGATGATGCACCACAAAGTTTTAAGAAAGTCATATCAAAAATAGGAGTAGTTCCTCAGCATATTTATACGAGCCCTTTAGTTCGATGCGAACAACTAGCAGAAGCTATTTTAGAAAAGACTTCCTATCAAAATCCTTCTTTTTTTACAGATAAAAGATTGATGGAAATGGATTTTGGTGATTGGGAAAATGTAGCATGGGATGATATTCCAGAAGATACGCTTAGTAAATGGAGTGAAGACTTTGTAAATGAAAAAGTACCAAATGGAGAATCTTTTGTAGAATTAAATAAACGAGTACTTTCCTTTTGGGATGAATTATTAACTAAGAAAGCAGAACATGCGGTTGTAGTTACCCATGCGGGTGTGATAAGAGCTTTGCTTTCAAATGCCATGAACTTAGATTTAAAATATGCTTTTAGACTAGGAATTGATTATGGTGGAGTAAGTTGTATTGAAGTGAAAAGTCCTGAGATGGTCTTGGTACGATATATGAATCGATGATTTTTTGAATGAAACTGAAAAGTACAATTTAAAAGAGAGACTGATTTTCATTTTTTACGTTCAATATTTTTGTATTTTTATTCCAATTCAAGTTTCAATTGGACTTTTTCCTTTTCAATATAAATGAAAGTAAAACTTATCTTTTTACTCTTTATTCTTTCATTTCAGCTTCGAGCACAAGAGCTAGATGAGAAAATAGATAGTTATATCAAGTCGTATGTAAATACCTCAGATTTTAGTGGTGTTGTTAGAATAGTGAAAGCTGATACTGTAATTTTTGATAAAGCTTATGGTAAAGCAAATCAGTCTTTTCATATATCTAATACATTAAATACTCGCTTTAAAATTGGCTCTATTTCTAAGCAATTTACAGCAGCGGCAATTTTAAAGTTGGAGGAGCAAGGTCTTTTGGATATAGAGGATGATCTTTCAATGTATTTTCCTAGTTATCCGAATGCTTCAGGTATTAAGATCAAACACTTACTGACACATACTTCAGGCCTTATTGATCTATTCAGTATTCCTTCATTTCAAAAAATTCAGACCAATAAGACTTCACTCTCTAAATTAACAGGTTTACTTTTATCTGAGAAACCAAGGTTTAAAGCAGGGACAAAATATGAATACTCCAATGGTGGTTATGCCGTTTTAGCACAATTGATTGAACAATTGAGTCATCAGTCTTATGCTATTTTCTTGAATGAAAATATATTTAAGCCACTTGGAATGAGACGAACTGGGCATAGCTCATCACAAGACATTGTTCCTAATTTAGCGATTGGCTACGATCCTAAAGGGTATGATGGCTTGAAACAAGCAGACTTTGTTGAACATGATTTATTAAAAGGTTCTGGGTCTTTATATAGTACAGTGGGAGACCTTTCTATTTGGGTGAGTACCTTAAAAAATAGGATTTATTTCAGTAAGGCTTTTTATGAAGAGTTTTTCAAAGATTATGGTTACAATTATGGTACGGGTATTTCTTTGTATACTTCTTATAAACAAAGGGTATTTGGTCATGATGGACGTATAAATGGGTATATGTCAGATTATCTCCATTATAATGATGATGATATCACTATAATTATATTGGGCAATTTACAGACAGGAGTAGCGGACTTTTTTAGAAATGATCTTGCTGCAATCGTCTTCAATGAAGACTATAAATCAAGAGCTAAAACCATTCCTTTAGCGAAGCAATATCCTACAAATTTAAAGCAATACCGAGGCGCATATTCCTTTGGGCCGAATTTCACTGTATTTATCGAAAAGATAAATGGTGTATTGAAAGCTAGAGCAAATGAAGGTGCTTATTGTGAGTTGGTTCCTTTAGAAAATACAAAGTTTTTTAGCCGTACACTTTATGCCACAGTTGAATTTGTGAGTGTTGAAGGGGAGGGTATGAAAATGATGTGGACAAATAATGACGGAGATACTTTCGAGGGGGTAAGGCAAATTAAAAAAGCGCAATAAAATTGGAGGATATGAGAGTGAAGGAAATAAGAGACCGTCTACATGAAATTGTTTTTGAAGCAGACACCCCTTTAGGAAAACTCTTTGATGTAGTACTTCTTGTATTGATTCTCTTCAGTATTCTGATTGTAAGTTTAGAAAGTGTATCATCTATTCGAGAAGCTTATGGTAATTGGTTTTTAGCCATAGAATGGGCTTTGACCTTCCTTTTTACGCTCGAATATTTTTTACGAATATGGCTTGTTGATAAACCTTCGGGATATATTTTTAGCTTCTTCGGAATTGTCGATTTATTATCTGTCATTCCAACTTACCTTACATTATTTGCAATAAACACAACTCCACTTATAGTTTTTCGGTCGCTACGACTGATAAGAGTATTCCGTATTTTTAAGCTTTGGCGCTATTTAGGAGAAGGTGAGCAAATGCGTAAAGCTCTGTATGCGAGTAGAGCTAAAATTACAGTATTTATAACCGTCGTTTTAACTGTCGCTTTAATTGTGGGAACTTTGATGTATTTGATTGAAGGTCCTCAACATGGTTTTACAAGTATTCCAAGAGGAGTATATTGGTCGATTGTAACGATGACAACAGTTGGTTATGGGGATATTGCTCCTTCAACCGAAATCGGTCAGAGTCTAGCTGCCTTTCTTATGATTCTTGGTTATGGAATTATTGCCGTACCTACGGGAATTGTAACCTTAGAATATTCTAGAGCTTCTAAACCTTCAACACAGGTATGTAAATCTTGTAGTAAAGAAGGGCATGATGAAGATGCTAAATACTGTAAGTATTGTGGTGCAATGTTGTAGACTTATATGGAATTAATGCTTTAGAAAAAGGCTACCCCTATTTAGAGGTAACCTTATTTTTTGAACGACTACTTATGTATTACTTATTGAAAAATGATTCTTTCATTAATGGTCTCATTGCTAGAATTCATATTCAGAATGTATAAACCATTTTGCTCTTTATTGATGTCTAATTTAATCGTTTGACCTTCACTCACTACATCTACTTTTTTAGTGAGAATTGTTCTTCCGCTCAAGTCATAAATTCTGAAGAATACATTTGTTTTCTTTTCCCCAGTCCAAGACAGCTTGAATATTCCTGTGTTTGATGGATTTGGTAAGATTTTAAAGAAGCTGTTCTTAAATGCGATTTGTGATGGACCAGCAGCGGCGTTTGAGATATTAATGGTATAATCTTCTATTTCACTAAACCATTCATCACCACATGGCTCAGGAGCTTCATAATATAGTGCTCTTACTCTCATACGAGTACTACTTACTGCATTACTTGGTACACTTACTGTAGCTGTATATGTACCTCCAACTCCGCTACCACTTAGTACTTCTTCAGTACTTTCAAAAGTGCCATTACCATTCCAGTCTATCCATGCTTTAGCATAAGTACCTGCCCAAGTGTTGTGGGGTGTAACGCTCAAAGTTGTATTGCTGCCACTGGTAAGTGTTGTACTTAAATTTGTGAAATCAGAGTAACCACCACTTACGTAATTTGTAGAATTATCAATACTTCCAAAAGTGACTTGTTTGATGTATTGACCGGCAGGGTTTCCATTGGTAGGAGTACAATAACTCACCGTAGGTGCTTGAGTAACGGTGATAAATCCTGTTTTTGTTTCAGTACTTGAACCGTCGTTATTGCTTGCTGTTAGCTCAACTTCATATGTACCAGCTGTGTTATATGTTACTGTAGGATTTTGTAACGAACTTGAAGCAGGTGTTCCACCCGTAAAAGTCCAACTCCAACTAGTCGGATTTTCAGTTGACAAGTCTGTGAAAATTACGGATTGTCCTTCTAAAATACTGCTTGTATTTGCTGTAAACTCTGCAACTGGAGGAGTCGTACCAACAATGGCATTTACAGTGATATAATCTATTTTAGTTTCAGAATCGCTTCCATCAGCATTAGTTGAAGTAAGTGCTACTTGATAAACTCCTGGGCTATTGTAAGTAATTGTAGGGTTTTGTGATGAACTTGTAGCAGGTGTTCCACCTGTAAATACCCAACTCCATGAATTAGGGGAGTTACTAGATTGATCTGTAAATACAATCGATTCTCCTTCAGAAATGGTGGTACGATCTGCTATAAATTCAGATACTGGAGGTGTTGGTGTCGGAGTTGTACCTAAAGTTGTTTGTCCTGCGAGTATGGTTTGATTAGGTCCTTCATGGTAGGCGTAGTCTAGTAGTGAATAAGCTGTACCATCTGCATTTACTGATATCCTGAACCATCCATAATTATGAGCCCCGTTTGTGTTTACTACTCTGAAACCCATATAAGCTGTGCTTCCATCCCATACCGTGTAATTACTCGAACGAACATCATGTTCATCGGGGTATGCACCACCAGCAACCCAGTTACTTGATGGAGAGATAGATGTGTTTAGAGCAAGTTTTGTGATATTTCTACTTGAACCTTCAGAAATCATGTCTTTTTCGTAGGTCTCAAACCTCAAATTTCCTCCATCATACCAAATACCGTATGCTTCATTTAGACCATCGATACTGAATGATGTCCATGTAGCACTGCTGTTTACAGTTATATCTGCAATGTCTGTATAAACAATTTGATATGGATCAATAAAGTCGATAGAAATACTATTGAATGAAAGATCAGATACACCACTCGTACCTCCCACAATAGCAGGCGCTAAGAAGGTAATTCCAATATTTGAAATGTCATCTGAATTGATGTGTGATACTGCAGAACCTGAAATGGTCAAATCAGCCAAGTTTGCAGAGTTTACAGTTACATTCAAAGACAAGCCAGCAGGGACATTTGAACGAGTAAAGTGAGTCCCTTCAGTGAGAGTACCAATTACAGCAAATTGAGCTCCTTCGTTTGCTGTAATCGTAGCAGAACCTTCTACTGTTCCATCATTCGCAGTTGATTCAGCAAATGAAGTTGAAGTATAAGCAAGTCTTGGAGTAGAAGTGTCAATACTTGTTTGTCCTGCTCTGATTGTGTATTCAGGTCCTTGGTGATAGGCATAATCTAAGAGAGTGACACTTTTACCATTATTATTCACTGATAGTCTGAACCAACCATAAACTCTTTTCCCTTTATCATTTGTGAAACTAAAAGCAGCATAAGCTGATTGACCGTCCCAAGTTGTATATGAATCTGTTCTAAGATAATGTTCATCAGGATAAGCTCCTCCAGCTACCCAGTTACTCGTTGTAGAGATCGGGTCGTCAAATGAAAGTAAAGATATGTTACGAGTACTTCCTTCACTGATCAAATCCTTTTGATAGGTTTCAATTCTCAGATCACCATTGTCGTACCAAAGACCAAAAGCGCCATCACCTTCTCCTAGTTCAAAATAGGACCAAGTTGATCCTGCATTTACCGTAATGTCGGCTACATCTGTATATATAATTTCATAAGGATTATTAAAATCTATGCTGATAGCTGTGTTTGAAGGATTGAAAAGTGTTGAAGCACCTCCAACTATTGCAGCATCTAGGAATGTGATCTCTATATTAGAAACGTCATCTGCATCGATATGAGAAGAGCTTGTTCCCGAAAAACTTAAAGAAGCAGTGAATACATCAGAAACATTGATAGAAATACTTAATCCATTTGGGATATTTGAACTTGTGAAGTGAGTCCCTTCTGTAAGGGCACCAGTTACAGCAAACTGAGCTCCATCTTTAGCTGTGATATTTGCAGTCTGACTGATCGTACCGTTATTGTTATCAGATTCTTCAAAATTAGAAGAGGAATAGCTTAAGTGAGGACCAATATCGGCTAAAACACCTGTAGCTTCAAGGTTGCTTTGTTGCCACAATGAATATCTAGAAGGGTGCTGTAAGGCAGCTAACATTCTATCTACTTGTCCTGCTGTAAACATGCGGTAACAGTTGGAATAATCCATATAGTTTTCACCATTCGGAATGCCAGCTCCAGGGCAAGTTTCAGTAGTTGTATTACATGTACCAGAGTTTGAAGTAGTGGCAGGAGTATCGTCTACATTATCACCAGGGCTATTACATCCATTATCGAACGTATGTGCAAGGTTTAACCAATGTCCAAATTCGTGGGTCAAAACTCTACGGAAGTTTTCATTGGTATTTGTACCAAGGTATAGTCCATTGTAGACTACTCTTGAGAGGTTATTATCAGACATCCATGTATTCGGATACCATGCTACTCCAGAGTTATTTGTTGCACCATCATCATAAAGATCATTCATGATGTAGATATTCATATACTTGTAATTATCCCAAGCATATTGTTGAATCTGAGTGTCATAACCGCTTCCATTTCCAAATCCAGAAGCTACAGGATTAAATGTGACACCTGTAGTCGGATTACCATCAGGATCTATTTTAGCTAAGCGAAACTCTATATCTAGTGTCGCTTTGATAGGTGTAAAAAGAGCAGAAACTTGATCGTAATCGTTGTTCAATCCATTGAAGTCTTCATTCAATTTCTCTAATGAATACTCGATCAAACTTTGGTCAACACCAGCTCCACCTTGTACATTTCCGAAAACATGAAATACGACAGGAATAATATATGTTGGAGTACTTGAAGTAGCACTCGTTCTCATATTACTTTTTCGAGTAGTTCTGATTTCTCGCGCTCTTTTAGCAAAGTCTTTGGTGAAACTTTCTAGCGACTGATATTCAAAGTGTTCTTTGGGGTGAGCTTCTAGGAAATGTTTCATAGCATGATCTGTACCACAGCTATGAACAGGACTTTGAGCCCATAATTGCACCGTTGTTACAATTGAGATTGTAAAAAGTAAAAATAACTTTTTCATGAAATTAAAAATTTAAAAAGAATTGTTGGACAGAACTATGCTCTAAGAAATGAGTAGTTGTGATAGACATGATAGTGTAAGTTGTATACGAATTGAAGTCTAGTACCACCTGCGATTCTGTATGCTCTGTCTCGAATTAGTTTTTGAGTGTGAAATGACTTTAGAGTACTCTTGAATTGAAAGTCAATAGTTTAATGTAAAGATTGTTATGAGTATTTGTATAGTAAGATTAGCAGAGTGGATTGAATAGGTTAATAGATGGTGAATATAGTATTATATCAAGCTTGTGTGCCTTGTGATAGTGTTAAGAATTTCTGAGAATTAGAGTTATTAACTCTATAAAAGAAAAGCCCTTCACAAACGTTGCAAAGGGCTGTCTTTATGACTTGAAAAAAAGTTACTTTAAATGCTGTTGATCATATCCATAAGGTCAAAGGTTTTGTCTTGATCTTTAGCCACAAAAATGACTTTATCATCAATCGCTTTAATCATACGTTTAACCTTTGTTCCTTTAAAAAATCTTGTGATTCGAGTTCTTGCTTGGGTACCTACTACCAAACAAGAAGCTTCCATTTCTTTCATCTTAGCGGCTAATTCTTCCGCTACTTCATCCCAAAAATCTACATAAATAAGGTGTATATCATCTACTTTTTCACACCAATCGTTTTCTCTCAGAAAATCTTGAATTTCTAGAAGCTCATTTTTCTTCATGATTTCCTTAAACTCTTCACTTGATTTTCCTGAATAAGAATAGCCTTGAGGAATGGTGTAGGCACATGCAATATCAATCATTGAAGACTGTAACGGGAGTGTTTTATTATGGAAATCGAGTGCGAAATTCATAGCAATCACAGACTCTTCAGAACCATTGATTGGCAAAATGACATTTGAAATAGGTAGGTGGATTTCTTTGGTCGGAACAAAGCAAAGTGAGCAAGGGCAGAGGTTTAGAATACCATGAAGGTGTGTATTTTCAAACTCCTCTTTTCTTCCTAATAGAATCAAGTCTGCATTTTTTACTTTTTGCCATTTTAGCAGTTCAGCACCAAGATCACCTTCCACAGTCATGTAGTCAATAGGTGCTTTCACTTCACTTAAAAAAGGGGCTGACTCAGATTTCATTCGGTCTCGTAAAGCTTCATCTAGTGGTGTTGTAAGATTTACATTCTCATAATAACTATGTTTGACATTTCGAATTACATGAAAAAGATAGATCTGCTCAAATTGATAAACTTTTTCGAGGTAAGCGAGCATTTTATAAACATAGGTGTCAGTCTGTGAAAAATCTAAACCAACAATGACGCGAGAGGGGCTAAGGCTTTTTGTCATAAGTTTTTTATTAGTGTGTTTAGAATATGTGCGATCCAGAAGTTTGACTTCTCATTAATTGTTCACGAAAAACTGAATACTAAGGTTAAAGAACATAACCTAATATTGTTTAACAATAAAAATATATAGAAAATTGCGGCTTTGGAAGACATATTACTGTTTCATGATGAGCTACTTATGAGATAGGTGTAATTCTTGAAAACATTTGTACATTTGTGGCTTTGTACAGAAATATAATTAAGCTAATAGGGATTTAGGGCATGAGACAAGTTGGTGAACATAAAGAAGAACTGTGTATTTTTCCTCTAAAAGTAGATGTAGACACAGATAGTTTACCTCGTAAACTGAATTCTCCTTTTCAAACTCAAACGCCTACCGTAGCTCAAAAAGCAGTAGCTGATCTACAATCTTATTTGCTTTCTCAAAAGGATTGGGTACATGATTTTGGGTTTGAGCCAACGAAATCGCCGAAAGCATCTGGGAAAATGTTTGGGGTTTTGGTAATCAAAGATCAAAATGGGGAGTATGGTTATTTAAGAGCTTTTTCTGGGAAATTAGCAGGAAAAGTAAGGCTTGATGGCTTTGTACCTCCAATTTTTGATTTTGAAACTGCTGATCCTTCTTTTATGGAAGAGCAGTTAAAAGTGAATCATCTGAATGAAACACTTCAAAAACTAGAAGCTGAGACTCCGACAGAACAGAAGTCTTCAGCATTGTATTTAGCTAAAGTGACAGAACTGAAGAAGGCTAGAAAAGAGAAATCATCTTCATTACAAAAGCGATTTTTCCAAGAATATCAATTCCTTAATACTAAGCTTGAGAAAAAAGGTTTGTTTGAAATTTTTAGTCTAAATCATAATGAAAAACCGCCTTCTGCTTCTGGAGAATGTGCAGCTCCAAAACTGCTACAATATGCTTTCCAACATCATTTGAAACCTATTGCGATTGCCGAATTCTGGTGGGGGATTCCTCCAAAGTCGGGAGAAAAAGAGCATGGAAAGTTTTACCCTGCCTGTAAAGAAAAGTGTGTACCTATTTTAGGACATATGTTGGAAGGACTAGAAGTAGCTTGGTCAGCTGAAGAAAAAGAACAAATTGTTTTTGAGGAATTATATGAAGATGAGCATTTGATGATCATCAATAAACCATCAGATTTGCCTTCAATGCCAAAAGCTAAGTACAGATCGTCAGTCTTTTCTTTTTTAAGAAAAAAATACCCTAGTGCACATTTACCACATCAACTAGGTGATGAAACATCTGGACTTATGGTAGTGGCTAAAAATGAAGAGGTCTGTAAACAGTTGACTTTACTTTTTAAGAAAAAACAAATCAAAAAACGTTTTGTAGCTCTGTTAGATGGTACGCTTGGAACGGATAGTGGCTATATCAATTTACCTATTCGGCCTGTATCTAAAGGAAGTGAAGAACATCAGATTTGTTATGACTATGGCAAAGGGACACGTACAAAATGGGAAGTTTTAGAGCGAATAGAAGCTCAAACGAAGGTGGCTTTTTATCCGACAACAAGACGTCCTCACCAACTGAGACTGCATGCGGCACATCAGAATGGTTTAAATAGCCCGATAGTAGGGGATGAGCTTTATGGTAAAAAAGCAGAACAGTTTTGTTTGCAAGTAGATCAGATAAGCTTTATACATCCTATCACTTCAAAAATGATAGAGGTGAATTTAGAAGGTGTTTTTTAACCTTCATTGTGCAGCCAGCTCCGCTTTCAGAAATTTTTTAGTGCTCTAAATGCAGCCAGCTATGCTTTCAGAAATTTTTTAGTGTTCTAAATACAGCCAGCTACGCTTTCGGAAATTTTTTAGTGATCTAAATACAGCCAGCTACGCTTTCGGAAATTTTTTAGTGATCTAAATGCAGCCAGTTATGCTTTCGAAAATTTTTTAGCGGTCTAAATGTAGCCAGCTAGGTTTCCAAAGTTTTTTAATATGAGTTGTGAAGAATCAGTTTAAATGAAATATTCTTTTTGAAATAGTAAAGATGCCCATTCATGGGGTCTCATTTTAATGGGAATCTAATTTAGGAAGCATCAGACGTAATAAATGTATCTATATATCTCCTACGACGAAGGTCAATAGCATAAAAAAAGGGCTGGAGAATAACTCCAACCCTTATATATTACTTTTTGAATTTTGGTCTCATTCGAGGACGAGCAGGTTTAGGCGTTTCCGTTTTTTCTGCTTTCTTTTCAACTTCTGTACTTGGTTTCTTGCCAATTACAGGTCGTTTCACCACAGGACGTTTTGGCCTAGCAGATTCTTCCGTTTTTTCCTCCACTTTCTTAGCCGAAGGAATCACTGCTCTTTTAATGGGCTTTTTCGCTCCGCCAATTGCTGGGCGAACAGCTTTCTTAGCAACAGGTTTTGAAACTGAAGGATCATTTTCTTCTACTTCTATTTCAAATTCCATTTCAGCCAAATGCTTCATACGTCTGTAGCGTTGTCCTGCCTCTTTAGATGCTCTTTCAGCCAATTCTTTCGCCTTAGAAGGATCATTTTTGGCAAGCATTCTAAATCTGTTTTCCAACTGCATAAAGTCGGCAATGCTGAGCTGTTTAGGTTTCGAATCCAAGATTAATGGGTTCTTGCCTTCATTTTCACGCTCAGGATTGTAACGGTATAGAATCCATTGTCCTGAATCAACTAAGGCTTTATGATGTGCTAGAGGAGCATTCATATCAATGCCATGCTCAATACAGTGAGCGTAAGCAATAATGATAGAAGGTCCGTCATAGGCTTCTGCTTCCAAGAAGGCTTTCAGTGTTTGGTTGTCATTTGCACCATAGGCAATAGTCGCAACATATACACCTCCGTGAGCCATCGCTTCAGCACCTAAGTCTTTCTTACCTGTGCGTTTACCATTTGTCGCAAACTTAGCGATCGCCCCTAGTGGCGTTGATTTTGACGCTTGTCCACCTGTATTAGAGTAAACTTCGGTATCAAGAACAAGGATATTGACATTCTTACCCGTTGAAAGTACATGGTCAAGTCCTCCATAGCCGATGTCATAAGCCCAACCGTCACCTCCTACAATCCAAATAGATTTTTTGGCAAGGTAATCAGCAACGTCAAGTAAGCGTTTTGCTTTTGTATCTTCTGATTGAGAAAGAATACTTTTTACTTCTTCGATTCGCTCACGTTGTTCGAAGATTTCGATTTCATTGTCTTGTGAAGCTGAAAGAAGTTTGTTAGAAAGTTCTTCTCCAATTTCTCCTTTCAAGTCAGAAACAAGCTCTCTTGCAACCTTTGTTTGCTCATCTACTGCCAAACGGAAACCAAGTCCGAACTCTGCATTATCTTCAAATAATGAATTAGACCAAGCTGGACCTCTACCGTCTGCATTGGTAGTGTATGGCGTAGTTGGCAAGTTACCCGAGAAGATAGATGAACATCCAGTCGCGTTGGCAACCAAAGCTCTATCTCCGAATAACTGCGTTAGCATCTTGATATAAGGCGTTTCTCCACAACCTGCACAAGCACCCGAGAACTCGAACAATGGCTGTTGCAATTGTTGTTGTTTCAAGGCTGAATTCTTCAACTTGCTACGGTCAAGTTCTGGAATAGACAAGAAGAAGTCCCAATTTTCTTTCTCTTGCTGTTTCAAAGGAAGTTGAGGTTGCATATAAAGCGACTTTCGTCCTTCTACCTCTTTACTCATGGCAGGGCAAACTTCCACACAGTTGTAGCAGCCTGTACAGTCTTCTGGCGCAATTTGGATAGAGTATTCTAATCCATCTGCTTTGAAGTCTTTATCTCTAGCAGAAGTATGTTTGAACGTGCTTGGTGCATTTTCTACTGCATCTTTTTCAAATGCTTTGATACGGATAGCTGCGTGAGGACAAACTGCCGCACATTTACCACATTGGATACATGGATCCATATCCCAAACAGGGATTTCAAGGGCAATGTTACGTTTTTCGTAAGCCGCTGTACCCACAGGAAATGTACCATCTTCTGGCAAAGCACTCACTGGTACATCATCACCGAAACCAGCAATGATTTTACCCAATACTTGATCTACAAAGTCAGGTGCATTCTCCGATACTGGAGGCTGCATCTCGATCTGACTCTTAGCTTCAGCTGGGATTTCAAGTTCGAAAAGATTATCTAGGGTATTGTCAACCGCAGTGATGTTCATATTGACAATTTTATCCCCTTTCTTTCCGTATGTTTTATGAATAGCGTCTTTAATCGCATTGATCGCCTCTTCTCTTGGAAGAATCTCTGAGATAGCGAAGAAACAGGTTTGCATGATCGTATTGATACGACGTTTCATACCACTTTCTTCTGCTACTTTTTGAGCATCAATGGCAAAGACTTTGATTTTCTTTCTGATGATCTGCTCTTGAACTTTGCGAGGCATTTGATCCCAAAGCTCATCTTTACCGAATGGCGTATTGAGCAAGAAGATTCCACCTTCTTTCAGTTCGTTGAGCATTTCTTTTTTCTCCAAGAAGACAAACTGATGACAAGCCACAAAATTAGCAGTGTTGATCAAGTATGGTGCTTGGAAATTATCTGGACCAAAACGCAAGTGAGATACCGTCATTGAACCCGCTTTCTTCGAGTCATAGACAAAATATCCTTGTGCGTAGTTAGGAGTGTTTTCACCAATAATCTTGATGGTGTTTTTGTTTGCCCCAACGGTACCATCAGAACCCAATCCGTAGAATAAAGCTCTGTACAAGTTGTCTGGCTCAATATCCCAATTCGGATCGTAAGTCAAACTTGTATTGGTTACATCGTCGAGGATACCAACCGTAAAGTTATTCTTAGGCTTTTCTTCAAATAGGTTGTCAAATACAGACTTCGCCATAGATGGTGTAAACTCTTTTGACGAAAGTCCGAAACGTCCACCAATAATCATTGGCATTTGTTTCAAAGTTCCATAGCCAGCCTGAATTCCGTTAAGCAATGTCATTGCAACATCTTGGCAAAGCGGTTCTGCTGAAGCACCAGGTTCTTTGGTACGATCAAGAACAGAGATTTTCTTTACAGTAGCAGGTAATGCTTCCATAAATAATTTTGTATCGAAAGGACGGTACAAACGAACCTTCAATACACCCACTTTCTGCCCTTTGGCATTGAAGTAGTCAACAGTCTGTTTGATGGTTTCAGTTGCCGAAGCCATCGCTACGATTACGTGTTCAGCATCTTCTGCTCCTTCGTATTCGTAGACTTTATATTGACGTCCTGTTAGCTTTGCAAATCGATCCATATATTCTTGAACCACATACGGACAATCTGCATAATATGTATTTACACCTTCACGGCTTTGGAAGTAAACGTCAGGGTTTTGTGCAGTACCTCTGATCTTCGGACGGTCTGGTGTTAAAGCTCTTTCACGATGAGCACGTACGTACTCTTCATCAATCATCTGACGCATGATATCATCGCTCACAGGATTAATCTTACTGATTTCATGCGAGGTACGGAATCCGTCGTAGAAGTGCATGAATGGAATACGTGCTTTTAGCGTAGCTGCATGTGCTATAATTGCAGTATCCATTGCTTCTTGCACAGAAGAAGATGCAAGCATGGCAAAACCAGTCTGACGGGCAGCCATGACATCGGAATGATCATTGAAAATTGAAAGCGCGTGAGTAGCTAAAGATCTAGCGGTAACATGAAATACGGCAGGGGTTAATTCACCTGCTATTTTATACATGTTTGGAATCTTCAGAAGTAGTCCTTGGGAGGCTGTAAATGTAGTCGTTAAGGCTCCAGCTTGTAAGGAACCGTGTACGGTACCCGCTGCTCCACCTTCACTTTGCATTTCCATTACCGAGGGCACATTGCCCCAAATATTCTTAACCCCCTTAGCTGCCCATTCGTCACATTTTTCTCCAAGACTAGAGGATGGAGTGATAGGGTAGATGGCGCATACTTCGTTTACCTTATATGCGACACTGGCAACGGCTTCGTTACCATCTAAGGTGATGTAGTTGGTCGTAGAATCTATTTTTCTCATTGTTAGTACTTTTCCTTCCCTTTTACCCTTTACATAGGGCAATTGAGTTGATTTATATAAATGAAGTACATTTACTTAACACTTCTGCACTATAAATGTCAGTCAATAATATGATAATAGTTATTGTATTAGGTTTTGTTATGTTAACAGTGTGGAAGTAAGTAGATTATAGCCTTCAAATGAGAAGATAGGCGTTTTACCCTTTTTCACTTCACGAATAGTTTGAAGTATCATTTTTTGGGAAGGACAAAGCATAGGTGTTAATCTATGTAAGTAGATTTATTCAAACTTTTGAACAAACAATAAACGACTTTTAAACAAACTCAGTCTCCCGATTTCTCAAGACCTTTGTAACACCGAAATCAAGATAAATGTATTTTAAATAAAGACTTTGAGAAATGAACATGAACAACACATTTGGTAAAAAAGGCTGGACTCTAGAAAGAATCGAATCACTTGAAGGAAAGACTTATCTAATCACAGGTGCGAATACTGGAGCAGGTTTTGAAGCTGCTCGAATTTTGTTGACAAAGGGAGCAGAGGTTGTGATGCTGAACCGAAATGCAGAAAAGTCGAATGCAGCAATAGCTGAATTGAAAGAAGAATTTGGCAATGAGGCAAAAGTTTCGTTTATCAAAATGGATTTAGCTTCACTTGATTCTGTACGAAGTGCAGCAAAAGAAGTGAATGATACGATTCCTCAGATTGATGCACTGATCTGCAATGCAGCTATTGCTCAAGTTCCCAAGCAAAAGTTTACAGTAGATGGCTTCGAGAGTCAGCTCGGGGTGAATCATTATGGACACTTTTTATTGATTAACCTTTTATTCTCAAAGATAGACCAAACGAAAGGAAGGATTGTAGTTGTAGGAAGTGAAGGGTATAAAATGGGCTTGAAGACGATTCAGTTTGATGATATGAATTGGGATAAAAACTATCATCCGAATCATACTTACTGTCATAGTAAATTGGCTCAAATCATGTTTGCCTATGAATTACAAGACAGGATTACAGCAGCTCAAAAGAACGTAAAAGTCTATGTATGTCACCCAGGAGCTTCAGCTACTTCGCTTATTGAAAATAGTGGAGGTTTAAGAGATCGAATTATTTTTGGTTTAATGTCTTTGACTCCATTAGTTCAATCTGCAGAAAAAGGAGCTTATCCTGAGATCATGTGTGCTACAGAAAATGAAGTAAACATGAATCAGAAGGCTTATTATGGTCCTACAGGTAGAATGCAATGGACAGGACCAGTAGGAGAATGTAAATTAGAATCGTTTGCTCAAGATAAAACCATCGCTACAAAATTGTGGTCAGTTTCTGAGCAAGCAACAGGACAAACGTTTCAATTGTAATATCTTTAACAAATGGAGCATCCAAAAGCATCAAGTAAGGGCAAAGTATTTTTATCAGGAACAACAGATAAAGAATACACATGGGAGACCATTTCACCACAACACATCATTGTGTTTATTTATTCGGGGGAGTTAATTCTGACCTACGGAAAAAATACACTGACTTTCGTTCCTGGAGATACAGTGCTGATACCCAAAAATCAGTTGACAAGAAGTCTTAAAAAGCCTGCAGATGGGAAACCATTTAAATGCGTATCTTTATTCTTGACAGATGAAAATCTTAGAGACTTTTATTTGAATAAACCTGTATCAGAGGATTGGATTGAAAATATTTCAAAGCAAAGACCCATAAACCCACATCCTTTGCTAGAAAGCTTCTTTGGAACCTTATTGCCTTACTTTGATATGGAAGATGAACTTCCAGAAGCTCTTGTTCCAATTAAAATTACGGAAGCACTCACCATTATTGATACCGTAGATAAAAGGGCTAGTAAGATACTTGGTACGTTTAGTGAAATTGGGAAAGTCGATCTTGAAGCCTATATGGAAGAGCATTATAT
The DNA here is from genome assembly GCF_003149185.1 of Sediminitomix flava. NCBI lineage: Bacteria > Pseudomonadati > Bacteroidota > Cytophagia > Cytophagales > Flammeovirgaceae > Sediminitomix > Sediminitomix flava. The sequence continues at coordinate 84,437 of NZ_QGDO01000001.1, read as the reverse complement.
GTATAATCTTCCTTTGGAGAGGTTCGCATTTTTAACAGGGAGAAGCTTAACGACTTTCAAATCAGATTTTAAGAAAATATTTCAGAATACCCCAGGAAAGTGGTTGACTGAAAAGAGATTGGATTTGGCACATCATAAACTCAATGTAGAAAAGCAGAAGACTTCTGATGTGTATCTTTCAGTAGGCTTTGAAAACCTCTCACATTTCTCGTTTGCTTTCAAAAAAGCTTTTGGCTATAGTCCAAGCAGCTTAAATAGTAATCAACAACTAAGAGGATAAATCGAATTATAAATTAATTGATATGGATATATTAAAAACTGCCACAGATTGGGCAAAAGCCGAAGTTTTTTCGACAAGTTTTTTCATTGTTTTTGGAATCTTGTTTTTATTGGGAAGTGCAGGGTTTTGGCATTTAGGTAAAACTGAAATGGCAAAAGCATTTGTTACTCCAACAATAGTTGCTGGTATTTTACTCTTAATTATCGGAATTGGATTGGTAGGAAATAATATGTACAGACTGAATAGTTTTCCGAAGGAGTATGAAAAAGATACAGCTGCATTTTTGGAATCAGAAATTACCAGAGCTGACAAAACGGTAAAAGAGTTTCAAAATGGAGTTCTTAAAGTTATACCATGTATCATTGCAGTTGCAGCGATGCTAATTTTCTTTATGGAACAACCGATGTGGAGAGCAATTGGGATCACGACTATCGCTATGATGTCCGTTATTTTGTTAGTAGATATAAATGCCAATGCAAGAATTAATGATTATCATAAACAACTACTTCTAATCGAAAAATCGAAATAAAGTAGCGAAAATCGAAATAAAGTAGCGAAAATCGAAATGTTAGAATTTTGTAGGTTGTTATCAACCATTTTAAAGAACTAAAGAGTCAAATGAGTTTAATAATACTAGCTCATTTGACTCTATCGTTCTTACTTAGAAAGCTGTAAATTAAAATTCTTCAATTCTTCTACGCCTACTATAAACCCATTTGCAATAAAATTATCTCCCGAACTTAGTTTGGAAATTGTGTAGGTAACTTGTTCTTCTTTGATTAAATCAATTGAAGTTAGTTTTTCAGTACCTTCGGCTGTTATAAAAGTGTCCCCAACTTTAATCTTAGCTATGTTTTCAAAACCTTTGTATTGTTTCGACTTACTTGGTTTTAAAGAAGCCCAACCTTTTTCCTCTAATTTGAAAGGGTGATCTTGAGTAGCTATAATTGATTGCCCACTTTCAAATTGGTATTTCACCAAATTATGGTGTCTTACTTTTTCTGTTTTCTCAACTTTTGCAGATTTTAAGGTCTTAGTCTTAAAATCCATGTAGGCAATCATATCACCATTTTCAATCTCTTCAATGTTTTTGACAGAACTGTTAGCTAGTTGAATTTTAGTTCCTGCTGCAAAGCAATGCACATCAAGACCATCAAAATAAATTTCAGAAATAACTACATCATCATATTTTAAGCCTTTATATACTTCTAGAATTTCAAACTTTAGCGTCCAATCTGCTTTTGTTTTTAGAAGTTCAAAGTCATCTCTTTCACTAACACCTATTGGCTCAAACTTAAATCCTTGATTTGCTATTTCATCTTTTAGATGCAAAATGGCATGTGGTTTATCATTGATGTATAGCTTTAGTTTTTTTACTCTTGAGTTATTTTTGTAGGCTGCTTCACTTTTCACATATCCATTAACGACAATGATTTCTGTAATTCTTGGTGATATAGCTGAAAATGTATAGGTCAAGCTTTCACCTATTCCATATCCACTTACACCCTCTACCCAAGCAGTTTTATAACTCAAATCATGAGCATTTTTGGGGGCATAGCTATTCGATCCTTGAGATTTTAAATAACTGCTAGCGGTAACTTCTTTCGGACCTCCTCCACAATACCAACTACATGCTCCTCCTACAATGTCCCATATATCTTCATATATCTCTCCAAACCTTTGCATGATTTCTTGCTCTTGAGGAGTCATATCACTCCATTTCTTTTCCCCTGAAGATAATTGGTCAAGTAGCGTATCTCTTTGTTTCCATTTCGCTTTTTCAGATGCTGAAAAATCTAGAGCATGAACATAAGTAGGATGGATATTCTTGATATCCTGTCCATATATCTTACATGAAAACAGTGTGATAAAAATTAAAAAAGTAATTTGTCTCATCTGAAAAAATAAATTATTGTTTGTGATTTGAAAAAAGGTATCAGATTACATTCAAGATATCTTTATTTTAAAAATTCATCTCTTACTTCCATTAAAGCAAAACCCAATAAGTTCAAGCCTCTCCATTTCAGCGGGTTTTCGATCACTTTACTATCTTTGGAAAGACCAATACCCCAAATAGCATCAACAGGACTTGCTTCTACTAATACCCTTTTTTTAGTTGAGATTAGGAAGTTTTTTAATTCTAGATTTTGACCAAATTTTGCCAAATTTCCTCGTACGACAATTTGATACCTGTGTTTCAACCAAACTTCTTCTATAAAGCCTCTGACTTCCCTTCCGAATTGCTTGGCTTGAGCAGGCGATTTTGAATTTATGATGTTCTCTAAATTAACTTGGTCATTAAAAAGTTTAGCTTTTTCGGCCATCATATAATGCTCGGCAGAAAAGTATTTAATACCATCAACTTCAAATTCAGAACTCCACCATTGGCTTAAACAGCTTTGTCCAATTTCTCCGTTTTTTGATTTTCGGTGTCCCCAAAAGAAAAGGAATTTATTCCTTTTCCCAGATTCAAACTCTTGTTGAATCGTCTCAATATTATATTTCAATTTTATTTAATTGTTTGTGAGTTATATAGTAAAATTAGTAAGTTTTTTTAATATTTCTTGATCGTAAAAGTAGCCGTTAGCCCGACACTAAAGTTCCGTGGAAGTTTATAAACGCCAAATATGGCTCTTGAATGTTCTCCTTTTTGCTCTAGTACTTTTACAAAAAGGTCAGAGGCTCCATTAACAACAATAGGTGAGTCATCCCAATTTTCACTTGATTGGAAGTAGGCATCGATGTGATTCAATCCAACAATATTATCAATGCCAACCTTTTCCTCTATTTGAGCTAAAACATTCAAAGCACAGATTTCCATCGCTTTGTATCCTTCTTCCGTGGATATTTCATTCCCTAATCTCCCTTGAAATTTAAATTCTTCATTCCAAATAGGGAATTGAATTGCGATGTATGCAATATGATCTCTGATATTTACGGATTTATAACTACCACCTGGTTTAGATGTATTGGGTAATGTATATCCATACTTCTCTAGATTTTTTTTGAATGTCATTTTCTCCATTTTATTGATCTGTGGAATGGTTTTGATAATTGGGTTTTAAGTAGATTTTTATATTTCAAAACTTCTACTTTAATAAAGATCGTTAATAGGTTTTGGTTAAACTATATTTTTTATGAGAAAACAAAGAATTCTATTTCAAAGAAGAGAAGGAGTAAGTATTAAAGAACCAAATCAATAACTATTAAAAGTCCAATTGATTCGATAGATTTGAGTTTCTAAAAATTGATATTCCCTATATAAACTAACCATTCAATTAAACCGATGAACGTAAACTTTTTATTCAAACTCTTTTTTAGTGTTTTCATTTACTTTTTACCATACTTTTCTTTTGGGCAAAAGCCTGAAATTGTAAGCTATGAATTTGTAGACAAAGGAAACAGCGAATACATTTTACCTTTGTATGGCTTAAACTATGTGCAAGGTGATTTTATCATTACGAGTGTGGTAGATGATTTTCTTAGAGTGAAAAAAGGCACTCCACTCATTGAAATAGCAAAAGAAATAGCAGAGCATGTTTCTAAAAAGATGAAGGGCTTAAAGCTTGGCGTTGAGATTGAGGTATTAGAAAATGGAGCAAAATGTCTGAATATTGAACTGATTGAACCTGATAACTTTGACGATTTTTTTAAGCACAGTTGGGCGCAGTCCTTTACGGCAAGTGGTGTAGCAATGGAGACTCTAAATATTATCGTTCCGAATTTCCTACAAAAGAATTATAGAGGTCCTTGGATTGATCTCATCCGATTTGAAGATGAAGGAGATGGTATTACAAAACATGAGTATGTCCGATACCAAAAACAACATGATATTTTAGAATAGTTATAGCCCAGATTCTAATTGATCAACTAATTTTTGAGGTAGTCTCAAAACTGAACGCTAGCAGATCATCCAATCATTGACTTCACACTCATGACACACCAATTACTAAAAGAAAACATACAGCGAAATGTACAATTCTCAAAGGATGAATTAGACGAATTCTGCCAGTATTTTCAGCCTAAAACTATAAATAAAAAGGAGTTCGTTTTAGAACAAGGAGAACTTTGCAAGTTTGAAGGCTTTGTTTTGGATGGTTGTTTTCGAGTCTTTACTCTTGACAAAAAGGGTAATGAAATTACTTTATACTTTGCCGTAAAAGATTGGTGGTTGATGGATATTGATAGCTTTATGAATCAGAGTCCCTCAAACCTAAATATCCAAGCCATAGAAGATAGTGAAGTACTTTTAATCAAAAGGTCTGATAAACTCGCTTTGTATGAATCACTCCCTGCAGTAGAAAAGTTGTTCAGAGTTATGTCTCAAAAAGCACTTGTAGCTTGGCAAAGACGTTTGATCAATAGCAATTGCCTTACAGCCAAAGAGCGATACCATCAATTTATCGGAGATTACCCCAATATCTCATCCAAACTCACCGATAGGCAGATTGCAAGCTACTTAGGCATTACCTATGAATTCCTAAGCAAACTGAAAAAGCAACCCCAAAAATAAGCATTACTTTCTTTTCTAGTGTTGAACTAGTTCAACCATTCTTTTGATTTGGAGCACTAATTTTGTCTTCAAACAAATGTAAATGATGAAGAAAGTATTATTTATTCTCACAAGCCACGACCGTTTGGGAGACACAGGTGAAAAAACAGGTTTTTGGATAGAGGAGTTTGCAGCTCCTTATTATTACCTTACTGACAATAATGTTGACGTTACTTTAAGTTCTCCAAAAGGTGGACAGCCTCCTATCGATCCGAAAAGTGATGATGAGGGTTCTCAAACTCCTTCAACTGTCAGATTCAACAATGACAAAGAATTACAAGTCAAACTTTCTAATACTTCAGAAATAAGCACAGTCAACCCAAATGACTTTGATGCTATCTTTTACCCAGGAGGTCACGGTCCACTTTGGGATTTAGCCGAGAACAAAACTTCTGTGGGGCTTATAGAGCAATTTTATACGCAAAATAAGCCTGTGGCTGCCGTTTGTCATGCTCCTGTCGTATTGAAAGATGCTGTTTTAGCTTCGGGTGAACCGCTTGTAAAAGGAAAAAAATTAACCTCTTTTACCAATAGCGAAGAAAAAGCGATTGAATTAGACGGTATCGTTCCATTTTTGGTAGAAGATGAATTGAAAAATAAAGGCGGAATCTTCTCGAATGCAGAGGATTGGGCATCTTATGCTATAGAAGATGGTCACTTAATCACAGGGCAAAATCCTGCCTCATCTATTCTTGTCGCTGAGTTACTACTAAAACAACTAAATTCTGAGTCATGAAGTCCTTTCAACATATAAAAGGTTTTATCCTTATATTTATCCTCTCATCGATATGCACATTGGCTCATGCTCAAGTGACTTACAACATTACGCAAGAAGATGCTCTAAAAGTGATGTTGGCAGCCAAAGAAAAAGCGGAGAAAGACAATGTATTGGTCAATATTGCCGTAGTGGATGCTGGAGCGAACTTGAAAGCTTTTTTGCGTATGGATGAATCCTATTTAGGAAGTATAGATGTAGCAGTCAAAAAAGCGAAAACTGCAAGGTATTTCAATATTGCCACAGGAGATCTTGGGAAACTTACTCAACCCGGTGGAATTATTTATAATATTGAAGTATCTAATGATGGCTTAATCAGTTTCCCTGGTGGTGTACCAATTAAAAATGATGATGGAGAAATCATAGGAGCAATTGGCGTCAGTGGAGGCACTATCGAACAAGATCACGAAATAGCTACTACTGGGGCATTAGCAGCTATTGAGTAATCCCAAAACTTTAACTTACTTTTTATATGAACAGCATTAAAAGTATCCTGCTCGTTAGCATACTCTTTTTATCTTCGATCAGTTTTGCTCAAACTACTGAAGAAGCAACGCTTAACCGACAAGATTTTAAAGGTACAGCAAACAACACTGTTAGTGTCACTAGTTATGAGAAAGGAAATTCTCACTATGTCTATTCTGGAGGAGATGGTGGAAATATAGACGTTTTTTCCCTTGATCAAAACGGAGCACTTTCTGCGATCAGCAGACATGAACTTGCTATTGGTAAAGGTCCAGCGAGAGGATTGGTAGCTTCTCAAATCAGTGGAACTGATTACCTTTTTGTGGGAAATAAAGGAGCAAATGCAGTAGAAGTATTCAAAATACTAGAAAATGGCTCACTAGAAAGAGTCTTTATTCTAAACGATACTGACGAAACGTATATCGGAACAGTCATTACGCTACAGGTAATCAAAATGAAAAATGCGGCTTACCTTTTTGTCGGTGGTTTGGAAAAAACACCGGGTTTAAGCTGTTTCAAAATTCAGTCTAACGGTTCTCTAACACATGTACAATCCCAAAAAGACAATGATAAAATTCACACGGATGGTATCATTGGGATGTATGTACATAAAATCAATGGAAAGACTTATCTGTACACAGGAGGTTTTCAAGACAATGGTCTAAGTGGTTTTAGAGTTTATGAAAGCGGTCGTTTCAAAAACATCACAAATATCAGTGATAATACAACAGACCGTTTCTTGACAGGTACGTATCCTGTTACAGGTGTTACTTTAGGAGACAACCACTATGTAGTGGTAGGACACAGACACCACAAATACTACAAAAGAATCAACTTCATCAAGAAGAAAGATTTCGTTTATCACGGAGATGCGGTGAGTGTTTTCAAGGTAAATAAGAGAGGTGAACTTCTTCCTCATTCTACCCTAATCGATGACGAAACAACATTGCTTTCGGGTCAAACAAGAATCGAAATTCTGAAGACCAATGATGAAGAAGCAATTGTAGCGGTAGGAACAAGAGATGACGAAAGCATTCAGCTTTGTAAACTGAATAAAGAGGGAGTACTATCACCTCTGTCTTCTCTAAAAACGGGTTTTCCTATCTATTACGGTTTGAATGCCTTGAAAGTAAAAGATGAATTACTTTTCATTGCAGGAGCAGTTCGTTTTGACCTAAAACAGTTGGTGAGTTATAAAGTCGCTCTCAACAGCCCTAGCACAAAAGGTAAAGTCTTGAGACATGTTGTCAATCTTAAATTCAAGGCTGACGTTAGCCAAAACAAGATCGATGAAGCCGTAGCTCGATTCTCGAACCTAAAAAATCAGATTCCAGAAATTGCTCATATGGAATGGGGCTTAAACAACAGTACAGAAGGGCATAGCAAAGGTTTCCAATACTGTTTTACTTTGACATTTAATAATGCGCATGGCAGAGAAATCTACCTTTTCCACAAGGCTCATTTGGCTCTTGTACAAAAAGTAGGACCATTATTAGATGACGTTTTTGTAATGGATTATTGGACTCTAAATACAAGTTTACAAACTCCTTGATGAGGGTATTCAATTAAAACAACGATCAGTTATTGTGGGTGTATGAGAGCGTAAAGTCAGAATGATTTTCTTGACTTTACGCTCTTTGTTTTATCATCGAGTTATCATTAGCAGTATGAGTATAAATGTGACAAGTTTATAAACTATCATGAATATTTTTACTTCTTAATAATTTCGTCTATGCAGATAATGGTACTAGAAAGAAACAGGTAATGGCTAAGACGTAAAAAAATAAGAGCAATAATTTGATATTTAATTCTACAATGAATGAATGTGTAGCATTTATTGGTTTGATAATATATCTGGTGATAACTATAAATAGTAATTAGTAGAAGAAATGAGTTTGAATACTCATTTATTAAAATAGAAGCTAACACCTTTGAAAATATGAAGTGGGAAGATTTTGTACGTACTTTAAATGTTGTGATTGGTCTTTCCATAGCCCATTTATTTCAGACCTTTTTACAATTGGACCATGAAGGCTGGATGTATATTACTATTATTGTCATTTTAGCACCAGCAGATGATGTTGAGAAAGCATTTAAAAAGGCAAGACACAGAGCAATTGGGACATCGATAGGTGGTCTAGTTTCTTTAGTAGGATATTTTATTCTTTATAAACTGCATTCAGTTCAATTTTATTACATCGTTATTTGTACAGGCTTTGTTTTAGGAATTTATAATGCAAGTAAAAAATATCCCTATGCAGCAACACTGACTTCTATGACAATTTTTATGGCCAACTACGAACGAGCTCAAGTCTTAGAAGTTGCCGTGTGGCGTTTAGGTAATGTTCTTTTAGGATGTTTAATTGCTTACGGTATATCATTCTTTTCTATGAAATATTTTAAGCATTCTAAAGCCTAAAGTGTGGATTGTTGTATTGAGAATAACATCATGTACAATTTGCTTTCTAGCGAGGAATATTCGTGCTAATCTCACTTTTCATTAAATATTATTATTTAATATTTAATTATATCAATATTTTTTACCTTTTTTAATTGTTAAAAAAGTTGTCTTTTCTTTAACAGAGTGAATATGGCAGCTACTCACAAGATTTTTTTACCATTTTTACTTAAGCAACAAAATCACACGACTATCTTGAGATCTATACAAACTTTACTTCTATATATCATAGTATCATCACCGCTATGGGCTAATTCTTTAGACAGTTTGAAGCATGAACTATCTAAGACTGTTGAAATAGAAGATCGAGCCAAACTATTATATGAACTTTCGCAAGTTTATTTCAAGTCTGACCTTGACATGTCATTGAATTACTTAGAGGAAGGGATTTTATTATTGAGCCAAGAACCCAATTCTGAATTGCTCGGAGAATTCTATAAAAACAGGGGGAATGTTTATCTGACCAAAGGCTTTTTAATTAATGCGAAAGAATCGTATTTACAAGCAGAGAAAATATTTACAGAGTTAGGAGCCTCGAAGCTTAGGATTAGAACACAAATCAATCTAGCCTTATTAGGGCAAAGAGAAAAGCAGTTTGAAAAGTCGGAAAAAGAGTTTCTCAGACTTATAAAGGAGCTGGAAAAAATGGATGATACTTTCTCAGAGAAGTATTTACCTCATATATATTTGAATTTAGGAGCCTTATATGACAACACCGATAACCCTCAAAAGGCAATTCAATCCTTATACACAGCATTAAATTATTGTAAAGGAGGTGTTCAAGATAATCTTAGAGGTAAAGTCTTGCACAATATGGCGATCCAGTATCTAAAATTGGGGAGATTGGATGATGCTCTAAATTCCATTGAAGAGGCTTATGATATTAAGCAGAAAACAAATGATAGGGGTGGTGTAGTAAATTCATTGAATATTCTCGGTAATATTCATCGACTGAAAGGTGATTTTGATATAGCCTTACCAATTTATGAAGTAGCTTTGGAAAAGGCTGAAGAACTTAATTCACCGACTCACATGAAAGACACATACAATAATTTGTATGTCTATTATGAAGAAGTAAAAGAATTTGAAAATGCTATTTTTTACTTAAAGAAGTATAAGGAATATTCAGATTTACTGCTTTCTGAAACCTATGAAATACAGTTGGAAAGATTTGAAGAGCAGCACGAATTGGAATTGGCTCGACAAGAACTTATTGATGAAAAACAAAATCAGCAATATGTTATAATAGGACTAAGCGTCTTGATGAGCTTAATCTTGATAGTCTGTTATCTTATTTTTAGGTACTACAGATTAAACCTTAAGCACCAGAAAGCAAAAACAATACAGTATCAAACAGAGGTTGAGTTGACACAATCTGAGCAAGAAAAGATTAAGGTAATTAATGAAAAACTTCAAGCGGATATTTCCTTCAGAGATCGGGAGTTGACAACGAATATTATGCACCTGATGCAGAAGTATGAATTAATTAACTCGGTTTCAGAAAATATAGTAGCTTTGTACGACCAAGTTGATGCTAAAACCAAAAAGGCTTTAAGATCAATTGTTTTCAATTTACAGAATGACAAACAAGGAGATGTATGGAAAGAATTGGAAGTACGTTTTGAACAGGTTAATCAGGATTTTTATGATCAATTAAATACCCATTATCCGAAACTAACGCCTAATGAAAAGAAGCTTTGTGCATACCTATATTTGAACTTGAGCACAAAAGATATTTCTAGTATAACCCACCAAAGTACAAAATCAATTGAAGTTGCGAGATTCCGATTGAGGAAGAAATTGGGACTTACAAATACGGATACCGACTATCAAACATTTTTCAAAAACCTTCTTTCACAAGAGTAAATAGCATTTTAAAATGTTTGTGAATTTTTAATCTTTAAGTGTTTAAAATCAGGGTTTTGAGATTTTTTGTAGTGCCAATGTAGTAGTTGCTGTTGGGTAAATGTTGTGACCATCGTGGAGATTTGTTGGTGTACTATTTAGAGATGAATTGGTGAAAAACCAGTAAGCTTGCTTTATCAATTTTTTTTGAGACTAATCGACTTCTATGTCAAAGAAAAATCAAACTACTTCTTCTGATAAAGAAGATTTGATAAAGCTCATTGAGGATCGAAAAAAAGAGATTAATCTCTTAAAGAAGCTAATGCAAAAATTGGCTTCATCTTCAACCAATTCAATTACTAAAACTCACTCAAAATGATGAGAAGATGTTTACTCTTTGTCTTTTTGAGTCTGTGCTGTATTATTTCATCCCACAAGTATTACACAGCAACGGCTCAGGGAAGAACAGGTATTGTTAATTACAACAACCAAGGACAAGCGAAAGGAATCATTCGCGTAAAATTTGCTGAAAGTACAGCAGACAAACTTCAAACAGTTAGTTATGGAGGACTGAGTACAGGGCAATTAGGAATTGCCAGCTTTGACGCAGTATCAAAGCAATTCAATGGGCATCATTTGGAAAGAGTTTTTCCTTATGATGCCAAATTTGAACACAAACTAAGAAAGCACGGATTGCATCTTTGGTACAACATTGAGTACGATTTAGATGTAGACCCTACTGTGGTTTGTAGAGCGTATAACAATGTAGAAACGGTAGAGCTTTCAGAGCCAATTCTTGAAAAAAGACTTATTGGTGGTGAAAAAGGTGTTCGAGTATTGTCAGAGGAAGAGGTTGCTGCTATTACAGCAAATGCTTCTGCTTCTATGACAATGGATGACCCACTACTTTCTAGCCAATGGCATTATTTTAATGATGGAAGCCAAGCAGGAAAGAGAGCTGATGCTTCTATTCAATTGGATAAAGCATGGGCAGAAGTTACAGGTTCTACAAATGTTATTGTAGCTGTAACAGATGGTGGTATTGATGTCGATCATGAAGATTTGAGAGACAATATGTGGATCAACGAAGCCGAGCTTAATGGTGAAGACGGAGTAGATGATGATGGTAATGGCTATATCGATGATGTATATGGTTATAACTTCACCAATAACTCTGGAAACATTGATCCAGAAACTCACGGTACACACGTTGCGGGTACAGTAGCGGCAGTGAATAATAATGGTGTAGGTGTAGCTGGTGTAGCTGGTGGTTCTGGAAATGGAGATGGTGTTCGTATCATGGCCTGCCAGATTTTATCAGAAGGCGGAGGAGGAGGAGACCTCGCTTCAGCATTTATTTATGCAGCGAATAATGGTGCTGTTATCTCTCAAAACTCTTGGGGATATTTAGTTCCAGGTCAGTATGAGCAATCTGTACTTGATGCGATTGATTATTTTATTGCTGAGGCAGGTGATTATGAAGGAAGCCCTATGCGAGGTGGTATTGTTATTTTTGCCGCAGGAAATGATGGTAGAAATGCAGCATATTACCCTGGTTATTACGAGTCTGTAGTTGCTGTAGCATCTACTGATGGAACAAGAGACAAAGCTTCTTACTCAAACTTTGGATCATGGATTGAAATTGCAGCTCCTGGTGGAGATACTTGGCAGGGACAATCTTATGGTGTATTGAGTACGTTACCTGGTAATGAGTATGGTTACTTAGACGGAACATCAATGGCTTGTCCACATGTGAGTGGTATTGCGGCCTTAGTTGTTTCAAAACTAGGTGGAGGCGATTTTTCTCAAGATGTACTAAAGAATCAAATTGTATTTGCAGGTTTGTCACTCGATGAAACAGCTCCTGATTTTATTGGACAGTTAGGAACAGGTTTAATTGATGCAAGCTTAGCTATAAAAGAAAACTCAGGCATTGGTCCAGAGGTTACAACCGGATTAATAGTATCAGCAATCTCAAACGATTTTGTTGACTTGAATTGGACGGTACCTGCTGATGAGGATGATGAAAAACCTAGTAAGTTTAAAATCATCCTCTCGGAAGGTGCTTTTGATGAGAATACAGCGAGAGAAATTTTCGTATTCTCAGATGTAGCAGCAGGAGAGACTTATGAGTATAGAATTGAAGAGCTTACATCTTCTACAGATTATAGTTTGAAAGTACAAGCTTTTGACCGTTGGGGAAATCCTTCAGACTTGTCAGAAGAACTTACTTTTACGACTAATATGGGACCAGCGATGACATACCCAGAAGCGCCAAACTCATGGTCATTTGCTATTGATTTAGATGGTGATGTTACTGAGAGTACTGTTGTTGTTGACACATTTATGATTGGTAATACCAATGATGCACTTTTGGAGTGGGAATTGGAAACAAGACAAACAGATGTTTATGTTAAATCATGGGCAAATGCTAGTTTGGGTTACCCTCAAAATGCTGATATTTCTTTAGAGAGATCTCGTGTAATGCCACTTGATGTAGTTCGTAATGAAGATTATGAGCCACTTCGTGAGTTTAAAAACGAGTATCTTTACTATACGGAGTCATTCTATGCAGTTTATTTGATCGGAGATGAAGATTTGTCAAAATCAAATACAATCGCTGCAGCCTACTCTGTGTCTAATCCTGATGGATTCAATATCACAGAAATGGATGTTTATTTGAATAATATCTCTACAGGAAAAGCAACTGTAGAAATTTATCATGGAGATATTTTAGCAGATGCTAAATTGGTATTGTCAAAAGAAATTGAAGATACACAAGAAGGTTCTCATACTATTTCATTGGATTACAATGAATCATATTATGTACAGCAAAATGATATTCTGTGGTTAGTGGTAAAAGTACCAGCAGGTAACCGTTACCCAATTGGTATTAGCAGTATCACAGATCATCCAGATGCGGAGAGGTACCAATGGATTTCATTCGATGATGGAACATCTTGGAATAATTTAGCAGATGCTTTGCAAGAGCCAGGATGGGCATTTACTATGGGTGCATTTACTGACGAAGAATATCAAGGTGACTTCATTTCATTGACTCCAGCAAAAGGAATGATCAATGGAGTAGGAGAAACTGAGGTAGAATTCAGTGCAGATATTTCTCACTTGAAGAATGGTGATGTTGAGACTAATATCTTGATCAAATCTAATGATGAGAATGCAGCAGATGCTAGAATCTCGACTAAAGTTACAATTGCGGGTCAAGAACCAAACTTGATTACTCCTGGTATTGTGGATTTTGGTTCTGTTCAAGTTGGTTCTGAAAGAGAGTTGATCATCAGAATGGAGAACTATGGTTACGGTTTGTTTAAAGGTTCATTTACTTTCGAAGGTTTAGATGGTTCTCCTTTTGAAATCGTTTCTAAGCCATACAATGTAATGCCAAGAACTGCTGAAGACTTAGTAGTGAAATATGTACCTACAACTCCTGGTAACTCGAATGCAGTTTTATCAATCACAGATAGAAATGGTTACAAAGCAGTTGTAAATCTGTTTGGTAATGGTGAAGCACCAGCTGAGATCGCTGTTACACCTCAATCGCAAGTTCATTATTTGGCACATGGGGCTGCAGCTACATCTTCTATTATGATCAAGAATGAAGGTGATTACCCATTGGATTTCAACATTCCTAAATATAGCTCGAAACCAAGTAAAGAAGGTGGACATAAGTTTGGTTATGCTTGGGAGTTGAGAAATGATGGCTTCACTTGGGAAGAAATTGATGGAATGGATGGTACAGTTGATGTTACTGATCAGTTTAAGAGTAATCCTTTCCTTGACTTCGTAGAAGTAGATTTGAGCTTCAAATTCCCATTCTACGATACTTTAGTGAACAAGCTTTATATGTCGCATATTGGTTTGATCGCGTTGGATGATAAAGATCCTGTAAATGGTTCTTGGGGTGGTTTGCTAGGTTCTAGCTTTACTTCAAATGGGTACTTTGCGATTTATTACCAGTACTTTGATCTACTTCACGATACAAAACTACTTTATCATGTATTTGATGATCACGTAGTATTTGAATATAAAAATGTACATTCAAAAGTAACTCACGGATTATCTGGAGAACCAATGAACTTCCAATTGGCAGTTTACTACGATGGTCACGCAGAAATGAGATACCTAGATGTTTATTGGTCTGATGCTGATATTTGGGATCCTATGATGGGTATCGAGAGTCCTGACAAGCAAGATGGTATTTACTTCTATGATGTATATAGAAAACCAGAAAGATTGTTTGGGTATTGGGCGCAACCAACTTGGATTGATATCACGTTCCCTGGTTCAAAAATCATTTCAAATCTATCTCATACAAATGGTGTAGTTGCTGTTGGTGACTCATTGGAGATTACTTTTGATATTGATACTGACGGCTTGGTAGAAGGTGTGAATACGCAAAATATTGCGATCGAAAATAATGACCCATCTTTACCAATTGCACATTTCACAGTAAATGTAGATATCAATGAAGGTGGTGAAGCAATTGTATCAACTTCAGATAATACAGTTGATTTCGGTTCGATTTACAGAGGAACAGATCTATTCAGAGTGATTTCATTCCTGAATGATGGAAATAGCAATGCTGATATAGTATCGACTTCTTTTGCTGACGGTTCTAAATTCTCTGTAAACAAAGAGACATTTGAACTTAAAGCTAGATTAGGTACAACAGTAAAAGTTTACTTTGATGCTTCAGAGCTAGGTGAGTACTCAGATCAGATTACATTTACGGATGACATGAATAATACATATGTGTTTGATGTAAGTGCGAATGTTATCGGTGCACCTGCTATTGATTTAACTTATGATCAATCGTCATTCACATTGAATCATGGTGAGAAAGCTGAATTTACAGTAAATGTTTCTAACGTAGCAGGAGATACTACGCTTAGAATGTTGACAAAAGGAAGCAACTGGTTATATGAAAAGAAATCTGATGTTGGAGCAATGTCTCTACCATCGTTGAGAGACTTTGAATATTACTTCAATCATAATGATGATGCATTGATTGGTCTTGAAGATCCTGATGCACCACTATTTGACTGGATTGAGATTGTAACAAATGGAGAAGGTCAAAAATTGGATTTCGATCAATCGATCATGTCTGCTAAGATTGACTTTGAGAAACCATTTATGTTCTACGGAGAAGAGTATTCTACTGCTTGGATGGGTTACCCTGGTATTATCACATTTACTGAGCCTGTTCAATTAGCACCAATCATCAACAACGTTATTCCTTTTGAAGATAAGTTTAACAACTTTATCGCTGTATTCTGGGGATTAACGGGTTATGATTACTTCGATGAAAATGATATGAAAGGTATCTACTTCAAAGAGTTTGAAGATAAAGCGGTATTTACTTACTACCGTTGGGTACATTCGTTCGGAGAAGGAAATGGTGGATTGGTAGAAGCTCAAGTTGTTTTGTACTTGGATGGCAGAATCAAAATGCAATACAAAACAATTAACCAAGAGACAATTGACCAATGGAATCACAATTTGGTAGTAGGAGTTGAAAATATTGATGGTACAGAAGGTACAATGGCGAATTTCTATAGAAGTCTGATTAAAGATAACTTAGTAATTGAGTTCACGCCTTCAGAAGTTATCAATATTGCTGCTGGAGAAAGTAAAGACATTACTTTTGAGTTGAACGCAACAGAATTGATTGGAGGAGACTATGTTACTAATCTTACTTTTGTAAACCATACGCCAAACAGTGAAGATATTTCAATTCCTGTAAACTTGACTGTAAATGGAGAGTCAGCATTGTCTTGGAATGTTGAAGAACTTGACTTGGGTGATGTTCTTTATCAACCAGGATGGTGGACAAGACATCAGTTTGCAATTGAAAATAAAGGTACAGCTCATCATACTTTAGCTGAAGGAGAAATTGAAGTGATTTCAGATTCAAACCTTGGTTTAGAATTCTGGGGAACTTTAGAGGAAGTTAACCCTTGGTTGCCATTCCCTGCTATTCCAGGATTTGTAGACTATAACTTATTCTTGAATCCATTCTATAAGCCTTTAGTAATTAAAGTAAATGAGGTTGTAGATGCTCAAGTAGTTCTTAAGCCAACTGAACCTGGGGTATATGAAGATACTCTTAAATTGAACTATGCAGATGGTAGTATGCATGAGCTTTTAGTGAAAGCTAACTTCTATTTGCCTCCAGTATTTGAGTCTGATATGGCTGATACTTTAGCTGTTGTAGCTATGGTAGAAGATCACCAAGAGGAAATGTCATTCAACATCAGTAATAAAAATGGCGAATATCCTCTACATTATCAGTTTGCAATTGATTATCAGTACCAAGGAGAGGTAATGATGCCTGATTTCTCTTCTTCGGCAAGTGCTGTAGCTCTAATGATAAATGAGTTTGTAGGGATTACTTCATATGCAAATGCAGTAGCAGATTCGAATTTCTATCAAGCACTTTATTACGGAGCAGAAGATATCGAAATCTCAAATTCACTTGGATATGGTGGTAGTCAAGAAATGACTTCTATGACTAAATTCATCGCTCCAGAAGGAGGTTTTGGTTTATCACATGTATCTACTTGGTACAGACCAGAAGGACTTGAGAATGGAAAAATCAAAGTAGAAGTAATGACAGGAACGATTGACAATCTTGTTACACTTCATACTGAGACATTTACTACAGAAACAAGTTCTTCAGAACAAACGGGTAAAGCAGAGTTGTTTGAATTGAGTGAAGAAGTATTATTCTTCTCAGGTGAAAATATCTATGTAGCCTTCACTTATGAAGCAGATGCTACATACCCTCAAGGTTTGATCGCATTAGACCAGACTTATGCTGAAACGTTCTATTTCGTGGCAGATGACGGCTTGATCGATATTACAACTGATACAAGATTTGCTACAACAGGTTACTATGCTAGAGCGTATGCTCAAGATAAAGTAGATGGTACGTGGTTCAAATTGAGTCATGATGAAGGTGTAATCGAGATGGGTGATAGCCTAGATGTAACTGCTAGTTTTGATGCTAGATTCAGAAGAGGAGCAAATGAGTTGATCGCGAAAGTAGCGATTATCACAAATGACCCTGATTTGTCTGAAGATGAAAGCTCATTCATCGCGAGTATGTACATCAACAAAGGCCCACAAGTTTATGGTAACGTTGAAAAGCAGAGCATGAATGAGGGAGATACATTAATGTTAAGTTATAACTTAATGGATCCTGAGTCTCATGACTTCACAATTTCGATCGAGAATCTCGATGATTTAGGTACAGCTACAATTGAAGGTAATCAAGTGAATATTTCACTTACACCGTCTTTTGATCATTCTGGTATGCATTCATTCGATATCGTTGGTGTAGATGAATATGGAATTACAACAACTGCTACTATTGATGTAGAAGTAATGAATGTCAACAGAGCTCCTGTTGCAGAGGAAATTGATACAATTGTAATTGACTTGGGAGAAGTATTCTACTGGGATGCTACACAAGCGATCACTGACCCTGACGGAGATGAGTTGACTTATGGTATTGCCGACAATAACGATGGAATTGTTGTTTCAGGTTTTGCTAATAATGAGTTTATCATTTCAGCTATCAAAGAAGGTGAAACAGAAATTGCAATTACTGCTTATGACCCAGAAATGGCATCTGTAGTAAAAGTAGTATCTGTAATTGTTAGAGAAGCATTAGTTACAGGAGTAGAAGATGAGATCCTTGCAAACAAGTTCAAGTTGATGAACTATCCAAATCCAGTTACAGCAAGTACTAAATTCTCATTCGATCTTACAGAAGCAGCTGATGTGAAGATTATGGTTTATAACATGCAAGGTCAATTAGTAGATAGCATTGAAGCAGGTAGAAAGTCTGTTGGAACTTCAGAAGTGGAGTATGACACATCTGTACTTCAATCAGGTATGTATATCTACACATTGATTATTGATGGAACACCAAAAGTATTCAATAAGCTTATTAAATAAATAATAGGAATGAAGGTCTTGTAAAAGGCCTTCATTGAATTAGTTATACCTTAATACTCTCAACTCTGTTGAGAACTGAGTTTGCCCACTAAGGTCTCAAGAACTTTTTCGGAAGTTATCTTGGGACTTTTTTATTTAATTAGAGGAATTATTTGTTAATAGAAGACTTGTTTAACTATTGTATAACAACGTTCACATTGATTTAAAAACCTTCTTTATATATTGCAAACATCAAATATTACTTACTAACGTTTTTATAATTCCAATATTGACAAGCAATGATTAATACAAATAAATGTATAGCCACCCCAAGACGGGCGTGGGTATTTACTAGTACCTAGTAGAAAGATCTTAATCTTCTAATAGTTCAAATCACCATACCTATTGAAGATTAATTAGATAATTAGAATTAGTATAAAGATCTAAAAGGAATCAATTCCTTAAAGTTTATCCCTAAAGAAAGCATTTTCAGTTAAAAGGATCTCTTAAAATAATCTTAGTATTCATAGTTGAATTTCTCAGAAGGCAGAGCTTCTCAAAGCTTTGAGTTTTACTGTTCAATCTGATTGTCAGTAGATTCAAAAGTAGAGTCGTAATGCTAGGTTTGTTGTTGTACTCCTAGATTGGTTTAGTGTGGGTTCGACTCCCACACTAGGAGTTTTTTATATTCATAAAAGTAGAATGAATAGGCATTTAATTATCCTACACTTTAATGTCAATTCATATGTATTGTTTGCTCTGAATATGAAAATAAGTCTTGGTACAAGCTAAAACCTCTTTGAGATTTTTAGTTGGCATTTATCCGCCTCGTTATTTATAATAATGAAATGGGGAGGGAGCGTACACCCTAAATTTTATCAAGAGAATTATATAACCGGAAATGAATCCTGACATGGTGTTTTGAGGTAGTTCGATTCTGCCTTTAGGAGCAATACACTATAGAGTTTATTAGATAGGCATAGACTTTTAGACTGTGTTTATTAACCCCTAGATCGGTATCACGTATTTTTTCGATTTTAACGTGCAAAGGTTCAACTCCTTTGCTAGGGGCATCACCTTTTGTTTAATAAAAAAGTTATAAATGAAATGTTGAAAAATATTCTATTCATAATAAGTCTGTCTTTAGTATCACTTGTCTGTTCAGATAAGCAAAATGATACTTACCAAAGTAGGGGAACCATTAATATTAATTTTATTCAAGATGTAGAGGAAAGTGTAGTTATCTCTTCGGTTTTGGAATATGGTTTTATTGTTATCAACCATGAGAAAATTAGAATTGATGCGCTAGAGCAAGGCATAGACCTCCCTGAAGGAGAATACACTTTTGACTATATGGAATTCAGGTATTCAATAGCAGATCATAAGTTTACAATGATTGATAAATCAATTCCTTTTGAGGTAAAAGCAAATGAGATAACAACTATAAACCTCAATGTTGTTGAAGACTTTGACGGAGGTGAACTATCACTTGAAGTGGCTTAATAAACAAGTTTTAATGTTCAGACGATTAGTATGAATATCAATAAAGTTATGATTTCATTTTTACTATTCTGGCTTCTGATATTTGTGTTTTTGCTTTTGAAAAGCTGTGATTTTAGAGTCAGAAGGTTGGAACGTAGAAGATTATTGGAGAATACAGAACTACATCTATCACTTAATACAGCTCATTGATCAAATTGGTCAAATTTTGAGTAAATATCTTTGTCAATTAATCTAAAAAAAGGCATTCCTTTTAATTAAGGAATGCCTAAATACTTTTTATTAAATTAGTATTAGTGCCAACTATTCTGTTTTCGTGATTTTAAAGTTATCTCATCAGGGACGAAACTTATATTTGAAATGCGAGAGTTTGAAGATATATTTTCTAGGTTGTATATACTTTCAATCTCAGTTTCATTCAACACTCTTGAGTATATTCTTAAGTTATCTATACTTCCAAAAATTCTACCTTTATTTTCATTGTAACCATACCAACTATCAATTAAATTACAGGCTACTCTAAACTTTTCGTTAGTTGTGTTGCTAGAGGAGAATTGATTTGATGTTCTAGACTTTAATTCTCCATTTACATATATACTTAATGAATCAGAAGAATAAGTAATTGCAGCTTGATACCATTGATCTTTTGACACCACAACATTTGTAGAGACTTTAGAACGACTACTAGCAATCCCTGTTTTGATCATATTATCATCATTATCTACATATAGGTAAATATCACTTTCATTACTATGATTATTACTAGTTAAGAAAAATGCATCGTCTTTATTTGAAGGGAGTTGATCTAGTTTAAACCATATGGAGAAAGTCCAATCTTCAGTAACTGGGTTTATAGATCTATTAAAATCCATGTAGTGACCATTTCCATTAAAGTTTAAAGCTTGATTGCTATCTCCTTTTATATCTGATGAATAGGAAGTCTGAGATAGAATTACTTGATTATTATTACCACTTATATCATTTACATTTCCTGAAAATATATAATGATTAGTAAGGTCACTTACAATATCTAATCTTACTGTTGTGAACTGACTTATAAATTCATCTGACATTTTTGTATCATCAAGAGCTTTAAGATTTGATTTTATATTAATGGTGTAGCTTGATAATGATTTCAGTTCCTCTAGAGGGCGTATAGTAATAGAATTGTCTTTTTCATTATAGCTAAGACTGGTTGATACTATTTCATTTTTGAGACTTAAATAAATTGTATTTAAGCTAATACTAGCAGGATCAAGTTTTTTATTGAAAAAGATTTTTATTTCTGTATCATTAGATAGGTCTTTTTGTTGATCATTCGGATATACCATCATGACTTTCAAGTCTATAAGTTTGTTGATGTAGTGGTCAAACTTAGGTATTTGAATGTCATATCCAAGAGATGTATATCTAGTTTTTAGATTATTAGCTATTTGTGAAGGATTTAAAGTTTCTGAGTTTTCTTTTATTTGTCTTAAAATAAGTTCAGAATCAATTTTCCCATCCTCTTTAAAATCTACAGAAAACTTTGAAATGAATTCAGATAATTGAGCAATTGTATTTTGACCTTGAATGATGGATGAAATAGCAATGAGTATTGCAGCTTCATTATTGGTAGAGCTAAGATCCATTTCATTAAATGAATGAAGAGTATTTTCTTCAATATCAAATACTTTTAATAATTCAAAAGTAGCTTGAGATTTTGCATCCCTAAATGTGTAGCCATACTCTTCAATAAGACTAATGATTCGATCTTTTGTTAAGGTAGTGAGTATATTAATATTTGCTGTAGTACCTTCTTTGACCTCTAAAATAGATCGTAAATATAAACTAGAATTTGAAAGGTCTCCAGATACTTCATTGAAATAGTAACCTTGAGCTATTATTTCGATAAAAGGAGAGGATATTTTAGGTCTTATTGCAAATGAACCAAAATCATCTTGAATAATAGTATTAAAAGAAAGCCCAGTAGGAATGAAGTTTTCATCTAATTCTTGAATTGTAATTGGAGAACCTGAAACATATGGTCCTTTTTGTACGAGTCCTCTTACTTGATAATCATAGACTTTTTGTGTATTGTATTTTTCAGTACAAGAAAAAAGAGTGAGTGAAAATAAATAAAAAAATAAAAAGTGTCTACCCATGATTTTATTATAAATTGTTAAAGCATTAAACTAAAATGCAATTTAACAATTCTTTATTTAATGATGTTATCTGTATCGTGTAAAAAAAGGCATTCCTTTTAATTAAGGAATGCCTTGTTCTATTTTCTAAGAATTAGTCTTCTACAGAATATCGATAAGGATATTTGTAGCTTCTTGGATGTAATCATCTTTTTCTAAAGACTCTTTCCATCTATCTTCAGACTCTTTTTGAATTTTAGCAAACTCTTCTTTCTCTTGTTCAGAAGTCGCTGAGAATTCTTTTGATTGAGGATCTTTCAATATTGTGAATTCATAACCTTCTAGCTTTTCTTGGAATTTCTCAAGTTTATCAGACTCTTCTTTCAGTTTCTCTTGTCTGTCAGCGTACTTTTTATAATTCAAAGATTGAAGTGTATTCTCTCTTTCTGCAGCCAATTGTTCACCACCTCTTACAAGTTCTTCGAAGAAAGGATTTTCTTTCTGACGTTTTTGACTCTTCTTATCAAGAGATTTAAGATCATATTTATCTTTATTCCAAGTTTTGTACTCAGCAGATTTAATCTCATCCCAAGGAAGAACATAAGGTAGTTTTCCTTCACCCACATCCATGTATGAGTAGATGTCTGGAATAGTGATATCAGGTTTTACACCTTCCACTTGAGTCGCGCCACCATTGATTCTGTAATACTTTTGAATTGTAAGTTTCAAAGAACCAAGAGGTTTGTAGTCAGCATAATAGTCGTTCAACAGGAAGTCAAGGTCAATAAATCTCTGTACAGAACCTTTACCGTATGTTTGTGCTCCAACAACAATTGCTCTTCCGTAGTCTTGCATTGCAGCAGAGAAAATTTCAGTAGCAGAAGCACTTAATCTATTTACCATTACTACTAATGGGCCGTCATAGATTGCAGGTCTCGCAGGAGCTGTGTGAACTTCAATTTCATCATTACGTCCTTTCACTTGAACAACAGGGCCTTCACCAACAAATAGACCAACCATTTCGATCACATCTTGCAGTGAGCCACCTCCATTGTTTCTTAAGTCAAATACAATTCCTTCAACGTTTTCAGCTTTCAATCTTAAAAGCTCTCTCTCAACATCTGTCGCACATCTTCTTCCGCCTCCAGCTTGATTGAAGTTAACATAGAAGCTAGGAAGGTTGATTATACCAACTTTCTTACCTTCTGGTGTAATTGATATCGCTGATTTTACATATGATTCTTCGAAAACCACTACATCACGAATGATTGGGATAACAGTGATTCTACCATCTGGTTTTCTTACTGTAAGTTTAACCTCAGTACCTTTTTTACCTCTGATCAACTTGATGGCATCATCAAGTAGCATATCTTCAATAGAAACTGGCTCTTCTTCTCCTTGAGCTACTTTAATGATAATATCTTCCTCTTTTAACTCTCCTTGTTTCCAAGATGGGCTACCAGGTACAATTCTTACAACTTTAACTTCGCCTTCTGTTTGAGTCAGAGATGCTCCAATTCCTTCAAGTTGTCCAGACATTCCGATATCAAAATCTTGTTTGTCTTTTGGTGGGAAATAACTTGTGTGTGGGTCGTAAGTACTGATGGCAGCATTTAGGTAGTTTGCAACTCTTTTATCACGAGTCATTCTATCTAAACGAACGAAGTAATCATCATAATTTTTCTTGATGCTTTCTCTAGCCTCTTTCTCGATAGTTTCTAACGATTTTTCTTCAAAATCTTTTCCTTCCTTTTCGGCTGTTTCTTTCGCTTTATTTTGGTCTTCAATTCTTCCAGCATAACGAGTAAGAACGGCATACTTTAAGAATTTTCTCCAACGCTCTCTTAATTCTTCAGAGTTTTTTGCGTAAGCTCTTTTATCTGATGAAGTTTCAAAATCTTCCTCAATGGAAAAATCAAAAGGTGAAGAAAGAATCTCTTCTGTATATTTTTTGATTTCTTCAGTACGGCGTTTATAAATTTCTTCAGCATTATCTAAAAATGGAACATTACCAAAGTTGATATCTTCATCTATTTGGTCTTTATATGCGCTAAGCTGCTCTATATCTGATTCAAGATAGAATCTTTTATTAGGGTCTGTTTGCTTAAAGTATTCCTTAAAAGAAGCTTCAGAAAAAGAATCATCTATCTTTTTGGGCTCATAGTGGACTTTCTCAAGTCCCATAAATAGAAGTTGCTTTAAGAGTTTTTCTTTGGTGACTGTATCTCCATCTCCCTCAAATTGAGAATAATTAAATCCGACTCCTAGCAAAGCCCCAATAAGGAGTAACGGGATGAAAACTGATAGTAACTTTTTCTTCATTTTATGTTTCTTTGTCAAATATTATCGATCAAGAAATGCTCACTTCGTCTGGAAACAACTGTGGTCATTGAATGTGAGCTAGAATTGCTAACTATTTGTCTAATTAGACTATGGTGTTAATCAATAAATATAATGCAGATAATAACAGAACTATATCTATTTAAACAATTTTAACTCAGCTGTTTTATGTATTTAAAAAGGTTTTTCTCCATTTATTCCTATTCACGTTTCTATACATGAATAACAAATGTGAGTTCCTTTTTAATGTGAAGCTTGATAGTTTTTCTCTCCAGCTTCTACTTTTGTGGCAAGTCTATTTTCTCTGAGAGGTATAGGACAATTATATCCATCTTTATAAGCACAATAAGGGTTATACGCTTTATTGAAGTCTATAGTTGTTTGGAGCTGTCCTTTTTTTAATCCTTCAATATTTATATAACGGCCTCCTCCATAAGTTTCTTCACCACTTGTTAGGTCAGTAAATGCTAAAAAGTAATAATTGAGCATAGCATTGGCTTCAGGTTTTAGAAGAATCAATTCATGATCGTTTCCATTTAAGCTAAAATGTGCTGTTACTGCTTTCTTAAAATATTTCTTTTTACCCGATGAGGTAGGTACTGCTATTCTTTCTGCATTATCATTCCAATCTAGGCGTGCATTTACTTTGTACTGTAAATTAGGTGAGAAGTATGAGAGCCCTTGGAAAGTTGAGTCATTGTAAAAAGGCTCGTAATCTGTGGCTTGTAATCCTTTAACTTGATCGTCTCTATATTTAAGGATTTCAGTATTAAAAGCTTCTTTTTCCTCAGGAGATGCATCATTATTTTGTCCTAAAAAAGTATATGCGATAGCTGCTAAAATTGCTAAGCCTACAATTAGTTTCTTATTCATAGCTTGTTTCTTTTTACTTGTATACTGAATCTAGTTTAGTTTTAGAAACCTAATCATAAAAGTTGGATTATCAAAAGCTATAATATGCCTTCATCTGCAAAACTGAAATATTTGTGATTTGAAAAAATAAGGTGATCAAGTACTGGGAGGTCTAAAAATTCTCCACTTTTCTTCATTTTTTTAGTGAGTTGTATATCTGCTTGACTTGGTTGGATGTTTCCAGATGGATGATTATGAACAAGAATGAGTGAACAAGCCCCTTCAACTTGAAGAGCTAATTTAAAAACGAGTTTAGGATCTGCGACTGTTCCAGCAACGCCACCTTTGCTAATTTGAATAGTTCTTAAAACATGATTAGCTCTACTCAAAACAACAATCCAAAATTCCTCATGCATAAGATCCATCAAATGAGGAGTCATAAGTTCAAAAGCAGCTTTAGAAGATTTTATTTGCGGTTTTGACTTTTGTTTTTCTCCCTTCCGTCTTCGACCTAGTTCAAGTGCACTCAAAATGGTAATAGCTTTAGCCTCTCCAATTCCATCTATTTTAGTGAATTCAGCTAAAGAAAGTGTGGCTAAATCATCTAAAGAGTGATCAACAGAACTTAAAATGTCTTTGGCAATATCCAAAGCTGAATAAGAAGCTCTTCCATTTCGGATTAAAATAGCGAGTAATTCAGCATTGGAAAGAGATGATCGCCCTTTTAAAACAAACTTTTCTCTAGGTCGATCTTCCTCTGCCCAGTTTTTAATGCTTTGATGATTTTTTTCGAAATAATTCATCTATTCTTCCTTTTTCATATGGATAACTCTTTGAGGGAATGGAATTTCAATATTTGCTTCATCGAGTGCTATTTTGCATTTTTCATTCAGATCAAAAAAAGTAGGCCAAAGATGTTCAACTTTCGTGAATACCCTTGCAATTAGGTTAACAGAACTATCAGCTAATTGTGAGACAATAACTGTTGGGGCTGGTTCATCTAGACTATTCGGATGATTTGAGATAACATCTAATAATACTTTTTTAGCTTCTCCGATATTTGCATCATAAGCAATCCCAATACTTATATCGCAACGAACAGTACCTCTTTCAGTATAATTAGTGATGATTCCATTTGACAAAGGAGCATTGGGAATGATAACTTTTCGGTTTTCAGGAGATGCGATGATGGTTGTAAAAAGTCCGATTTCAATGACTTCACCCATTTGCCCTTGAGCTTCTATAAAATGACCTTTTCTGAAAGGGCGAAGAATCAAAATAATTAAGCCTCCTGCTATGTTTGAAAGAGACCCTTGAAGAGCTAAACCCACGGCTAAACCAGCAGAACCAAGTAATGCAATTATAGATGTAGTTTCAATTCCTAGCTTACTGATAACGGCTAAAATAAGAACAATTTTCAGTAAGAAATTTACGGTGTTTGATACAAAGTCGAGAAGCTCATGATTATCAGTTTTATTTTTGAGTTTATGTTTAACCTTATTTACAATCCAGTTGATCACAATCCAACCGAAAATAAGTATAGCCGCAGCTTCAACTAATACGACGGCATATGCGATAATAAGGTGTTCAGCCTGCTCTAAAAGCTTTGAAGTTTCAAATTCCATTTTTTGTTTTGGGTTAATCTATTTATTAATAATTATTTAAGAAGATTTTGTTTTACTTTGACCAACCGATGAGGGAAGACAGATATTTTTCTTTGAAAGAGTAAAAAATTTAAGATGATGTTCGCATATACAGATCAAACAGGACGTAAGATTTCTTTAGAAAGTGTACCTAAAAGAATTATCAGCCTTGTACCTTCTATGACTGAATTACTTTTTGATTTAGGTTTAGGAGAAAGGGTAGTAGGAGTAACAAAGTTTTGCCATCATCCACTAGAAGCAAAGTCAAGGAAAATAATAGGGGGGACAAAGTCTGTACATTACGATAGAATTCAAGAACTTCAACCTGATCTAGTGATTGGGAATAAAGAGGAAAATACACTTGAAATTGTACAAACCTTAGAGAAGGATTACCCTGTTTGGATTGCAGATGTGAATACTCTTGAAGAACTTTATGAGATGAATACTCTTTTAGGGGAAGTATTAGCTGTAGAAAAGGAAGCAAATGAATTGAATGAAGAAATCAGAACCAATTTTTCTAGCATTGTGAAAAATGAAAATAAAAGTGCTAGAGTTGCTTACCTCATTTGGAGAGAGCCTTATATGGCTGTGGGGACAGATACATTTATCGATAAGATGATTGCTGAATGTGGTTTTGAAAATGTAGTGAAAGAGAGTCGATACCCAGAAGTGAAATTATCTGAGTACAATGATTTAGATGCAATTTTGCTTTCTTCGGAGCCATATCCGTTTAAAGAAAAGCATTTAGAGGAATTGCAAAAAAGCTATCCTAAAACAACAATAAAGCTAGTTGATGGCGAGCTATTTTCTTGGGTTGGAAGTAGAATAAAATACGCTCCAGCTTATTTTAATGATTTAATTAAGGAGTTAAAGTAAGCTCACGAACAAAAGTTTTTATAACTTTAGAACCTAAATTTTGGATCGAATCATAATTAGTGATGGATTATAGAGAGATTGTACGTCAGGAACTCCAAGAGGCACAACAAGTTTTGGAGAATTTTTTAGCCGATGAGCAAAACATTGAGCGTATTGAGACTGCGGCAAAAATGATTGCAGATTCTTTTAAACAAGGAGGAAAAGTACTCTCTTGCGGGAATGGAGGTTCACACTGTGATGCCATGCATTTTGCAGAAGAGTTGACGGGAAGATATAGAGAAAACAGACCTGCTTATCCTGCCATAGCAATCTCAGACCCTAGTCATATGTCTTGTGTGAGTAATGATTTTGGTTATAATGAAATCTTTTCTCGTTACTTGGAAGGTTTGGGCAATAAAAATGATGTTTTGCTAGGTATCAGTACTAGTGGTAACTCTGCAAATATCATTAGAGCTGTTGAGGTCGCTCAAAATAAAGGAATGAAGATTGTATTATTGACGGGTAAAGATGGAGGGAAATTAGCAGGAAGTGCTGATGTTGAAATCCGTGTACCTCATTTTGGATTTGCTGATCGTATTCAAGAAATCCATATCAAAGTGATTCATATCATGATACAATTGATTGAAAAGTACATGGAAGCTTAAATCAATTCATTAAGGTTGGTTTCTAATCAGATATAATTTACCTTTCCAATAGGTAGGAGGGTTGTCAAGAGGTGAACTTGATAGCCCTTTTTTTCATTATAATGCTACATTATGAAGAATTTACTTTTCCTATTGGTGACATTATTGAGTTGTGAGTTTTTGACTGCTCAAGATTTGGATAAAAAAGCTATAAAAGCGATTGAAAATTCGAATCAGAAAACAATTGAAAAGTTGTTTGAAGAAGGAGCATCTGTAAATGCACAAGACAAACAGAAGAAAACCTTACTTTACTTAGCAAGTGAAAGAGGTGACTCTTCTTTAGTGAGCTATCTTCTGTTCAATGGAGCAGATGTTCAATTGGCTGATTTCTCAGAGAATCTTCCAATTCATATGGCCGCTAAAAGTGGAGAAGTAAGCGTAGGGAAGTTATTGTTAGAAAATGATAGTGAGATAAACCCTCAAAATAATCACGGCTATACCCCGTTATTTATTGCGATCAATAACTCGAATACAGATTTTGTGAATTATCTGTTAGATAATGAAGCTGATCGACTTCTAATTGATGAAAATGGAAATCTACCATTCCATCAAGCAATTTTCATAGGCTTTGATACAACCACCTTGTCCCGATTATTGGTACAGGATGATTGGGTAGATCGCCCTAACTATGTTGGTTATACGCCTCTTCATATCACAGTACAAAGAGGAGATTTAAAGACCGCTCGTTTTTTGATAGACCATGGAGCCTCTATAGAACAAAGGGATATTTTGGGTAGGACTCCTTTACATACTGCTTGTAGAAATGGACAATTAAGAATGGCTGCATTTTTAGTTGAATATGGAGGAAAAGTCGATATTAGAGATAAACATGATAACACTCCTCTACATTTAGCTGCTAAACACGGTCATGTCTCTTGTATTAATTATTTGATTAATGAAGGGGCGTATATAAATGTAGCAAATAATGAAGGACGTACGCCAGTACATCTAGCAAGTGAAAATGATCAAATTAGTGTATTAGAGCTTTTTCTAGAAAAAGATATTAATAAAGATGTGAAGGATGAAAAAGGCTTAACACCTCTTCATTTAGCAGCTTTTAAAGGGCATGCTGCAATTGTTCGGATGCTAATAAACAATGATGTCGATATCTTGGCAATCTCTGATATGGGAAATTCAGCCTTACATTTGGCAGCGTTGGGAGGCTATACCGAAATCGTAAATCTTTTACTGAGAGAAGGAGCAAAAGCCAATCAGAAAAATGCAGAAGGGGATACACCTTTACACCTAGCTGCTGTGAGTAATCATGTGGATGTAGCTCAACTTTTGATTAGAGGTGGTGTCGACCGAAATGCCAAGAACTACATGGGTAAAACCGCTGAAGAAATGGCATTTCAACATAGGCAACAAG
Organism: Sediminitomix flava; assembly: GCF_003149185.1. Lineage (NCBI taxonomy): Bacteria > Pseudomonadati > Bacteroidota > Cytophagia > Cytophagales > Flammeovirgaceae > Sediminitomix > Sediminitomix flava. The sequence goes on along the minus strand of NZ_QGDO01000001.1, from coordinate 54,714 downwards.
AAGTGTATACTTATTTAAAATCCTTAAATAGGTAAACAGTTGTCGGTAAAAGTCAAGTTTAGTGTTCTCCACCACTATAAATCCACATAGGTTCTGTTTCACCTGCGCGCTCAAATCCCATTTTCTGATAAAAATCAATTGCTTTTCCATCTGCCGTTAGCATTTGCATATGGAAATCGCCATAGATTTCTTGCATTTTATTCATTATCATTTTGCCAATTCCTTTTCCTTGATATTCTGGGAGTATCAGTAAATGTGGATAATATACGACAAGGTGTCCATCAGAGATTGCATTTCCAATACCTACTAGTTTTTCATTTTCCCAAGCAGAAACTAATCCATGAGAATTGATGAGGGCATTGTAAAGCTTTTGTGGTTTTTGGGCAGCACTCCACTCATTGGCTTTATACAGTTGGATGATATCTTCTAATTTGATATCTCTAGTTTCTGAAATTGTAATTTGTGTCATTAAAAATAAGAATAAAAAATAGTCACTTTGTTAGTCTGAAAAGAGTCGAGTTTTCGTCTTACGATCTTAATATGGATATATTTCAATATCTCCATGTCCAATATACTCGCAGTTTTCTTCAATAACTTTATAATAAACCCTTAGAATATTACCTTTTACATCTATATTTTCCTTTAGCTTGAAACGTATACTTTGATCAGTAATAGAGTCGCCAGAAAAGTATAAGTTGAAGTTTTGATCTACTACACGATAAGAAAATAAGCTTTCATTATTCTTATCTATCTGTAAATTAAAATCAGAAACGATGGGGTTCGGAAACGCTAATATCCGTAACATATCGTTGTTGAGTATACAAGTTTGTTTGGATTCTTCAAAGAGTGCATGTTCTTGGCTATTCCAATTATCAGTAAAGTTCCAATCCGTAGGGTCGATGGAAAGTATATTACCAACTGGATCTCTGTAGGTAAAGCCTTCAAATTTAAATCGAGTATTGTTGTTACTACCGCACGAAGTAAGGAAAAAAGAAGAGACAATGAAAAAAAGTAAAAATCGCATAGTTATATGAAATAAATTTAGTTATGCATTATACTTCATATTTATGAATTTGTCCTAAAATGAATAAAAAAAAGCTGTTTCAAAAGATAGATGATCTACTTTTGAAACAGCTTTTATATTATTGAAGACTTTTGATCTTATTTTTTACGCTCAATCACATAACTAATTAAGTCATGCATTGAGGTACGATAGTCGGACTCCGGAAAGCTATCTAAGATTTTTCGTGCATCAGTAATGTATTGATTCATCACTTTTGTCGCGTAGCCTAAACCATCAGATTTTTTTACAAAATCAATGATTTCATTGATCTTTTTAGGGTCTTCATTATGGTTACGCATCATCTTTCGGATTTTGCGTTGGGTAGATTTATCGGCTTGAGAAAGAGCATAGATTAAAGGTAAAGTCATCTTCTTTTCCTTGATATCTATGCCAAGTGGTTTACCGATTTCATCTGTACCAAAGTCAAACAGGTCATCTTTGATTTGGAATGCCATACCGATTTTTTCCCCCATAAGAGCCGCTTTTTGAACTGTGGCATCATCAGCCCCAGTAGAGGCAACCCCAACAGCACAACAAGCTTCAATCAAAGTAGCCGTTTTCTGACGAATGATTTCATAGTATACATCTTCTGTGATGTCTAGCTTCCTAGCTTTTTCCAACTGAAGAAGTTCACCTTCACTCATTTCTTTGACTGCTTTAGAAACGATCTGAAGTAATTTGAAATCATTATGATCTAAGGAAAGTAATAGCCCTTTAGCTAATAGGTAATCGCCTAGTAGGACCGCTACCTTATCGCCCCAAAGAGCATTCACAGAGAAGAACCCTCTTCGTTGTTCTGAAGCATCGACTACATCGTCATGGACTAAAGTAGCTGTGTGCAACAATTCAATTAGAGAAGCTCCCCTATAACTTGCCTCGGAAATACCTCCAGCAAGACCTGCCGATAGAAAAACCAATACAGGACGAACCTGCTTTCCTTTCTGCTTAAGCATATAGGAAGTGATTTTATCTAGCATCCAAACCTTACTTTTCAGTTCTGCTTTAAATTTTTTTCCAAAAATCTCCATTTCTTTCGAAATCGGATTTTGGATACTTTTCATACTAGCAGCCATTTTATATTTTTTGAGGGTAAAAATCTAAACTCAATAATCTTACATTGGAACGTATACAACCTTTTTCGTCTCGAAGAATTCCTCTTCGTAGATGTCTTTTAGGTCGTAGAAACGATAGTGTTTCTTGAAGTTGGCAAACTCTTCAGTTAAGTCGCCCCCCTTCAAACAGAATAAACCATTTTTTACCTCATGTTGTTGGCTTTTACTGATTTTCTTCTGAACCCATCTATGTAAGATGTCAATAGTTGCAACAGCACGAGTAACGGCAAAATCAAATTCACCCTTAACTTTTTCAGCTCTACATTGCTCTGCAAGCAGGTTATCCAATTTAAGTTCGCTTGCTACTCCATTTACTACACGGATTTTTTTGGCAATAGAATCTACACAGTGAAATTGTGTGTTAGGAAACAGAATTGCTAAAGGAATACCTGGGAAACCTCCTCCTGTTCCAACATCTAAAACTCTTGCGCCGTCATTGAAAGTGACAAACTTGGCAATACTCAACGAATGCAAAACATGTCTTTCATAAAGGTTTTGAACATCCTTTCTAGAAATAACATTTACTTTCTCGTTCCATTCTTTGTACAACTCTTCTAACTGAGCAAATTTATTTGCTTGATCCTCCGTAATATCTGGAAAGTATTTTTCGATGATTTGCATATCAACTGACACTCTTTATGACCTCCATGAATAACTACACAAAGGTAGTAATGTATTTAAACTGCTAATTTATTGAATTATTTTGGGTAAGACTATTCTTGATTTAATAAAAAACCGCAAGAAAATAACTTTTCTTGCGGTTATAAAGGTTCATTCAGTTAAGAATGCTTTAGATAACATTCTTTTTATTTTTTACCAAGTCATACAGTAACTCTCTGGCTCTGTGCAATTGAGCTTTCACAGTTCCTAATGGAGCATTTAATTCTTTGGCTATTTCGTCATAAGATAATTCATCAAAATATCTGAGTTTCACTAAACGCTGATACTTTGGAGGTAGTAAGCTGACAAATTGACGTACAATTTCAATTTTCTGACTTCTTATCGCTTCTTCTTGAGGGTCTCTACCCGAATCTTTAATGTTGAAAGTAACTTCATCGCCATCTTTAGTAGTGATACCCGAGTGAATACTCATAGTATCCAATTTCTTTTTACGGATAAAGTCAATAGTATTATTTGTAGCGATACGGAAGAGCCAAGTACTGAAGGTATAGTCTTTCTTGAACTTATGAAGGTTCTTGAAAGCCTTCGCAAAAGCTTCGATGGTTAAGTCTTCAGCATCATCTACATTTCTGATCATCTTTAGAATAGTATGGTATACAGACTTACGATAACGATTCATAAGACTTGCATAAGCCTTTTCATCGCCTTCAATCGCTTTGTCTATAAGTTCAAAGTCTTCTAAAGCTTTATCAGAAAATTTCTTATTTATTTCCATATTATCTTTTTTGTCAACTGTGAGATGATGCCAATACTTGTTTGATAAAAAGGGAAAAGGAAGTCGAAAATACAAATTTCCCAGATTTTCATTGGCATATCTAAATATTCCCCTCTTCTTTTAATTACCAAAGTTACTAAGCAAAGTCTAATCCCGAATAACAAACATATCACTATGGGATTAATTTTGTGAAAAAATAAGAGAATAAGGCTTAAGCAACTAGTTAAATGGCTGAACGATAATCCTGCCAAAATGATTTTGTCTGCCATTTTGTAATATTTACCTACTGAAAGGTGACGTTTTTTCTGCTTTAGCCATTCATGCCATGACGATTTCGGTACAGAAATCGTGTGAGCATTAGGGTTTACTCGGATTCTCGTATTTTTTGCGGTTGCAATCCGATTGATCAAAAGATCATCATCGCCACTAAGAATTTTTTTGTGTTTTCCATATCCTTCGGAGGTATTAAAAACATCTTTTCTGAAAGATAAATTTCTTCCAACGCCCATATACGGCTTTCCTAATATTGCAAAAGTGATATAATGGATGGCAGTCCAAAGCGTCTCAAACTGGATAACTCTATTCAGAAATCCGTCTTCAGAAAAGTACCTTCCTATTCCTAAAACAATCTGATCATTATCGTTTTGGTAACCGTCGCTCATTTCTTGAATCCAAGAATTAGAAGCAGGAATGCAATCAGCATCGGTAAATAAAAGAGTATTGTAAGATGCTTTAGCTATGGCTGTACTTAGGGCATATTTTTTAGGCACTATATCCGAATGTTGATTTTCGATTTCGACATAGTGAAAATTAGCGTATTTCTCTTCAAATGATCTTAGAATTTCTGAGCTATTATCCGTTGACCTGTCGTTGGCTATGATTACTTCAAATTGTGGGTGATTCTGTTCTAAAATTTTAGGGATAAATGTCCTAAGGTTATGATATTCGTTTCTAGCAGCGATAATGATACTTACACCTTCTGTATTTTGAGAAGTATACTTTTCATCTTTGAAAGGTGTGAAAAGTGTAACTATCCAAAATAGAATTTGAATGCCTAGACTAAAGAAAAATAAATAAGAAACTAATTCGATCATTTAAGGCTGTAATTCAAAAAAGTCAGTTTGTCTTCAATTAAAAGTAAAAAATTAGGGATACACCTAAATGCATCCCTAATATATAAATTGTAAAGTATATTTTCTTAAACGTTGAAACGGAAGTGCATTACGTCACCATCACCAACAATATACTCTTTACCTTCAATTGAAAGTTTACCAGCTTCTTTACAAGCATTCTCAGATTTATATTCAACGTAGTCATTGTATTTGATAACTTCCGCTTTGATAAATCCTTTTTCGAAGTCTGTGTGAATTACACCCGCTGCTTGAGGCGCTTTCCATCCTTTAGTGATTGTCCATGCGCGAACTTCTTTTACACCAGCTGTAAAGTAAGTGATCAAGTTCAATAATGCGTATGATGCACGAATCAATTTATCAAGACCTGACTCGCTAAGCTCATATTCTTCCAAGAACATCGCTTTTTCATCATCATCTTCTAATGAAGAAATTTGCTCTTCCAAAGATGCACAAACCATGATTACCTGTGCATTTTCTGCATCAGCAATTTTTTGAAGTGCTTCAGTGTGTTGGTTACCTGTGTTTACAGATTCTTCTTCAACGTTTGCAAGGTAGATCACTGGCTTAGCTGTAAGCAAGAAAAGATCCGCAACTGTAGCCCATTCATCCTCAGTAGCTTCAATACTTCTAGCGTTATTTCCGCCTTCCAAATGCTCTTTAAACTTAGTAAGCGCGTCAGCTTCTTTTTTAGCTGTTGCGTTTCCAGTCTTAGCCATTTTAGCAGTCTTAGCTAATTTTTTCTCAACAGACTCAACATCTTTAAGTTGAAGTTCCATATCGATTACGTCTTTGTCAGAAGCAGGATCAACTTTACCATCTACATGGACAATGTTGTCATCCTCGAAACATCTGATTACGTGTACGATTGCATCAACTTCACGGATGTTAGCCAAGAATTTATTTCCTAGACCTTCACCTTTGCTGGCTCCTTTTACAAGACCTGCGATATCTACAAACTCAAATACAGTTGGTAAAACTTTTTCAGGATTTACTAAACTTGCAAGTACTTTCAAACGAGGGTCTGGTACAGTAACTACCCCTACGTTTGGTTCGATTGTACAGAACGGAAAGTTAGCAGATTCTGCATTATTGGCACTTGTTAGCGCGTTGAAAAGCGTAGATTTTCCCACATTTGGTAAACCTACGATACCACATTTCAGACCCATTATATTATCTTTAAAACTTTATTTCTAAATAAGATTTCAGATGCTCTACCTAACAAACAATTTTAGTTAGTGCTGATTCTGAATTTGCAAAGATATAAAAACTTATTTTTGTAAGTATATAGATTTTTAATTGTATCACTTTTTGAGAAGTCATTTGACTGTCGAAATCTAAAATATTCCTTAAGATGTCTAAAGTATGGTGGGGTTTGAAGTATTTAGAACACTTTTTTAAGGCTTCATTTTTCAACAAAAAGAATTCTGATTTTATAGAAAAATTGAAGGAAGAAGTCATTTTCAATGACCAACATTTCTATTTTTTTGATGAGATCAATGCTTACAGACAAGAACTCAAATCGGATAAAAGAAAGATTGAAGGACTCGACTTGGGGGCAGGCTCATTAGTACAGACAGCTAAAGAAAAGGAGGTAAGAACATTTGCAAAAAATTCTGGAAGTCCGCTGGCCATTGGTGAGATATTGTACAAATTGACCATCTATAAAAAGGCAGAAACAATTTTTGATCTCGGAACGTGTTTAGGTTTTTCGGCTCTGTATTTATCGAAGGGTTTTAGCAAAAGCTATGTGAGAACGTTTGAAGGAAATGAAGGACTTCAAAAAATTGCAGAAGAGGCTTTTTCTAGATTTAACTCTAATGTAAAGACAGTGGCAGGTAATATAGATGAGACTTTACCCAATGAACTGGCAAAAGTAGATAACGTAGACATTGCATTTATAGATGCTAATCATAGGTATGAACCAACTGTGCGGTACTTTCATCAATTTTTAGAAAAAGTACATCAAGATTCTGTTCTTATTTTTGATGATATCTATTGGTCAAAAGAAATGAATAAGGCATGGAATGAAATTAAATCACATCCGAAAGTGAGTCATTCTATTGATCTGCATAAAGTGGGAATGGTATTTTTTCAGAATAAGTATAAGACCAAAGAAGACTTGCATCTATTTTTGAAAGAGATTTACTTCCAAAACTAGCCATTGAGCTACAAAAACCTTAAAAAAAATCTAATCACATTTTATGCTCCTAAAACAAATGTTTATTAATGGCTTTAGTTAGAATATTCTAGCTTTAAGATACCATAAAGCTTGTTTTTTGAGAATTAATAGCGTGTTTTCTTCAGCTTATTTTATTGTAAAAAAGGTTTGATATATAGGCTTATTAGCATTTTTAATAAAAAATAGTTTACAAAAAACTATAAGATCAAATATTATAGACTTACCTTTGGGGTATTATATTACTATTTAATTATTACAATGAATAAAGGTACAGTAAAATTCTTCAATGAGTCTAAAGGTTTTGGATTCATCATCGAAGATGATTCAAACAAAGAATACTTCGTTCACATCTCAGGTCTTATCGATGACGTTCGTGAAGGTGACAAAGTAGAGTTTGAACTAACAGAAGGTAGAAAAGGATTGAATGCTGTGAACGTAAAAGTAATCTAATTTACGCTTACCATTCAACTCAATACATATTTAACCCCAAAAGGTTTTTGTATTTTAATACCAATCAAAAGAGACTTTCTCGTAATGAGAAAGTCTCTTTTTTGTTATAATAATTATTGCGAATTAGACTAAAACGCCTTCATCAGTCTGTGCTAGTGATTGCTCCAGTTCTTCTAAGAAAAGATTTAGGGCATCGATAGAAACGTGATCCATCACGACAATCTTGTACCACTTATTTTCTTTAGTGTGACTTTCAGGAACAAGAGCGTATTTTTGAGCTAATTCAGTAGGGATGAATTTACTTTTCATCGTTACCAAGTTTGAATGCTCGTCTCTGTAATATTCTACACCCAATTGATCCAATTTTTTACATAGCCAGTTGGTACGATAGAGAAGCATATTGATTTTTTCAGTCCATCCGTAGTAACCGTAAGTTTTTAGTATCATCCAAACAGAAATAGCATTTGCTCCAGATCTACTTCCCACTAGTGTCATGTCCATACCAGAAACATATTGCGCTTCTTCAGTAAGGGCATATTGCATATAATCTTTTCTGATTAAGAAAATACCTGTACCAAATGGCGCTTGAGCCATTTTGTGGGCATCCATTCCAATAGATGTAATATATGGATTTTGGAAGTTTACAGGATTATTGTTGTTTGAGAAAGGATACATGAAACCGCCAAAAGCAGCATCTACATGCAAATGGAATTTGACATCATTTGCTTGGAAGGCATCAATGTAATCTTGAGGATTGTCTACTGAACCAAACATAGTGGTCATCATATTGACAATACCAGCAAAATATTTGATTCCTCTAGCTTTAGCTTCCGCAACTGTTTGGTGAAGTATCTTTACATCAATCTTTCTTGTTTCTTGATCAACAGGGACAGTGATGTAATTTACGTTTAGTAAGTTTGCAGATTTAGCTCCTGAGTAATGTGTGTCATCTGAACAGATAACGGCTATTTCTTCATTTTTAGCACCAAACTCTCTGTTGAAAAGGTTTCTGAAAATCCATACAGCTTGTATGTTTGTTTCTGTACCTCCAGAACTTACATAACCATCAAATTCTCCTTCATCACCTTTAAATATATCTTCTGCGCACATTGCTACCAACTCACGTTCGATTGCTTGTGTACCAGCAAAAAATGCTTCGGATTCCCCTAGTGTATGACAACCAATGTGGTTAGGGTTGTCGACCATTGTAGATAAAAAAGGAGCATCTTTCAGCATCTCAAAGTTGTCATAAAAGACTTTGTCATCTAGGTGTGAAACAGGAATACCTAGAACATGCTCATGTTTGTAGTGTCTGTTTTGTCTTAATGCCGAGAAAACGGCCTCGTTAATTTCTTGCTTCGATAATTTTTTCCACATAAGTGAGAAATCGTTCGTTTGAATAGTGCTATTTAATTTTATGCAAAATTACACTTTCTTAATACGAATGCGTTATCATCTGTCATTAGAAAAATTATCATATGATAAAAAAAAGATCTTGCAGTTTTACCACAAGATCTTTATAAATAGTTATGAGATGTGTTTGAATTAATTCTCTTCAAGTAAACTCTTAGCTGCGCTCATCAATAAAGAATCGCTGATTCTCACTGAGTAGTCAGGGTTTACATATTCAAATTTGATTTCACCTGTTTTATCTACAAAGAAAACCGATGGAACAGGAAGCTGATTATGGCTATTACCAGAAGCATCTACCAAATCGATGTTATAACTTTTATACTTTTCTAAAGTAGCATCGTCTACTTGGAATGCAATACCAAATTTACGCGCAGCATCCATTTTGCTATCTGAAAGAAGCGTATATGTCATTTTATGTTTTTCAAACGTTACCTGTAAGTTTTCTGGTTTATCTGGACTGATTGCTAAAATTTGATAGCCCATTTCTACAAGATCTGCTGAAATTTTACCAAGACCTGAAAGTTGTTTGTTACAATAAGGACACCATCCACCTCTGTAAAATACAATAACAGTAGGTTGTTTTTTTACCATGTCAATAAGTGACACTTCTTTGTTGTCTGCAGTTTTAAGGAGTACCTCCGGAATATTTTGGCCAATCAATAATGGATTGATGTCATTTGCAGTTTGTGCAACATCTTGAGCATTAGATTGAAATAATACTGTAAATAAAGTAATAAAGAGTAAGTAGATTTTTTTCATATCAATTTTCTGATTGTATTACGAGAAAAGAACTCCCAACACAATAAAAAGTTTTGTAGTAGAACTATTAAAATATGTTATACAATTCAGTAGTTGAATTTTAAAATATGAATTATACCTTGATGCGGTACAAATATTTGGAGTAATTCTTAGGTATCTCTACCATGTTAGAGGCAAGCTGTGTTATAGAATATGTACTATATAATAGAAAAAGTTGATTTGCTCCACTCATGTAATTGAAAAAGAATCCGTAAATATGAAGCGCTTACTTTTACTTCCTATACTTTTAATTTTCTTCTCCTGTACTGTAAAAGAAAAAGAACAAAAAGAAGATGGTGTTTTAACAGAAATTGCATATTCCGATACACAGTTGACAGGTATTGCAATTAGTAAGGATGGAAGAATGTTTGTGAATTTCCCTACTTGGAGTGATAATATTCAAATGTCGGTAGGAGAGGTGATAGATAATGAGGTTGTTCCTTACCCAAATGAAAAGTGGAATTCTCACCAAGGAAAAAAACATCAATTCGTTTGTGTACAAAGTGTGGTAGTTGACGATAAAGACAGACTTTGGGTTTTAGACCCTGCTAATCCGAAATTTGAGGGAGTAATTGAAGAAAAAGTCCGATTATATCAGTTCGATTTAAAATCGGATAAGATGGTAAAAGAATATAGTTTTCCTAAAGAGTTTATAGAGAAAGATTCTTACCTAAATGATTTCAGAATAGATACAGACAAAGAGATTGTTTATATCACAGATTCGGGCATAGGGGGAATCTTAGTTTTAAACTTAAAAACAGGAGAAGTTAGAAAGCCGTTAAAGGATCATTTTTCGGTGAAAGCTGAGGCTGATTATTTGAAGTTTCCTAACGGAGTATGGAATAATAAGGTTAATTCCGACGGAATAGCTTTAAGTCCTGATAAGTCGACACTCTACTATGCTGCTTTAGTAGGGCATACATTATATAAAATTCCAACAAGGGCCTTATTCCAAAGTGATGATGAACAAGTAGTATCGAGTATGGTAGAAACAGTTTGTGCAATCAGAGCTACAGATGGAATGATGTTCGATAACAATGGGAATCTTTATTTGGGTGGATTGGAAAGAAATCAGATCTGTGTGCTGGATAACCAAGGAAAATATTACCCTTTAGTTACTGATGAGAAGATAAAGTGGGCGGACTCTTTCGCAAAAGATGCAGAAGGGAATATGTATTTTACAACTTCGCAAATTAATACACCCGAATGGGATAGAGGGAAGTTCCATGTCTATAGAATTAATGTAAAACCAACAGAGCAACTTCCTAAAAGAAGAGTCCTTATCGCTTTGACAAATCATGGTACTTTAGGGGATTCGACAGGAGATGCAACAGGTTATTATTTGTCTGAAGTCGCACATGCTTATTATGCATTTACCAATGCAGGTTATTATGTCGATTTTGTAAGTCCGATGGGGGGGCAATCACCTGTTGATGGTTATGATTTGACTGATCCAGAAAATAAGCAGTTTGTAGAAGACAAAGTAGCACAACAAAATATCAATAATGCTTTAACACCTGATCAAGTAAATGTGATAGATTATGAGGCGATTTATTATGCTGGAGGTCATGGTGTCATGTGGGATTTACCTGATGCTGAGTTACTATCTGAATTAACCAGTCAGTTGTATGATATTGGTGCTGTAGTTGGAGCTGTTTGTCATGGACCTGCAGGTTTAGTAAATATAAAACTAGCAGATGGAAGTTATTTGGTAGATGGGAAGAAGGTGAATGGTTTTACAAATGAAGAAGAAAAAGCGATCAATAAAGAAGAAATTGTTCCTTTCCTTTTAGAAGATAAATTGAAAGAAAGAGGTGGTATTTTTGAAGAAGGACCAAAGTGGGAGTCTAAAGTTGTGGTAGATAAAAGGCTAGTTACCGGACAAAATCCAGCTTCAGCAAAAGGAGTTGCCGAGGCAATGATTCAGCTTCTTCAAGGGAATTAAGCTTTTAATAATAAAGAGAATTAAAGCAGTTTTGAATGAGTTTTTTAATCCATTCAGAACTGCTTTTTTTACGCCTAAGTGTTTTCATTCTTGAATAAAATCAAGGAGTAGTATTCAAATAGAATTCAACTTTTGGTATACAATGACGTTTTCCGAGAACGCTACCGGCAACGTTATTTTGTATCTGAAAAGAAAAATCAAAACCTAGAATAACTACTGTATCTGATTTCTGCTATACCTTGTATTCAATTAAAACTTCGAAAAGCAATACATTACTATGGCAAAGATTCTTGTAACAGGTGGTATGGGCTATATTGGCTCGCATACGACAGTAGAACTCATAAATAAAGGTTATGAAGTAGTCATTGCAGATGATCTCTCAAATTCTGAAATAGATACTTTATCTCGTATTGAGAAAATTTGTGGGGCTAGACCAACTTTTGAAAAAATAGATTTGAAAAATATGGCTCATGTTTTAGAGCTATTTCAAGATCATCGATTTAATGGGGTTATTCATTTTGCAGCATCTAAAGCGGTAGGTGAATCCGTTGCAAAACCCTTAAAATACTATCGTAACAATCTGATGACTTTAATTAATGTTCTAGAGGCAATGAAGCTTACAGGAACTGAAAATATCGTTTTTTCTTCATCAGCTACGGTTTATGGTCAGCCAGAAGTATTGCCAGTTACCGAAGATTCACCATTCCAAAAAGCAGCTTCTCCTTACGGGAATACGAAGCAAATAGGGGAAGAAATTATAGAAGATAGCACAAACGCATATGATCGTTTGAAAGGAATTTCTCTAAGATATTTTAATCCTGTAGGCGCACATGAATCTGCACTAATTGGAGAACTTCCTTTAGGTACACCAAATAACTTGATGCCTTTTATCACGCAAACAGCTATTGGGAAATTGGCTCAATTAAAAGTATTTGGGACTGATTATGAGACGAAAGATGGTACATGTATTCGAGATTATATTCATGTAGTAGATCTTGCAAAAGCACATGTAAATGCTGTTGAGCGGATGCTCGAAGAAAAGATGACCGGATCTTTCGAGTTTTTTAATTTGGGTACAGGAAATGGTCAAACGGTTTTAGAAGTAATCAATTCATTTGAAAAGACTTCAGGAGAAAAATTAAACTACATTTTAGCTGAAAGAAGAGCTGGTGATGTAGAGAAAATATGGGCTGAACCAACAAAGGCCAATCAAGAACTTAATTGGGACGCTAAATTAGATTTAGATGTGATGACGGCTTCCGCTTGGAAGTGGGAAAAGCATTTAGCAGATGCCACTGCGAAGATTTAATTTCAGGCAAAATCAACTGACTTAGTACAACTATGAAAAGCGATCATTCTTTAATGATCGTCTTTTTTTGACGGTTTTCGGAAACGGTACCGGTAACGCTTTTTAATGTTTTGATTCAAATTAACCTTTTGAAAATTTTTCTAATCAGTCAAGAACTTGGAATTTCAGAAGTGTTAGGACAACACATTTCTAACAAACAAACAATTCACATTAAATATTAAGATCATGCAGATAGACAACATCGTTAAGAAGTTTGAAGAACTTTATGGAACACCAAGTCTAATATCTAGAGCACCAGGTAGAGTAAATATCATTGGTGAGCATACGGATTACAATGAAGGCTTTGTACTTCCTGCAGCTATTGACAAAGAAATGGTTTTTGCGCTTGCAAAAAATGGTACAGCCCAGGTGAGAGCTTATGCTCTTGATCTCAATGAAGCGTCTGATTTCCTGATTTCAGAACTGTCACCCAAAGAAGGGTGGATAAATTACATCATTGGTGTAGTTGCAGAGAGTCAGAAAAAAGGATTGGCTGTCGAAGGCTTCGATGTTGTTTTTGCTGGTGATGTTCCACTCGGTGCAGGTATGTCTTCTTCTGCAGCTCTCGAATGTGGGTTGGGTATAGGACTGAATACTTTATTTGAAGGCAGTCTGACTCAAAAAGAAATTGCACTAGTTGGTCAAGCTTCTGAGCACAATTTTGCCGGAGTGAAATGTGGAATCATGGATCAGTTTGCATCAACTTTTGGTAAAATAAATCAAGTGATTCAGTTAGACTGTAGATCACAAGAGTTTGAATATTTTCCATTAAATATTCAAGGTCACAAACTTGTATTGTGTAATACAAACGTGACTCATTCATTGGCTTCTTCTGAGTATAATACACGTAGAGCTCAATGTGAGGCAGGTGTTGCGGTTGTGAAAAAAGTATACTCAGATGTAAATAGCCTCAGAGATATTTCTTTAGAAATGCTAAATGAGTTTAAGGACGAGCTTGATGCTGAGGTTTATGACCGTTGTTCTTATGTCATTGAAGAAAATATAAGATTGAAAGCAGCCTGTGATTGTATGTTGAAAAATGACCTTGACGGTTTAGGTGTTCAAATGTACGGTTCTCATGATGGTTTGAGTAAAAAATATGGTGTAAGCTGCGATGAACTAGACTTTTTGGTTGAGCAAACGAGAGACAAAGACTATGTTCTTGGAGCAAGAATGATGGGCGGAGGCTTTGGTGGTTGTACTATCAATTTGGTCAAAGAAGAAGCTGTAGATCAATTCATTGATGAAATGACTGAAGCTTATCAATCAAAACTATCAAAGAAAATGGACGCATATGTGGTTGTGATCGGTGAAGGTGCGCGTTCAGAAAGTGTAGAAATTCTTAGCTAAAAACAATTACAGAATGAAATTTTCAACAGAAGATCATCCACATAGAAGACTTAATCCATTGACTGGAGACTGGGTTCAAGTATCACCGCATAGAGCAAAAAGACCTTGGCAGGGGCAGGTTGAGAAAATGGAAGAGGAAAGTCGTCCAGAGCATGATCCTTCTTGTTACTTGTGTGCAGGAAATACGAGAATAGGAGGTGAGGTAAATCCAGATTATTCAGATACATATTCTTTCCAAAACGACTTTTCATCTTTGTTGGAAGATACCCCAGAAGGAGAGGTGAACGAGAATGATTTATTTGTAGCGAAGAGTGAAAGAGGTATTTGTCGAGTGATCTGTTTTTCACCAAGACACGATCTTACAATACCTGAATTAGAGCTTCCCTCGGTTAGAAAAGTGATTGATTTATGGGCAAAAGAATACGAAGAACTAGGTTCGAAATCCTTTATCAATCATGTTCAGATTTTTGAAAATAAAGGAGCTGTAATGGGGTGTTCAAACCCGCATCCACATGGTCAAATTTGGGCACAAGAATCCATTCCACAAGAGCCAGCAAAGAAGCAGATAAAACAATCCGAATACTTTGATAAAAAGGGCAGAACTTTATTGTCAGATTATATTGCTTCGGAGTTAGAAAAAGAGGAGCGTTTACTTTTTGAAAATGATCATTTTGTTGCTTTGGTGCCATATTGGGCTACTTGGCCATTTGAGACTATGATTGTTCCGAAAAGGAATGTTCAGCGTATCACAGATCTTACAGAAGAGGAAAAAGATGCTTTTGCAGATGCGTATAAAAAGTTGACTACGCTTTATGATAACCTTTTTGAGATTTCTTTCCCTTATTCTGCAGGTATTCATCAGGCACCAACAGATGGAAAAGATCATCCTGAATGGCATATGCATATGTTGTTCTATCCACCGTTGTTACGTTCAGCTACAGTGAAAAAGTTTATGGTAGGGTATGAAATGCTAGCAAATGCACAGAGAGATATTACTCCAGAACAAGCAGCTTACCGTTTACGATCATTATCCACTGTACACTACAAACAAAGTTCATCAGTATTTAGCTAAAATGTTATGGGAGGTGTTGTTAGTTCTAAAATCAGTAAAAAGCTCTGGGGAGAAATCAATGGAGAAGAAATCTACCTTTATAGCTTAAAAAATAAAAATGGTAATGAAGCCGTCTTGAGTAACTATGGAGCGAATTGGGTTTCATTTTTTCATATAAATACTCAAGGAGTAAGAACAGATGTATTGCTAGGTTATGATGATTTGGAGGGACTTCAAAATGATCAGCTATACATGGGGGCAATTGTCGGTAGACATGCGAATAGAATAGCAAAAGGTCTGTGTAAGATAGGCGGAAAAGACTATTCTTTTGTGATCAATAATGGCCCTAATCATTTGCATGGTGGAATAGAAGGCTTTCATAGAAAGATTTGGGCTACGGAAATAGTTGATGATCGCATCGTATTTTCATATGAAAGTGCAGATGGTGAAGAAGGCTATCCAGGAAACTTGAAGGTTCAAGTTAGTTATCACCTGTCTGAAGACGATGAGTTGGAAATAGAGTATTCGGCGGTATCTGATAAGGATACAATAGTGAACATGACTAATCATGCCTATTTCAATTTGAATGGCACAGGTACAGCATTAGATCATGCCATTCAGATCAATGCAGATAGGTTTACTCCAACAGATGAATATTCAATCCCAACTGGAGAGCTCCAAGATTTAGAGAATAGCGTCATGGATTTCAGGACTCAAAAATTGATTCGTACAGATTTATACGAAGAAGACCAACAACTGGAGTTTGGAAAGGGCTACGATCATAATTATGTCTTGAATAAGTCGAAAGATGGCGCTCTTGAGTTGGCTGCTTCAGCCGTAAGTTTAGAATCGGGAAGAAAGTTAAGCATGTTTACGACTGAACCAGGCATGCAATTTTATTCGGGAAATTGGATTGGGGGTACTCAAGGAAAAGCTGGGGTGATTTATGAAGAAAGAGATGGCTTCTGTTTTGAAGCTCAGCATTTTCCTGATACACCTAACCAAAGTAATTTTCCAACAACAGCATTAAAAAAAGGCGAGAAGTATTATCAGAAAACGGTTTACAAGTTTTCGAAGATATAATGCTTTTGCAGGTGAAGTGAATACATAATTAAAGTGAAAAGTGAGTAGAGGTCTTCCAAATTGGTAAGACCTCTTTTGTTATTTTATACTTGATTCTCCTGAGATAAGCTCTGTTGGAAGTTCAATTTGTTTAGGTTCTATATTTTTTTCATTTCTTGAACGTTGCGTGATTTCGTCAAGAATCAGACGAGCCGCTTCTTCTCCCATGCGTTGTGCAGGCTGACGAATTGTACTCAGACTAGGATTGAAGAGTTTGGCCATTTTACTTCCTGTATACCCAATTACGCCCATCTCATTAGGTATTTTAATTCCTAAGCGAGTGAGTTTACTCATGATTTCAAAAGCTACAGGATCATTAATTGCGAAAATAGCATCAGGACGATTTTCTAGGTGTAGAAGTTGAAGAGTTGCTTTAGATGCATTGATTCTCATATTGCAATGAATAAGCAATGATTCGTCGAATTCTAAACCATACACTTCTAAGGCTTCTTTGTAGCCCATTAATCTTTCTTGACAGATAAAAAGATTTTTCGGACCACTGATATGAGCAATGCGTTTATACCCGTGTTCTATAAGGTGTGCAGTAGCATTGAAAGCCCCCTCTCTGTCATTTACAATAACTTTAGAAAAGTCTTTTTTTAAGCTTGGTATCACTCTATCAAACATCACGACAGGTAAATCTTCTTTAGCCAAGTACAAGTGTTCGTAGTTCTCGGTTTCCTTTGAAACTGAAATAATGATACCATCGACCCTGTTTTCTCGAAGCATTTCAACTTGATTGACTTCATTTTCATAGCTTTCTCCTGTCGGGCAGACAATAACCTTGTATCCATTATTTTGTAAGTAATCTTGCATACCTGTAATGGCTTCACCAAAAAAAGGAACACTCAGTTCAGGAACGATAACCCCAATTGTATAACTTTTTTTACTAGCAAGGCTCATGGCAAGAGGGTTACGTTTGTAGTTAAGTGCTTCAACCATACTTAAAACCCTTCTACGTGTGTTTTCATTGACATCTGGAGCTCCTCTCAGTACTCTCGAAACAGTAGAAACTGAAATGTCTAATTTTATAGCGATGTCTTTTATTGTGTATCTTTTTTTGCTCATTGGTTTAGTCTAAAAATTATAGGTTACTCAAAAGTAATATAACTTTTTGTCGAAATAATTATGCCATTGCTCAAAGGAGTAAAAATTTAGCTCAGATTCTTATTATTCAAAAATGAAAAGCATAAGATTTACTTTTATTATCATTTAGGTTGATGCGATTTTTCAACCTTACACTTGATTAAGATTAGTTATAAATAACCTGAAATCAGTCATTTAAAATGATTCTAAGTACAATATTATATTTATTTGATTTAGGAAATTATAAGTACAATTATCAATCACTTAGTTATGGAAATCAAAACTTTAAATTCTTGTATTAACTGTGACAACTTAATGGCAGGAAACATGTGTAGCGTTAATAATGTAAAGGTTACGTTCAACCAAACTTGCGAAAGCTTTGACGCTAGATTTGTAATCCACAAAAACTCTGATTGTGGTAACTGTGTGAAACATGAGCAAACATCTTGTGCTCACCCATCTACAGCAGTTGAAGGAATGTTGTGTACTTCTTATGCAGCAGTCTAAAGACACTAAAAACTACTCTCAACAAGAAATTTATTCCTTGAGATAAGAGCTAAATGCTTTAGAGCATTTAGCTCTTTGTTTTTTCATACCTCCCCGAACGAATAATAGTTTGTGCTTGTATCCAAGCTAATGAAAACTATCTATCTCTATCAAGATTCTATTCAACACACTTTTGACAGTCTTACCAAACAGATAAAAGGATCGAAGGTAGAAGGCCTGTGTTTTACTGTTGACAATGAGATTGCTCAAGGAGAAATATTTTGTTATGATAATCTTGATGGAATTGAGATAACCGTAAATCATTTTTTGAGTGCAGAAGATCTTCTCTTTGTAGAAAAAGTTGGGGAATCTCCTCAATTGATTGCTCGTTTCATGCGTAACTCTATATCGGAAGAAAGAAAAGGTCTATCTGAAGAAACAACCTATGCTAGAAGGGGAGCTACGCTTTACAGTACACTTCATCCGATCAATGTATTTACGCCAAAAAATGAGTTGGTTGAATGGATAGCTGTGCGAATAAGTATGGATGCTTGGACTAAAATTACCCAATCTACTTGGCCCAAATTAGATGAAATGGTTTTGAGTGAAGATAAATGGTTGGTTTTTGAGTCTTTGAGCTTACAAATGGAAGATTGTATCAGTGAAATATTTGCAGCTCAGTATCAAAAGGAGGCTAAAATTGGCTTTACACTTGGTCATACATTTATTCTGATGACTCATTTTCTGTTACAAGTATTAGAACGGAAAGATGAAAAGGATAGTATCGGATTACTGACTGAAGATGTAGCGAGCTTGTTCTTAATTAAAGAAGAATTGCTATCCAACTTGAGTGATCCACCTTCAGCTGAAGAATTGACAAAAAAGTATGGAATGAGTGAAAGTCGATTAAGGCGTAATTTCAAAAAGCTTTTTGGTTTACCTCCTCACAAATATGTGCTGAGAGAACGGTATCAGATAGCATATAGAGAAGTGAAAAGAGGGAAAAAGTCAATTTCAGCAATAGCCTATGATTTGGGTTTTACGGATGTTAGTCATTTTACAAAAGCATTTAAAAAAGAGTTTGGTGTTTCTCCGTCAAAATATAGACTTAAGTAGGAATTAATTCAAGTAAAAATATTCTTCTCAAAAATTATGGATAACCTTATTACATATGCATTGAGCGTATTTATGGGCTTTTTTGCCATCATGAATCCAATTGCGAATACGCCAATATTTTTGGGTTTGGTAGAAGGTAAAAAGGCTGAAAAGAAGAAAAAGATTGCTAAAACAGCTACAATAACAGCTTTTATTATTGTCGTTTGTTTTGTCTTGGGTGGTAAATACATTTTTCAACTTTTTGGTATAACTATACCTGCTTTCAAAATTACTGGAGGGATTTTGATTTTTTATGTAGGATTTGAAATGTTGATGTCAAAAACATCAAAGATTCATACCAATGAAAACTTAGAAGATAATGACTCTGATGATGGAAACATTGCGGTTTCACCTTTGGCTATTCCCATTTTGGCAGGGCCAGGAACAATTGTGACAGCCATGAATTATGTAACCGAAGCTAATGTATCTCATGTCGGTATTGTGATTGCTGTTTTTGGAGTAATGATTGTTTTAACCTACTTCGCATTTTCTCTCAGTGATTACATAGTAGATAAAGTGGGTGATGACATGATTGCAGTGATCGGAAAGTTAATGGGTTTGATTTTGGCGATTATTGGTACAGGAATGGTGACAGAAGGGATTAAACTTTCTTATAATTTATAATGATGTGTTATTTAGGAAAAAGCCCTTTTTCCATTCTAAAGATTGAGAAAGGGCTTTCATATTTTGAATTTTATCGGTACTCAATAACATTCAACTTAGGATCATTTAACCTAACTCTCAGCCATTGTTCCAGAGATTTAGCATACTCTTTACGTTGTTTGTAAGGATAGCCAGATTTCATATACATGAATACAGTAGTGACATGATCACCTTTTGTTCCTTTTACTAAATTGAAACTTTCCCCTTCGCTAAAGCCCACACTCTGAATTTTAGGGTATTGAAGTTTAACTTCTTGGATGATCTGAGTTACAGGGATAGTATCTGATGAAACCTTACTCAATTGCCTGTTCATGTCTACTATTTGAGCTTCAAGCAACTTTATTTTTTGCTCCTTAGACTTAATTACATCTTCATTTTTCTTGTAAAGATCTTCAAGAATATTGATATGGAGTTTGTCATTATACTCACTGAAAGTTTCGTCTAAGTCTATGCTATTTCCTTTTTGCTGGTGTACTTGCACTACTGTTTTATGAGTTAATGGAAACCATCTACTGTCGTTATTATCTAAAGCGTAATTAGTCAGACGATCATTCAAATAAGTGATTTGTTCGCCTGTGATTTCATCTCCCATGTAATAAAGGTCTATGATAGACAAAGAATCGGAGTACGAAACTTTAGAAGTAATTAACTCGCTATTTGGGAATGCCGTAGTTTCATGAATGAATTGATCTACTGTGATTTTAAAACGTGTTTCTTGAATGACATTGAAAAAAATAACACCACTAGGTATCACCGTCACGATGAGAAATGAAAGTAAGAATACTCTATATCTGTGGTATTTATTGACATCGATAATCTGTTTTACAGGAAATTTTAAATACTTAACGACAATAAAAGTTGCTAGACTGATAAATACAGAGTTGATGAAAAATAAATAAAATGCTCCGAAGAAATACATATATCTACCTGTTGCAATTCCAAAGCCTGCAGTACATAAAGGAGGCATAAGGGCTGTGGCTATGGCTACACCAGGAACTACATTCGTTTTTTCTCTTCTAGAACTGGCAATAATTCCAGCAAAACCACCAAAAATAGCAACTAACACATCTAGTATAGTCGGTTTTGTTCGAGCTAATAATTCTGATTGTTCTAGATCAAGAGGTGTGATTGAAAAGTACAGAGTAGAGGTAAGTAAACTAATAGTTACTGCAATACCAAGGTTCTTCAATGCGCGTGTAAGCATCTCGATATCTTGAATTGCAACAGCTGTACCAATACCCAAAATTGGCCCCATTAATGGAGAAATAAGCATGGCTCCAATAATCACAGCAGTACTATTCGCATTCAATCCGATAGAAGCTATGAATATAGAAAAGATCAAAATCCAAGCAGAAGGACCTCTAAAAGTTAAGTCCTTTTTAATATCTTCTAGTGTTTGCTCATGATTTACACCATCACTAATACTTAAGATGTCATAGGTGTATTTCTTGAGGGAATGCAAAAGATAACCCGTACCTTTTTGCTTCGTTTTATTGAGTGGTTGTTGTGCTGCCTTCATAAGACATTCCAATTATCATCATACCTGATTTTGTTACTCCAACAGTCTATGAAACCCCTTCATTATTAGGTGCCTATGAAATAATTTCAAGACTGAATCGTAAAAAATCCCGCAATTATAGAGAATTAGATAGTTAAGTCATTCATCTCATTAAGATATATTTGTAATAGAAGTGTCTTATAGTTCACTAGTAAAAGGGAGTAGTAAAATCTTCTGTTTTACACTACTTTTTACTAAGTTGTTATTAAATGAGAGTCTTTTAAAAGAGGCTCGTTTACTATCAGTGTCAATTTTTAGAACTATGAAATTTTTGAAACTACTATGTTTGTTCCTTTGCACTTTTTCGGCTTTGGCACAGACAAAACAGCACTCATTCCTAGACGATAGCGCTAGTGTTGAGGTATGGCTCAATGAAAAGAAAGTACCTGCACTTGGTATTGGGACTATCAAAGATGGTGAGATCAATGAAATTACTGTTTACGGTGAAATTAAAGAGGGAGTCAAAGCACCAAAAAATACCCTATTTAATGTAGCTTCTTTAGCTAAACCAATTGTAAGTATGCTAACTCTTAAATTGGTTGAAATGGGAGAGTGGGATTTGGATGAACCTTTAAAAAAATATTGGGTTGATCCAGATGTAGGTGAGCATCCATATACGAATATTTTAAGTACAAGACATGTCTTATCGCATCGGACAGGCTTTAGAAATTGGCGTTGGGAGTACGAAGACAAGAAGCTGGCTTTTGATTTTGAACCAGGAACAAAGCATAATTACTCGGGAGAAGGTTTTGAGTATTTGCAAAAAGCCTTAGAAAATAAATTTCAAAAAGGATTGGATGAGTTAGCTAAAGAGTACATTTTTAAGCCTCTAGAAATGAATGATACTTTTTTTAACTGGAATACAGGAATTGATGAAAGTCGTTTTGCAGTATGGCATAACTCAGATGGTGAAAATACTTATCCTACACATAAAAATATCAGAACAAGTGCCGCTGATGATCTTGTAACTACGGTGGAAGATTATACCAAATTTGGCATTTATGTCTTAAGTAAAATCCATTCAGATAATCCTCTATACCAAGAAATGGTGAAACCTCTTTATCCTGATGAGAAATTCAAAATGGGATTAGGTTGGGAGATTTTACCGGATCTTAAACAAGGCCAAAAAGCCGTTCTCCATGGTGGAGGAGATGTCGGAGTTAGAACACTTATTATGCTTCTGCCTGATACAAAGGAGGGGCTGATTATCTTCTCAAATGGCGATAATGGAAGTCAACTTAACAAAGTACTCATTGAAAGGCATCTTTCATTAGGTATTGAAATAATGGCTTCAGAACAATAGTATAGAACAGGAGAAACTCAAGTAAATAAAAGACAAAGAATCGGCTGAAATTTAATGTTCAGTCTTACTTCTTATATCATTTAGAAATGGGTATAACAATGAGTAAAAGGAATTACTTAAGTGTTATATCCATTTTTAATTCTACTCTGATTATTAAGTTTAAAGTCAGTCACTATTCAAACAATCAGTTAGGTTTGTTGTTTGAGTTGAAATAAAACTAACGATAGTATGAAAAAAGGAGTAATTATTTTAGGCAGTTCAAACAGCAAAGGAGAGACTAGCCAATTAGTATCTTATATCAATGGTCAGACTGATTTTGATATAGTAGATTTAAAGACTAAAAATATTGCTGAATTTGATTATGAGTTTAAGAATCAAGAAGATGATTTTCTTCCGCTGATTAAAACTATAGTTGAAAGTTATGATACAATATTGTTTGCTACCCCGGTTTATTGGTACACAATGAGCGGTATAATGAAAACGTTCTTTGACCGAATTTCAGATTGTTTAAAGATTGAGAAAGAAACAGGACGAAAATTGAGAGGGATGAATATGGCGGTTATAAGCTGTGGTTCTGATCATATTTTGAAAGAGGGTTTTCATATGCCTTTTAAGGAAAGTGCAAATTACTTAGGGATGAATTATCTAGCAGACGTCCATGGTTGGTTAGAAGATGGTGAAATACCAACAACGGTAAAACAGAAATTAGGTGATTTTGTAACTAGCTTAAATTAGTAGCTGGTTACCTTTTCCTATTTTGGGTTAGCAGGCAATGAGATTACTATATTTTTTATCTGATTTCTATTAACAGTATCAATATTCCATTAAATTGATTGATAGTAAACTCAAAAGCACATGGAAATACTAAAAACGGATTTAAGCCAATTCAAATTTATCAAAGACTTTCCTTATCAAGAAAACTATGTTGAGTTTGAAGGCATGGATATGCATTATATAGATGAAGGAAAAGGAGAGGTTATTCTTGCTTTACATGGAGAACCAAGTTGGTCATACCTTTATCGTAAGTTTTTACCAACGCTAGATCAATACCGTTTTATTGCTCCCGATTTAATTGGATTTGGGAAATCTGATAAAATAGTAGGGCAGAAGCATTACACTTTTGAATTACATTTCAGGTCGTTAGTCAATTTTATTGATAAGCTAGCGTTGAATGATATAACTCTAGTTGTGCAAGATTGGGGCGGTTTATTAGGCTTAAGCTTATTGGGAGAGTATCCAGACCGATTTAAGAGAGTTGTAATTATGAATACTTTTCTTCCTATCGGAAAGCCTTTGTCTCCGTTTTTTAAAGTATGGCAACTATTTTCAAAATTCCATCCGTCTTTACCAATAGGGTACATTATGGATATGGGAACATATAACTTTCTACCGAAGGAAGTCAAAAAAGCTTACAAAGCTCCTTTCCCTAGTAAAAGATATAAAGATGGTGCTAAGGCATTTCCATCTTTAGTACCAACAAGTCCAAATGGACAAGGAGTGGAGAGAATGAAGAAAGCAAGAAAAGTCCTTTCTGAATGGAATAAGCCTGCCTTAGTTCTTTTTTCTGATAAAGATCAGATTATGTCTGGTTTAGAAAATTTTTTCTATAAATTAATTCCGAGCAGTAAGGAGCAAGAAAGAATCATTATCAAGAATGCTGGACACTTCTTACAAGAAGAAAGTGGCGAAGAAATAGCCAATTATATCGATTTATTTATCAAAGAGAAGTTGAAGAGTCCTGTTGGTCATAATTCTTAATTCTATGAAAGTTAAATTGTTTTTTCATTATATCAGCTACCTCCAATATCCTTTTATTTTTGGAGCTTGTTACTTTATGTTTTTGCCATATTTAAATAGTATTGATAAAAGTGAGGAAAGTCTAGATATGATCTTCAAAAACTTGAATAATGTATTAGTTTTTATAGGCTTAGGAATCAGCTTTTCTACGTTACAAGATACCACAAAGACTCAAAATCAGTTTTCTAGGAGAATTTGGGAGAATCCTGTCAAAGGAAAGGTTGTGTTGCTGCTATTTTCTTTGTTTACCTTCTTTATCCTAGGATGCGGCATGTATGCCTATTTTTCAACAGAAAATCCACAATTAGAAGAATTGTCATTTGGGATTATAGTTTTTGGTATTGGTTTTTTGGGACTTTTAAAGTCTGCAATTGAGATGTTTGAAAATCATCGTTTAGATAAAAAGTAAAATCAAAATAAGATAAATAACCACTTCACATGATGAAGTGGTTATTTCATTTATTTAATTAAGGTAATTGATAATATCAACTAAAGTTAGGAAGTCTGAGTTAGTTACATAGCTTAGATTCATCTCTGTAACCAGAGTTATCTTTGTACCAGTCCCTTTTGTTCACTCCACGAGATTCAGCCCAGTTACCAAATTCTCTGTAGCCTAAGGTAATTGCCCTACCTTCTCTAGGAGGTTTGAAGCTGTGAATAATATCGATTGCCCAAGGATGGTTTTCTGTTGACTTATAATAAATTGATTCGTTAGCATCTGAGTTATCATCTTCTGTTTGGAATAGTCCAGGATCAGCCAGTTCAGTTGGTGCTTTATCAGCCAAATGTACTTCTCGTGACCTAACGCCATTGGTAAATATGAACGGATTAAGCGCTGTCATATCAAAAGAACTTGATGCTACAGGATTGTTAAATACCACTGTTAATTCTAGCAATTCAGAGTTTTGATTGTTACAGTTACCCGCCGTGGTATGATGATAGGCATCTTCAAAAACGACGATGACTGAACGACTTGCTTGACCATCTTCAAGTCCTTTTGCATTAAGGGTAGTGAGTCCGAGTGTTTGTTTTGAACCAGTAACTGATGAAATCAATGAAGCATCTATCGGAATCTCTATACCAAACCCATTATGATATCCTCCAACGAGAGACTTTATTTGGTAGGATAATTTGAACTCTACTAATTCATTAGATGAATTATGAACACCAGTGTATCTGTAATTTACAACTAGATCATTGTAGTCATAATCACCTTTTCTTGGCCATAAATCTTCAAAAGCATAAGAACCCCATCCTAATTTACTAGGAGTATAAATATCTGTTGCTTTGGTGTCATCGTTAGGATAGTCATCTTCAATATCAATTACTCCATCTCCATCAGAGTCTGTTTGATCAAGTTCATCAGCGGCACAAGGTAAAGAACCCAAGTCGTTTATTTTATGGTTATATGTTTCTCTAACGACCCATGCTCCATCAAACTTATCCATTTCAATGACCTGTGAATTATTATCATTTGTAGCTAGGTACAAACGATCGTTTCTATCAATAGCCATAGAAGTAGGTTGGAAAGGTAGGTTTTCTGCACTAATACGAGTCGCATTTGCTGTATTACCAGTGACTTCTAATCGGTATAAGCCAGAAAAGCAACACATATAGATTGTTCCATCCAAAGATATCGCCATATCTCCACCACTTACAGGTTCTTCTAGCCCTACAATGTCAATAGTAGACACGACATTGTTATTTAAGGGGTTGATAATGTACATATCTTCATTCTTGGCTATGTATAAAAGCCCATTTGTATTGTTATACTCCATTCGAGGATAGTTTCCATTAAAAGGATTTCCTTGTTGTGCCACATGGAAGGTTTGTGCATCGATATCATACTTTCGAAGCGTAGTTCCTGTATTGTAGTATACAATTCTATTTTCACGATCTACAGCACAGGCAATAGAACTTCCTCCTGCCAAGTCGGATAATTGTGTAGCTTCATAATCTCCAGATTCGGAATTTATCCAATAGAATTCTCCATTACCATTTACTGCATATAGTTTTTCAGTACAACCTGACGAAATTCTAGTATTATTTGAGAAAACTTGAGTGTTTGATGGTATTTCTTCTGCATTAAAAGTATGCTCAAGGGTATTTCCTGAAATTGGAAAAGAAGCCCCTCTTACTAAACCCATTTCACTGCGTTGTACATAGATTTTTTGAGTAGAAGTGGGGAGCGTAATTTTCATGTACAAATTACCCTCAATTGATCTCCCTTTTCCTATTTCAATCATTTGACGACTGTCGTCTAGCAAGAAAAATGTATATACAGCTGAAATATCAGTACTTTCTTCTGAGAAATTTATTTCAAAACCTTCTGCAGTTTTGTAGTTAAAGTCTGGGTCGACATTTAGCTTTTCAAAAGAAGATGCATCATCTGTGTTATCTGGTGTTGTATCTAAAGTTTGATCTTGGCAAGCCAAAAAGCTAATACAAAAGCTGATTAAAATAAAGTGTCTTAGTTTTTTCATTTAGGTGATAATAGGTTTGGTAGCTCAAAGGTGGGAGGATTGTTTTTAATTTTTAATTATAAGCCAAAACCATTCTTACACTCCTAATGATAATTGTAAAAAAAGAGGAGACCTCACTATAAGGTCTCCTAATTTCATTTTCTAAGTACTTTCAACTGCCAAGGGCAAGAAGTTATATCGTTGTATTGCTTTTATTTAGCATCTTCTTTTAATAATCTTCTTAAGATCTTACCTACACCTGACTTAGGAAGTTCTTTTTCAAAAGAGTAATGCTTTGGCACTTTATAGTTTGTAAGGTAGTTTCTACAATGTTGTTGTAATTCCTTATCTGTAGCTTCTTTGCCTTCTTTAAATACAATATATGCTTTTACTGCTTCAGAAGTTTTTTCATCAGGAATACCAATTACAGCTACTTCTGCTACACTTTCATGCATAGCGAGTACATCTTCTACTTCATTTGGATATACATTGAAACCAGAAACTAAGATCATATCTTTTTTACGGTCTACAATTCTGAAATATCCATCCTCATCCATTGTCCCGATATCGCCACTTCTGAACCAATCACCTTCGAAGAATGCCTCTTTAGTTTCTTCTGGTAAATTCCAGTATCCGCTAAAAACTTGAGGGCCTTTGATGCAGATTTCTCCAGCTTCACCTTGTTCTACCACATTTCCATCATCATCACGAACAGACATTTGTGTACTTGGGAATGGTAGACCAATCGTACCTAATCTTACTTCACCTTTAAAAGGCTGTGTACTTACTACAGGTGATGTTTCAGAAAGTCCATAGCCTTCCATTAGAGGGCATCCAGTCATTTCTTCCCAACGGTTAGCAACGGCTTGTTGTACAGCCATACCTCCACCAATAGAAATATGTAGTCCACTGAAGTCTAGTTGAGCAAAAGATGGATCATTCATCAAAGCATTAAATAATGTATTTACTCCTGTGAAGAAGGTGAATCTATGCTTAGATAAGATTTTGATGAATCCAGGAATGTCTTTAGGATTCGTAACTAGTACATTGAATGCGCCCATTCTAAACATAGTCAGACAGTTTACTGACATTGAGAAGACATGGTAAAGAGGCAATGCAGAAATAACAACTTCTTCGCCCTCATTTAATTTGTAGCGCATCCACTGGTAATTCTGTTCTACATTGGCAATAATGTTTCTATGAGATAAAATTGCACCTTTAGAAACTCCTGTAGTACCTCCTGTATATTGTAAAAATGCTGCATCTTCTTGTTTTACCTTAGGTTTATCCCAAGTCAAGGAAGCTGCTTTTTTCATTACCTTCTTGAATCCAATTGCAGTTGGTAAATTATAAGCTGGGACCATCTTTTTGAGATGCTTCACCGCAGTGTTAATAAACCAACCTTTTAATGGCGAATGAAGATCTCCAAGCTCTGTTACGATGATATGCTCAACAGGAGTGTCTTTTAAAATACGCTCTAGTTTTGAAGCAAAGTTTGCCAAGATAACAATTGCTTTTACACCCGCATCATTGAATTGATGCTTCATTTCTCTTTCTGTATATAGAGGATTGGTGTTTACTACAATCATACCAGCTCTAAGTACACCAAACATTACAATAGGGTATTGCAATGTGTTAGGCATCTGTATAGCTACTCGGTCACCTTTTTGTAAACCAAGGTCTTTTTGTAGATAAGCGGCAAACTGTTTGGAGGCTTCGTCAACTTGGCGGTAAGTCATTTGCTGCCCCATACACTCATAAGCGAGTTGGTCAGCATATTTCTCAAAGCCTTCTTCTAATATATCTAGGATTGAATTGTATTTCGTTAAATCGATGTCATGAACTACTTGTTCATCGTATTTTGCATACCAAGGAAACAACATTCTTATTGAAAATTAGTAATACCTTTCTTTCTTTAAACCCACGCAGTTTCTCCAACTCTGAAAGCACATTTTAATGCCAAAAAGTTAGTATAGATTAGGAGTTTGTTAATTATCTAGTTCATAGTGTACAAACTAAGAACAGCAATTTTAGTGATTATTTTTGAAGAATGTAAAAAATACGAGACAGATTTGTCCTTGTGTGATAGTAAACCTCTCTAATGTTTTTAAATCCTGCTTCTTTGGCATATTCTTCAATGTCTTGAGCAGAAGTAAAATAAGCTGAGAGTGTACCCCATTCTTCTTTCACCCTAATCGTTTTGGTGTCTTCTTTTAAGTCACCTAGTTTTTTTATTTCCTTAAAAGGAGTTTCTATCAATAATTTCCCCCCTTCGTCTAACAGTTCTGCACACTGTTTAACAATGTCTTTCTGAATGTCTCTTTCTTGTTCTAGAATACCCGACCATACGTAAAGTATCGCATCGAATTTCTCATTTAATTCTAAAGGAAGTTCTTTAAAAAGTCTAACATCTTCGTTAAAGGTATTTTGAACATATTCGCGTAGTTTTAGGGATCTTTCTACACCCGATATAACTCCTTTGAATCCTTTACGACGTAAAACTTCAATCACGCGACCATAACCAGAACCTAATTCTAGGACACGATCAGCCTTCGAAATTTCATCATAAATCTCGTCAATATCTTCACCTTGATCCAACCCGATAAGATTCGCAAATTTTTTAAACTGCGAAATCTCCATGTTATTATAAAATGTGATGTTGGATGCTACAAATCGTTCCTGTTGTTCGTCAAGTTCCTGCAATACCTACAAATTAAGAATAAATAATACATTCCTCTCTGTGTAAAATGCAATCACAAATCTTGCCATTGTTTATCATTTTCCGAAATAAATTACATTTCTAACTAAGGAATTATAAAAAGATTTTTTAGTTTAAGTGCTTACATAATTTACGGTGCTATAAAATCTACAATTTCTTCTGTAGAAGTGAATAGAATCAAATACTGTAATATTTAAGAAGTTGGAAGAAATTGACTGATTTTTTTAAAATTTAGGAACAAACCACTATAAATCTTGTTTTAACTTGTTGAAGTATTTTGAGTAACAATTATAAAGTAGCAATATCAATTTATATATTTGCGCAATTACTATTTGTTAGACCATTCCTACCAAATGGCGATTAATTGGTTAGGTAAAGATTTTTTATTAAGACTTTTACCTTGGTACATAACCTCTAAACGACTTGAAACAAATGACTGAAAAGAAGCCAAAGATTATTTACACGAAAACAGACGAAGCACCTGCATTAGCTACCTATTCTTTGTTTCCTATCATTAAAGCTTATACTTCCACAGCAAACATTGAGGTAGAAACTCGTGATATTTCACTGGCTGGACGTATCATCGCTAATTTTCCTGAGCGATTGACAGAGGCTCAGAAAATTGGAGATGCTTTAACTGAATTGGGGGAAATGGCAAAGACACCTGATGCAAATATTATCAAACTCCCAAATATTAGTGCTTCTATCCCTCAGCTTCAAGCTGCAATTAAAGAATTACAAGCACAAGGTTACGATCTTCCTTATTACCCAGAAGAGCCACAAAACGATACTGAAAGAGATATTAAGGCTCGTTATGACAAGATTAAAGGTAGTGCTGTAAACCCAGTACTAAGAGAAGGAAATTCAGATAGACGTGCGCCGAAAGCAGTTAAGAATTATGCCAAGAAAAACCCACATCGCATGGGCGCTTGGTCTGCTGATTCAAAGTCGCATGTGGCAAGTATGCCAGGTAATGACTTTTACGGAAGTGAAAAGTCAGTGACAATTGAGAAAAATACGGACGTAAGTATTGAGTTCGTAGCTGAAAACGGACAAACTAAGACTTTAAAAGAAAAAGTATCTCTTCTTGCGGGTGAAATCATTGATGCTTCCGTAATGAGCATGAGTGCACTTCAAGACTTTATTGCAAAAGAGATCGAAGATGCAAAAGCACAAGGAGTTCTTTTCTCTCTTCACATGAAAGCTACAATGATGAAGGTTTCTGATCCTATCATCTTTGGTGCTGCAGTGAAAGTGTATTACAAAGAAGTCTTCGAAAAATATGCAGAGCTATTTGCTGAATTGGGTGTTGATGCTAACAACGGTATTGGTGATGTATATGCTAAAATCGGAAAGTTACCAGCAGCTCAACAAGACGAAGTTAAAGCAGCAATCGATGCTGTTTATGCTACTCGTCCAGCATTGGCAATGGTGAATTCTGATAAAGGAATCACAAACCTTCACGTTCCTTCAGATGTGATTATTGATGCTTCTATGCCTGCAATGATCCGTACATCTGGTCAAATGTGGAACAAAGAAGGTAATCAACAAGATACAAAAGCGGTTATTCCAGACCGTTCTTATGCTGGTGTTTATCAAGCTACAATCGACTTCTGTAAGAAGAATGGTGCATTTGATCCTTCTACAATGGGCTCAGTTGCAAACGTTGGTTTGATGGCTCAAAAAGCAGAAGAATATGGTTCTCATGACAAAACGTTCCAATTGGAAGGTAAGGGTACTGTAAAAGTAATTGATGCAGAAGGAAACGTTTTGATCGAGCAATCAGTAGCTGAAGGTGATATCTTCAGAATGTGTCAAGTGAAAGATATTCCTGTTCAAGACTGGGTGAAATTGGCAGTAAACAGAGCGAGAGCAACTGGTACTCCAGCAGTATTCTGGTTGGATAAGAACAGAGCACATGATGCTGAATTGATCAAGAAAGTAGAGCAATACCTTCCTGAGTATGATACTGAAGGATTGGAAATCCATATCTTAGCACCAGTAGAAGCTACTCAATTCTCTCTAGAGCGTATCAAAGAAGGAAAAGATACAATTTCAGTAACAGGTAATGTACTTCGTGATTATTTGACTGACTTGTTCCCAATTCTTGAACTTGGTACAAGTGCGAAAATGCTTTCAATTGTTCCATTGATTAACGGTGGTGGATTGTTCGAAACTGGTGCAGGTGGATCAGCTCCTAAGCACGTTCAACAGTTTGAGGAAGAAAACTACTTGAGATGGGATTCATTGGGAGAGTTCTTGGCATTGGCAGTTTCGTTGGAGCACCTAAGCGCAAAAACTGGAAACTACAAAGCTCAAGTTCTTGCAGATACCTTGGATGAAGCTACAGGTAAATTCTTGGATGAAGATAAATCTCCTGCGCGTAAGCTAGGTCAGATTGATAACCGTGGTAGCCACTTCTACCTTGCACTTTATTGGGCTGAAGCATTAGCAGCTCAAGATAAAGATGCTGAGTTGAAAGCAATTTTTGCTCCTTTGGCAACTGAATTGTCTAGCAACGAAGCTAAGATTGTAGAAGAGCTTATCGCTGTTCAAGGAAATGCTGTAAACGTTGAAGGTTACTACAGCCCTAACGAAGAGCTAGCTTCTAAAGCAATGAGACCAAGTGCTACATTGAACAATGCATTAGACTCAATTTCAAAAGCAGTGATCTAATTGTCACTTCTTTAAGAATAGATGAAGGCAAGGAGTTATATACTTCTTGCCTTTTTTGTTTCCAAATTGAAACAAATCCCCCTCTTTTTTAAGAATAGAAAGCGTAGTTTTGTCTAAATAATGATCAAAACTAAATTATGATTCGACAAACATTACTTTCTGTTTTCTTTCTGACAGTATTTTCTTGTGCTCCCCAAAAAGAAGTTAGTACACCAAAGTTACCAGATGTCTATAAGCAGAATATCGAAAACTTAATTGGCTTTTTTGATAAAAATGCTTGGAATGATTCCTTGGGTGTGTATTATTCCGAGCTTGATAATGAAGGGAATTTACAGTCTGAAAAAGTATATACAGTTGCTCTGAGTAGATTGATTTATGGTTTGTCATATACCTCAGAATTTTACCCAGAAAATTTAGATAAAGCTGAACGACTCATCAAGTTCCAGTTAGAATCTTTGATTGCTTCTGACACTATTGGGCTTTATTCTATTTCTTCAATTGAAAATGGGGTAAAGGATTCAACTCAAGTTTTAGATATTTGGCAACAAGCTTATGGTTTGTGTGGTTTGAGTGAATTTTACAGACAAAAACCTAATAAAGCGCTATTAGAAAAAATCCATGCTTTACACGATGGTTTTGTATCACGATTCCATGATGTAACTAATGGTGGTTTTTGGAGTAACTATGAGATAGGGAAAGGTGGACAATCGGGCAGTAAATCCTTACAATCTCTGATGTATCCGATAACAGCTTATACAGCCAATTTATGGCTTGCTGACAAAGAGAATAGAAAGAAGTATGAGCCTTTCATTCAAGAAAATATAGCACTTCTTTATAAAAATGCATGGAATGAAGACACAAATTGGGTGAATGTCAAATTCAATGATGATTGGTCAGTTTGCAATTCTGAAGATCCAAATAAGCCATGTTTTACAGTTACCCCTGGTCATAATTTTCAGTTAGCCTCTCTTTTTCTAAGAACTGATCGATTTACTTTTTTTACAGATAAAGAAATCGAGAAATATCAAAGAAGAGGAATTGAAATATTAGAAGCTACGCTGAATAAGAGAAGTATTTATCATGAAGGGAAAATTAAAAATGGTTTTTACAGCGAGGTAAATCCATTCACAAATGAAATCTTAGATGAAAGAAAAACATGGTGGCAACATGCTGAAGCTATTTTAGCATTATCTTTAGTGAAAGATGATCGATATGAAAAAGAGTTAAAGTTGCTAAAGAATTTCTTTTTCAGTCATTTCCCAGACCATAAATATGGTGGAGAGTATTTCTTTATCACTAAAGATAATGAGCCTGTGAGGACAGAGTGGAAAGGCAGTATCGGAAAATCTACTTATCATACAACTGAAATGATTCGTTTTCTGATGGAGAAAGAAAGTGAGTAAGGTAAAAGTCAATTTTTAGATAAACAAAAAGAGTCATTCTGATTAAAATCGGAATGACTCTTTTATTTTTAAACAAAGTTGAGATTAATGTTTATACATTTTCTCAATCAGTTTCTTATAGTTATCAATCACTACTTTACGCTTAACTTTAAGTGTAGGAGTGATTTCACCTTTTTCAATTGTAAACTCTGCTGGTAAAAGAGTGAACTTCTTGATTTTCTCGAATTTAGCCAAGCTCTTTTGAAGTTCTTCAATACGCTGATCGAACATTTCTTTGATCTGAACATTTTCGATCAATTCTTTTCTGTTCTTAAACATGATACCCATGTTTTTAGCATATTCTTCCAACGCTTCAAAGGCAGGGACAATCAAAGCAGAAACGTACTTTCTTTCATCTCCAATAACTGCAATTTGTTCTACAAACTGGTCATTTGAGATTTTTGCTTCAATTAATTGAGGAGCAATATATTTACCTCCAGAGGTCTTCATCAAGTCTTTGATACGGTCTGTAAGTACCATATGACCTTTAGAATCGATGTAACCAGCATCTCCAGTTCTGAACCAGCCATCTTCTGTGAAAACTTCAGCAGTAGCTTCTGGAAGGTTGTAATAACCTTTCATTACTGTTTCACTTTTCACTAAGATTTCATTGTTATCACCAATCTTAATTTGAACATCTGGCATTGGTGTACCGATTGAACCGATAGGTGTCTCATTCTCTACAAAACATGAAACGGTAGCTACAGTCTCAGTCATTCCATACCCATAATTGATAGGAAGACCGATGGCATGCATAAACTTCGTGATTTCATCAGAAAGTTTAGAACCACCTACAGGAAGTAGACGAGGTTGACCACCAAAAATGGCATTTCTCAATTTTGAGAAAATAAGTTTGTCGGCAATTGAGTTCTTAGCTTTTAAGATGATAGAAGGAGAAGTTCCTTCAATTTTGTGCTCAACAAATTCTAATCCTGTAGCAATAGCCCAATCAAATAGCTTTTTCTTAACGCCAGTTGCTTGTCCAGCTTTTTGAAGAATTCCTGTATGGATTTTTTCATAAAGACGAGGAACAGAACACATGGCTGTTGGTGCAACCTCAGGAATTGCTTGTGCAATTTGCTTTGGATCCTTCAAAATGAAGTTTGTAGCTCCGTTGTAGTATACATAGAAACTCCATGTACGCTCATAAACGTGGCTAAGTGGAAGGAAACATAAAGAATGGTCGGACTCATTTACAGGAACTCGGATATCATGAATCTCAAAAGTTTTAGCAAAGTTGCTGTAGTCTAGCATTACCCCTTTAGGCGTACCTGTAGTACCAGAAGTATAGATTAGGGTAAGAAGATCGTCAAATTTTGCATTTGCTAATCTTTCTTGATATTCGGCTTCTTCTTCAGCAGTGAATTCTTGAGCAATTAAATCATCAAAATGAATTGCTTTCTGACAACCTCTAAGATCAATGTCTTTTTCAAAGGCTACAATTTTCAGTAGTTCTTCGTGTTGATCAAGAATTTCTAGGGATTTATCAAGTTGATCCTGCTCTCCAACAAACAATACTCGGACAGCAGCATCTTTTAAGATATAACTAGCTTGTTCGGCTGTATTTGTGGCGTAAATAGGAACTGTGATGGCTTTTACACTAAGTGCGCCAAGGTCTGTGATAGACCATTGTGGCATATTTTGAGAAAAGATACCAATCGTTTCTTGAGATTTAACCCCAAGTTTGATTAGAGACTTTGCTAATTTATCTATTTTCTCACCAAAGGATTTCCAAGAAGTGGCAACCCATTCATTTGATCCTGGAGATTGATATTTGAATGCAGCTCGCTCTCCATACTTCTGAACGTTAGCCCTTATCGCCTCAACGAGATGCACTCTTTTTGAATCGTTCATGTTTTGCTACTTTGATTTGTTTGTTATGTTTTTTGATAATACTTAAAAAATACAGACAGTGTATTTTCTAAATCTCAATGGTCGATTTTGCTCTCACAGGTACTTTTACAGGAATACCTACTGCTTTGGTCTGAACAAAACCATTATATTTCACTTCAAATTTTTCATTCGATAGAACCTTGAAAAGACCATCTAATACATTGCTGAATAACTTCTTTGAAGGAAATCTAACCTCCAAAGGTAGTGTGAAATCAGCTTTTGATGGCATTGTTGTTTTCAAAGGTTGATTGATTGAACCTACAATCTCATCGTTAATGATTACATCAATACTTACGCTGTCTAGAGCCATTTTAATCCCATTCGGGTTGTAAAATTCAGCATCTGCAGTAAGTAGGATGTCTCCGCTACTTATACGTTTAACACTCAGGTTATCTATGCTCTTAAATTCTGGTTCGTGAATCTTACATGAAACAAGACCAAAAATCATTAGTAATGATAAAACAATAAGCGACAAGTAATTCTTTCTTTTAGCCATAAATTTTAGGTAATAAAATGTTGTTTTACATTATCGAGTGAAAAATAATAAACACTCAATGTTACTACACAGAGCATAAACACTAATACAGGTCAAAAATATGTTTTTTTTCACATATGATATGATTTAATGGAGAGAAATTTTCATAATTAAGCCAATAAGGTGTTAAAATCACGCCTTTTTAAATGAATACTTGACAATTGTCAATCAAATCTGACAACTCTTTTGCAGTTTTGGTTTGACCTTCTATTTTTGCGGAAAAGTTAGCTATTAGCCTAAATACAAACATGGTTTTAAGCTAATAATAAAATTATTTCAATCGTGTATGTGTTGAAAGGATAGGTTAAATTCTATTCATAGAAAATGAGTAAAGTATTGATAATTGGAGCTGGTGGCGTAGGTAACGTCGTAGCTCATAAATGTGCGATGAATTCAGAAGTTTTTTCTGAAATTACTTTGGCTAGTCGCCGTAAAATCAAATGTGATGAGATTGCAGCTGAAGTAAAGCAACGTACAGGCGTGGAAATTTCCACAGCTCAAGTTGATGCTGATAATGTTCCAGAATTAGTGGAACTAATCAATAAGGTAAAACCTGCTATTGTGATCAATGTGGCACTTCCATATCAAGATTTAACGATTATGGATGCATGTTTGGAAACAAAGGTTCATTACCTGGATACCGCTAACTATGAACCGATTGATGAGGCTAAGTTTGAGTATAGTTGGCAATGGGCTTATCAAGAAAGATTTAAAGAAGCTGGAATTACTGCAGTGCTAGGGTGTGGTTTTGACCCTGGAGTTACTGGTGTGTTTACAGCATTTGCCCAAAAGCACCAATTTGACGAAATACATTTCTTGGATATTGTAGATTGTAATGCTGGAGATCACGGGAAAGCATTTGCTACAAACTTTAACCCCGAGATTAATATTCGCGAGATTACGCAGAATGGTAAATTTTGGGAAAAAGGAGCTTGGGTAGAAACAAAGCCTCTAGAGATTCATAAACCAATTGAGTATCCTAATATTGGTCCTAGAGAATCTTATTTGCTTTATCATGAAGAATTGGAATCTCTTGTGAAAAATATTCCTCATATGAAACGTGCTCGTTTCTGGATGACTTTCGGACAAGAGTATATCAAGCATTTAGAAGTGCTTCAAAATGTTGGAATGACTCGTATTGATCCAATTATTTATGAAGGAAAAGAAATTGTTCCTCTTCAGTTCCTTAAAGCTGTTCTTCCTGAGCCATCTGAACTAGGAGAGAATTACGAAGGGCAAACATCTATTGGTTGTCAATTGAAAGGCCTAAAGGATGGTAAGGAAAAAACATATTATGTTTATAACAACTGTGACCACGCAGAAGTATACAAGGAAGTCGGAGGGCAAGCAGTTGCTTATACTACAGGCGTGCCTGCTATGATCGGTGCCATGATGGTATTGAAAGGAGAGTGGTCTGGAGCCGGTGTTTATAATGTAGAAGAGTTCAACCCTGATCCATTTATGCACCAATTGAATGTACAAGGTTTACCTTGGAAAGAAGAATTCAATCCTATTTTACCTCACGAAGATTATTATTAATAATCTCAAAGGGTGTAGTTAAGATGAAAGACAGCGATATATTCGTTGTCTTTTTTCTTTTAAAAAGAAACACCCTACAAACATCTGTCTGTAAGGTGTTGTAATTTACTGTTCTCTTTCTTGTGTTTCCACTAGGAACAGATTTATCATACTGCGATGTTAGAAGCTGTAAACAGCCGCTAAACCTAGGAAGCCTGTTGAGTTAGTCGCCATACCATCGCCGTCAAGGAATTCAGAAACATTGTCTGAAGCCATATCATAACGAACTTCTGGTATAAGTTTAAGGTCTCCTATGTTGATGTTTCCTGATAGAGTGAATGAAGTGATACTTCCGCCCATATCTTCTACATCACCTGTATCATAACCTCCTAGAATTAGTGCGTCATCATCGCCAATATATTCACCTCTGAAACCGATTCCAGCTGTTTCAGTAAGCATATAATTCAAATAAAGAGCTCCTCCAAACCATGAAGTTTTAATATCGTCTTGTCCCTCCATTTGGTAATTCCATGACTGGTTTGTAGCATTTACACCAATCAATAATTGATCATTCGCTTGGAATGTAGCAGTAAGGTCGATCTGAGCAAAAGCATCTTTATCGATATCACTGTATTCATAGTTACCTCCTAAGTAGTTTAAGTAGATTGCCGTCTTTTCATTTGGTGCAAATG
This sequence comes from Sediminitomix flava, assembly GCF_003149185.1. Taxonomy (NCBI): domain Bacteria; kingdom Pseudomonadati; phylum Bacteroidota; class Cytophagia; order Cytophagales; family Flammeovirgaceae; genus Sediminitomix; species Sediminitomix flava. The sequence goes on along the minus strand of NZ_QGDO01000001.1, from coordinate 16,369 downwards.
AAAGTTGAGCACCATATAACTTAGGATCTTGGAAAGACATTTTTGAGTCAGTCTCATTGAATACACCAACCATAACGCCAACTTTATCTGAAATGGCATAGTCAGCTTTTACCCCTGTGTGGTAGAAAGGACCATTTGAGAACATGTAAGAAGTAGAGTAGTTGAAGTTACCTGGAGAATCAATCAATTCGTAACCTACAAACGTAGAGAAATTACCCATTGTAAAAGTTAATTTCTCCGTTGGAGAATAAGTAACATACAATTGCTTAATTATCGATAATGTAGGAGATGAAACTCCTTCACCAGTTGATAAATCAGTGTAGATACCTGTGTAACCATTAGCAACTTCAGCTCTTGGACCAAATGCTAGATCAGCAACAAATCCTACCTTGCCTGTTTGTTTTGATAAAACAATATTAGCCATACCTAGAGCAAACGAATTACTTTCTTCCATAAACGAAGTAGGTACGCCAGATTCGCCAAAGTTCATCTTGTAGTAAGTATCAACGAAACCTGAAATTTGAAGACCTCCAAAAACAGGCGCATCAACTTTAGTTTCTTCTGTTACTTCATTAGATTTCTCTTTGTCCTTGTCTTTGTCTGTAGCAAACAATTGGGTGTACGAGATCAGTAATAGTCCTGTGACTACTAGATTAAGAATTTTCATAATAGTAGAGTGTTTGGTTTATATATATAGTAGAGTTCTATATGCAGTAGGGGGGAAAGCATGGAGGGGATTAAGCTCCATGCTTAAGAAAAGTAAGTATATAATAGTAATGTAGCGTCAATTCTATTCGTCGAAGACGATAGTGTAGCCTCTCATGCCATGTTCGTGGCTATCAAGACCAGTTTTCTCATGCTCTTCAGAAACTCTGATACCTCTGATCATATCAAGTCCTTTGAAGATGATGAATGAACATACAAATGATGTAGCTCCGATTGCTCCAATTCCGATCAATTGGTTAATCACTTGATCCATACCAGCTTTAGAACCGAAAATACCTACAGCTAAAGTACCGAATACTCCAGTTGCTAAGTGTACAGGAATCGCACCTACACAGTCATCAAGTTTCAATTTATCAAGAGAAATTGCAGCAACAACTACGATAACACCTGAGATCAAACCGATGATGATTGCTTCCATTGGGCTCATCAAATCTGCACCAGCAGTAATACCTACAAGACCTGCAAGGATACCGTTAAGTCCCATTCCAAGATCAAGTCTTTTCAATAATAATTTTGCAGCGATGATACTACTTACAGCACCAGCACAAGCAGAAAGAGACGTAGTTACCAATACAAGAGAAGTTGATGCAGGGTCAGCGCTCAATACAGAACCACCATTAAATCCGAACCATCCTAACCATAATAAGAATACACCAATTACAGCCAAAGGCACTGAAGAACCAGGAAGGTCATTTGCTTTACCATCTTTTGTATATTTTCCTAAACGAGGACCTAAAACGATGATACCAGCAAGAGCAGCCCATCCACCTACAGAGTGTACAATAGTTGAACCAGCAAAGTCATGGAAACCTAGTTCAGCAAGGAATCCACCACCCCAGTGCCATGATCCTACTAAAGGATATACAAAGCTTACGTAGATAGCAGTGAAAATCAAGTAAGAGCTGATTTTGATTCTTTCAGCAACAGCACCAGATACAATAGTAGCTGTAGTAGCAGCAAACATACCTTGGAAAAGGAAGTCAGTCCAATACGTATAACCAGCATTGTAAGTAAGGTCTAAAGATCCATCAGCACCAGTAGGAGCAGAAAGTCCGAAACCAATACCAAATACACCATCAACAATCCATTCAGATGGATACATCATAACGAAACCTACAACCGCATAAGATAGGAGACCTATAGCAGGAGTAAGTGTGTTTTTGAATAGAATATTTACAGTGTTTTTAGCTTGCGTAAAACCAGCTTCTACACCAGCGAAACCAAGGTGCATGATGAATACCAATGCTGTAGCAAGCATCATCCATACATTGTTGGTAGTTAGTGCATTTGCAGAAATTTGAGACGCAAGAGTTGCAGCAGATTCAGCTGTCGCAGCAGTTCCAGCAGTAGCTTCAGCCGCAAATGTTGAGGCTACATGCATCAAGTTTTGAGTAATAAGCATAATTATAGTTTTTAGAAAACTTTAGAATGTATTTAGCCAACCCCTTTTGTGACAAAAGGGAAAAAATGGCAGCGATGATTTTTTAAGTGTGAGCAAAGCTCACGAAGAAATGTTCTTAACTAAAGAGTAATTGTGTTAAGTGTATATACTTAAATTTGTTGTTTTAGTAGAATTCATGTGCAGTATGGTTTAGAGTAATTAAATGATGTTAGTTGTCAGGAAAAGGAATATTATTTTGAGGGATTGATTAGAAACGAAATTAATTAATAATATTTCCTATTTCTTTAATGTAAAATTAAGTAAATACTTAGTAAATGAAAAGAATTGTGAAAAATATTTACATAATTACGTAAATTAAAAAATAACACACTGATTAATGTGAATATTGTAAATGAAGGGGTTTTAAAATAAATATATTTAAATTTAACAAGTGTTAAAAATACTTGTAAAGATTCAATTTGAAGTTGTTATAGTGTTATTTATAATGCGAATTTCATTCTTTACTAAGAGTTTTTAAGCTGAAGCTGTGTTCGTTAAGAGATTAAGTAAGTTTGGTGTATTAATTGGAGAATACTGAAGAATCATTTTCTACGTGAATACGTAATTTGTTTTGATCTTTTGTGGCAGCACCAAAAAAACCAATAGCATCACCTTTTACATTGAAAGGAGGATTTTCAGGGGTACTTTGAGAAGGGCTTCCGATTGCACTTAATTGATCAAGACTTACTAAATATTGATAGCTAGACTTTGATAGACTTAATAATTCAACCTCTACTGAATCATTTAATGAAAAAGCATAAGGTAACTCGTATGGAATTTGAACGCCATTTTTATTGATATCTGACTCCAATAAAATATTGTTTGCGGTTAGTTCTATACCATTGTTAAAGATTTTGATTCTATAGAAGTTTTCTTCTTCAAAAATATCCTCAAAAAGAATCGTGATATAATACCCAGATCCCCAAATACCTCCTTGTGGTTTGTAAACAGTGTAAGTTGAGTCTATAGCTACTTTTGAAGGTAAAGAGTTACTTGCAGATATAAATGTGTTGTCTTTTACTTTAATTTCTAAGTTAATTGGGGTAAATGAAGGTGGTGTTTCAGAGAGCTTAACACCATATTTTCCAGTTTCTATTTTATTCAAATAAATAGAATTATTACCTACTTCTAATTTGATATAGTCTACATCTAATAAAGGAGTGTTGTTATTATTATCATAAGGAGTAGTTTCAGAGATATAAGCAAAAACAGAATCACTATAAATCCAAGCATCAACTACAGGTATTGGTGGTATAGAGGTTAATTTTAAGTCTATTAGTTGTTCACAAGAATTGAAAAAAGTGATGATAAAGATTGATAATATAAGGTATGGGTGTTTCATGTCTAAAATTTAAAGTGATATGAAAATGAAGGTAAAATGGTAAATAAATAGATTTTTACCGCCTCTATCTGTGTTCGGTCTGTTTCACTTTGCCTAAATATATAGGCATAAGTATTCTTATTTGCGTATAGGTTATAAATTGAAAATTGAAAACTACTTTCATTTTTCTTGTATGGATTCATCCTTCTGTATACTGTCACGGCAACATCCAAATGATGGGTTGGTGGTAGTCTGAAGCCATTTCTTTCAGAATAGTATGGAATGATGAAACCATCTTGTTCGTATTTTCCTACTGGAAAAGTAGATGGAAGGCCTGATGCGTAGTTCCAATTCATTGAAACATTTATCTGATCATTGAATTTGTAGTTACCTACAATATTGACTTGATGTCTACTGTCATTATTTGCAGGATAAAGATTGTTATCATTTATCCCATCTATTTGTTGGTCTACAAAAGCTAAGTTGTAGCCCACCCAGCCTGTAAGTCTACCTTTGTTCCTTCTTACAAGAAATTCTAATCCTTTTGCTGAAGCTTCTCCAGATAATAATTGAGTTTCAAAGTTATCATTAAGTTGACGATCAGCGTTAGGTCTGTAGTCAAGAATATTGTACATCTGCTTATGATAGCCTTCTAAAGAGAACTCTAACTTTAGTTTAGGTAGTGAATGATAGAAACCAAAAGACAATTGATGATTGATCTCAGGTTTCAAATATCTATTTGATGGTACCCAAGTTTGTGCATCTGATGGTGTGTTAGTTTGGGTTAACTGGTGAAGGTATTGAACAGTCTTGTCGTAGGAAAGTTTGATTGAACTTTGGTTGTTAACAATGTAATTGAGGGAAATTCGGGGTTCCCAATTATCATAATAATGGTATCTTTCTCCCTTGCCATGGAAAAGAGTGTCAGTTATTGTGTAGAAATTTCCATTGATGTCTTGTTCGTGATAATCGTATACGTATTCTCTAGCCTCTCCAATACTCGTAAATCTAGAGTATCTCAATCCTGCTCGCAAAAAGAATCTGGTTCCTAATTGCTGTTCGATACTTCCATAGAAGTTGGTTTCAAGATTATTTTGTGGTGTTGCTGGTTTTCCATCTACAACTGTAACATCAGATATAGGTTGAATATCTCCATAGTCAAATGTATGAGAGATGAGTTCATTGCCAAGAACAATGCTTGTTTCTGGGCTGGGATAATAAAGCAGTTCGGACTTTTGCCCATTATCTTTAATTGAGTAGCCAGATTTATAACCTAAAAGCTGAATGAAGTTTACACTGTATTCTGCATTGTATTTTGAATGCCAACCCGAAAGTTTTGCGTAAAGTTGAGGGGAAAATGTATGTGTCCATTTTCCAGAAATAAAGTAACTAGACCAATCATTAGATAATATATTTTTGACTCCAGTATGATCAGAGCCTAAGTAAGATTCGACATCAAATGAATTAGATTTATCGAAATCATAACTGAATTTAAAGTTTGAGTCAAAGAATGAAAGGTCATTGGTAGCTGAGGATGTATTTGAAATATCTCTGAATAATAAGTCAATATAACTTCTTCTTACTGCAAAAACGAAATTAGCTTTTTTATTAAAGAGTGGTCCATCAAGCATAAGATTACTTGCTAAAGAACCTAAGCCACCAGAAACTGCAAGTCTTTCATTGTTACCTTCCTTTAAACTCACATTGGTCACTGAGGATAATCGTCCTCCGTATCTAGCTGGTAATCCTGCTTTATATAGTTCTACTTCATTTACAATGTAAGGATTGAAAATAGAAAAGAAGCCTAGCATATGAGAACTCCCATAGATTGGGATATCATCGAGAAGCATAAGATTATGTCCGTTATTTCCACCTCTTACATAAAAACCTGGGTGTCCTTCTATTCCGGTAATTCCGGGAAGCAGTTGTAGTGATTTTACTACATCAGCTTCTCCAAGCATGGCAGGAGCTTCTTTTACAAAGTAGCCTTTTATACCGTTGCTACTTTCCATTTTTCGGATGTGCCATTCTTCTTCTTTACCATAGACCCAAATTTCTTCAAGCTCTTCGTCTTTACTTTCCATCAAGACTTCAAGCTCTTTATTTCCATCTAGTTCAATAATTTTTTGGATGGGTTTATATCCTAGATAACTAAAACGGAATGTGTATTTTCCTTTGGGTATAGCTAGTGAAAACTTACCATCTTCATTGGAGATAGTTCCTGATTTTAATTCATTTATATAAATAGAGACACCGATCAAACGGTCTTTTTGGTCAGCAGATTTTATTACACCACTTAATACGGATTTTAATTTCTCTCTTTCAGCTTTTGTGATTGTTTTGATGATGACATCATTTCCATTTAATCTATAAGATAATTTTTTTCCATCGAATAGAAGGTTTAGAGCTTTTGATATCGGTTCTTTTTTTAGCTGTATGTTTACCCTTTTGATTTGAGGAATTTGATCAGAACTATAAATGAAATTTAAGTCGGTCGTTTTACTAATACTTTCTATTGCTTCTTCATAAGATAGATCTGAAATAGTAAGTGTATATAGTTTTTCGCTTTGAGCAATGGATTTCTTGATGTGCCCAAAGAATAGAAAGGTGAAAGTTAAAAAAAACAGAAAAAATTTATGAAAGAAGTCCTTAGACATTATGGATAATACAATAGTTTGAATGATGCTTAGTCTGAATGAAAATATAAACACATATTGAGAAATAGTATTTAATATAGTGTTATAGGTAAATATACGATTTCTACAAAGAAATCATATTAAGGAAAAGGTTAAAAAAAAGACTACCACAGTGGGTAGTCTTCATCTAATTAACTTTGCTCAGTTTCTTTTTGAGCTAAAACGTATTTTCTAACTCTTGAGTAAGGCATATTTAAGACTCTAGAAATAAAACTAACTGTCTTTCCTTTACTCAAATACTCATCTATTTTCTGTTTCTTTTTTGGGTGAATATCTTTAGTGTGCGATAACCCCATTTGTCTTACTCGTTCCTTTTGAAGAGGACGGACGTCATATAAACGTTCAGTTTTATCGGCTTGAGTTTCCCAAATAAGGTTATTAGGATCTAAGTTTTTATAATCCCAATCTATATATCCTAGTTTGTGTTTATTTGAAGGTTTTGGTCTGTCGTCTCGTTCCATGATAATTTCGGCAAGGGCTAAGCTTTTCCACTTATCTCCGAATTTTACACGAATAAATAAACAGCTACCATTGTCTGAAATTCTATGGTATTTATCCCCAAACATGAAGTAGTCTTTTCCATCTTCTGGTTTTTTATCAGATTTTTTACTGACACTACCTCCTAACTTACTATGTAGATGCTTAGGTAAATATTTTCTTTTAACCTTGATCTGTTCTTCAGGTAGACACCATTCAAGATTTGAGAAATGATTATTTTTCTTATCGCCATCTTTGTGGATAACGATAGTAGAATTTGCATATGATTTACGGCAGAAATATTCAGCTACAAGCCTATGGATAAAGAACGATTTTCTTTTCCCTTTAACTCGTAAGTCTAATTGTAAATATCCTGTAGAATCACGCCCTTTTATAAGCTCACCTTTACTATTTCTGGCGAATGATTTTACTTTTCCATAATTGGAAATCTCATATTTGTGGTCTGTGAAGTCTAGTTGTTTCCACTCCTCCACGATTTCTTCTATTGTTGACTGTTTGTCATGATCGTTTGGTTTCATAACAATGGATTGTTTCTTAAGTTATCTAATTATTTAGTGAAATTGTTGATCGAACATTCAATAAATGACTTTAATTACCTTGAAATCTCAGCTTTATCAGCAGCCATAAAAGCTGCAACAAATGAAGCGGCTGGAGCAATAAAGAGTCCTGCAATCGGTATAAGTAATAATAGAAAAAAGCCAATGCCATTTCCTATTGAAAACATCTTATTAGATTTTAAATCTCTCTTTCGAGTAGGTATGTCTACTCCTGATGTTTCTCGGTATAAGTCAAACATACTAGCACCCCAAAAATAGCTACTCATAATCATACCTAGTATAGCTGCTGGAATTCCAATCACAGGAATAAGGCTAATTCCTCCTAGTAATGTAGTAATGATAACTTCAATAAATATAATCGGAATTGAAATTATCCAAAAACTTCTTAGAGCAGATCCAAAAGAAATTTTAGCAGCTGGTTTTTTCAACAAATCAGAGTAAATATGTTCTCCAAATAGATTGATGTACGATCCTGCAAATAACAGATAAAGTGTTTTATACAAGTAGGTACTTATCCATATAAGTGGAATGAAAATAAGTATTCCAGTAAGGATGGTGTAATATTGGCCGTATTCACCTCCATAGCTTTCAGAGAAAAATGTGCTTAGCCACTGAGAAGTCCAATAACTTGTCTGACTAGCAAAGAATCCTAAAAGAAGGATAACTAATAGAGCAATTACTCCAAAATGAAATAAATATTTTTTACCATCAGCGAATAGCCACTTTATTGCTAGGGGATATGTCCTCAAAGCTGAAATAAATGTAGCTGAAGAACGCTTATCCTTGGTCGTTTCACTGAACATAAGTCTTCGGCTTCTTTATTGAACAGATGATTATTCTAATGTGTGTAGATGTATACTATTATGTGATGATTTAAAACTCAGATTCCCATATATTCTATGATGTCTTAGGGATATAAGTTTAATATATGTGCGATTATAGAATAAAATATTGTAATATGAAAAGGAACGAACGTAAATATTTGTTTAAACTGTGCGAAGCTAAGTTATTGTAGCTTTCTTCTTTAGCTACGGAGATATAATATTTTGGTTGCATTTTTTATAAAAATAAACTTTTTTGTTTGTAGTATTTGTAAGGTTCAATCACCGTTTTTGAATCATTACGAACATTACCAATTTTAGGATTTACGGTATAAAAACTCAAATCTAGAATGTTAGGGTTTGTGATTAGGTCGTAACGTTGATTGGTACTGAGATTATTGTCTAACCATAAGTCAATATTTTGATCATTAAGGATAACGGGCATTCTATCATGAATTTTATTTATGCTTTCTGAAGCGGGTTTTGTAAGGATGGAAAAAGACTCAATTATCGTATTTGAAGTGTTAATCGTGCTCCAAATTCCAGCCATAGCAAACACTTTTTTACTTTCTAATTGAATCCTATATGGTATTTTCTGTTTTGCATTTTTCTCCCATTCATAATAACCATCAGCAAAAACAATACAAGCTTGAGTGTTGAATGCATTCCGAAACATTTTAGTCTCTCTAATCGATTCAGTACGTGCATTTATTGGTTTTAGGGTGCTGTTGAATTTACTAATAAATCCCCAATGAAAATGTTGTATTTTTTCTTTGTTTAAATTTGTGACAACTGGGAGTAGTTGACCTGGTGCAGCGTTAAATCTTGGAATTATAGGTTTGGTTGAGTCTTTTAATCTGAATTGTTTTAAAAGACTTTTTTCATCTGTAATTAAGCTATATCTACCACACATGATAATGTTGATCTTTGATTGTAAGTACGGATAAGGTATGAAATTATTGTGATATAACATTGTGGAAATCCCTTTGAATCTAATGATTTCCTATAAATTTTCTTATTTTTGATTGCAACTAAAATAACACACAGAACATGGAGGAGATAAGTATTTATTTAAAGTTAGGTTTAGAGCATATCACTGACCCGAATGGTTATGATCATATATTATTTATTGTGACTTTGGGTGCTATCTATAGTCTTGTGGATTGGAAGAAAGTACTTTGGTTGGTAACAGCATTTACTCTAGGGCATAGTATTACTTTAGTGTTGGCAGTATTGGATGTAGTAGATGTGAATGCAAGTCTAATTGAATTTTTAATTCCATTGACAATAGCACTTACTGCTTTTTCTAATATTTTCTATAATAAGAATTCTAAGAATAGAATATATGAAAATAGAAATTCAAAGACTGCTAATAAAGATATATTGAGATACACCTCAGCTTTACTTTTTGGTTTGATTCATGGATTAGGTTTTTCTAACTATTTAAGTAGCCTTTTAGGGAAAGAAGCTGAAATTGTATTGCCTTTATTGTCATTTAATATTGGTTTGGAATTGGGGCAAATCGCTATTGTTCTTGTTCTATTATTGGTGTCAACATTTGTAGTTGAGTTTCTCAGAGCTAGACAGCGAGATTGGAATCTTTGGATTTCAGGTGGAGCTTTTACATTGGCTTGTCAGATGATGATAGAAAGGTGGTAAATAATTAGAACGCTTCTTGTAAGAATAAATCCGTATTGAGCAACTTATTGTAGAATCTAAATGTATCATTAGATTTTTCGATGAGTTGCTTTGTTTTTTCATATGAATCGCAATATTCTTCAATTAATTGTGTGACAGTAGTCCAATTTTGAGAAACATTGTGATTGAGGTTATCAAAGAAATTTAATTTCTGCTGGCTAATGCTTTTATTCAAATCAAGATCTTTTTTGAACATGATATTGAGAAGGGATATATCTTCTATTGAATAAAGTACGCCTAGTGCCTCGTAGAAATTATGAATTTCTACTTTTCCTGGTAGGATAATACTTTCAGCAATATTTTCGAGGCCAATTTGAATGATATCATCTTCTAAAATAGTTGACCGGAGTTTTCTGTTTTTAAAGATGAGAGGGCTTTGTTCTTTATCAAGTTTATCTTTTAGCTCTTTTTCAATGATCCGGTAGAAAGAGTAGTTTTTTAAGATGAGTTCGTTGTAGGCTGATCTGTCAAGTATTTGCATTCTTATTTGACTCCAATACGAATGATTTTCAATGTTTATTCGTTGACTTTGGGTCTCCTTCCGGATTTTGCTCATCGTATTCATTAGAACAGACATGGCTTTTGGGTTGATAGTAAAAGAATGATTTCGAGAGATCTAGTATTATCAATTTAATATCTCTGTAAGAAATCTTCTTCTAATGTCTGAAAATCCATGCAATGCTATCCGTTTTATGCAAATGTTACTTTATACGAGTCAATTTTATGATAATATAAATAATTTATGAAGTGTATAAGTAGTTATTGAACCGTGTATGAAAGAATGTAGATTATTATTTTTTAAAGAGCGAATCTTTGACTAAAGTGATAATCTTCATCAATCTGATTAAATTCAATCGTTCTGATGTCTAAAATAAAATCTGTTCCCATTTCATAAATCATTTCTACATAAAGGTCTTTGTAGTAAAATAATTCTTTTAACATGTTGTATTCTAACTGATAACCAAGATATGTACCATAAGTGAATATTAATTCAGCTCTATTATCTAATGAAAGATTTTTGAAGTGCATTATGTGAAGTAGTTTAGATGTTGGCATTTTACTATAGAAAAACGTAAAACTTTTACTTATTATATATTGTAGCCTTTCTTTTTTAAATGAAGGGTAGTTTTTTGTGCTTAATGTACTTATAGTCAGTGTGTTTTTTACTTGTATTTATTCATGAATAAAAGATTACCATGAATAGGTGATTGTTCTCACTTCTTAAAAATCCTTAAAGGATGAAATTTGTGTCTAATAATTATCCTTTAGTTAGGAGATACACAGCAACAAACAAGAGATATTTTGAAAAAGTTAAAATGGTTATTCAGTGTAGTCTTAATTACATTATATGTAACTACATATGGACAAGAGATTGGGGAGAAAAAAGAGGAGAATAAAGATCCGTTAGCCGTTTTAGGTAAAGGTTTGAAACTGAAATTAAATGACTCAGGTTCTTCTTATCTTTCATTTGGTATGGGAATGAACTTTTGGTTTAGGTCTATGGAAATGAATCCTGGGACAATTGATAAAAATACAGGGGAAGCAATCGATCATTACAGTGATTTTGAGATGCGGAGATTGCGTGCTTCAATGATGGCAAACTTTGACAATAAACTTATTTTCTACACTCAATTTGGTAATACTAGTTATCCTACTTACGGAACGAATGGAAAGGGGATGCATTTTCACTCACTTTGGGGGAAATATAAGATAGCTAAAGATATGTATATAGGAGCAGGGCTTCATATGTGGAATGGTCTTTCAAGGCTATCAAATGTGAGTTATGCCTCTATTATGACATTAGATAATCCTGGATTTAATTTTCCAAATGTAAATGTAGGTGATCAGGTTGTTCGTCAAGTTGGTGTATTTTGGCAAGGTAAAGCAGGTCGTTTAGAGTATCAGTTTGCAGTTAATCAGCCATTCTTAGAAAGTGGTTCTTCTAAAATATATACAAAAGATGAATTATTAGAATTGGTTGAATCTAATCCTGAGAATTACGGTGTAGCTCAAAATACATATCACAATAATTTCTCATATAAAGGATATGTTTCTTATAACTTTTTCTACAATGAAAAGGTAGCAACTACTCCATATAAAGCGATGAGTTATTTTGGCAACAAAGGTCTGATTCTTAATCTTGGAGCGGGTTTTCAGTACGTAAATGATGCTTCTGCAATTGTTTCTGAAGAATCTCCAAATGATGTGAGTTTTCATAGTCAATCTGCTGTAGCTGCAGATGTTTTGTTTGAGACTCCTTTACCACATGAAAGTGCCTTGACAGTTTATTCTGCTTTTTATCATTATGACTATGGAGATAATTATTTGTGGAAAACAACTGTAATGGGAGGTTTTGCTGCAAATGATCCAAATAGTGATGTGGTTCCGGCTCAAGGGGGAGGAATTCAACAGTATACTTTTGGTACAGGTAATGTATTTTATTTGAATGCTGGATATGTGATTCCAAATACTAATAAAAAACTGATGCCATTTGCTGCTGCTACTTATAAAGATTTAGAAGGTTTGAATGAAGCTTCATGGCAGGGTGATTTAGGTATGCACTATTTGATTCATGGAAACAACCTAAAAGTAACAGGACAGTATTCTACAAGGCCAATTTATAATAGTGAGTCTTTGACAATTGATGATCATAAAGGAATGTTTATTTTACAGCTTCAAGTTAAGATATAAAACTAGCTGTATGTATTTGTAAGTGTGTGTTTGCCTAATCAGTTGAACTGGTTAGGCTTTTTGATAAAAAAAATCCTTCCCAAATGATGTTGAGAAGGATTTTACGAAATGAACTTTTAAGTAATTATCCAACGATTTCTACTAATTCAATTTCAAAGTTAAGGTCTTTACCAGCCATTGGATGGTTTGCATCCAAGATGATTTCCTCAGCGTTGATTTCTTTTACAACAACAGGGATTGGTCTACCTTCTGGATCAGAGAGCTGTAGCTGATCACCTACTTTAGGATTCATTCCTTCTGGAATTTGAGAAATAGGGAATTTAACCACGTTCTCTTCTGAAGCAGGTCCGTAAGCTTCTTCGCAAGGGATGTGAACATTTTTCTTTTCGTTCAACTCCATTCCCTCAACAGCAACGTCAAAACCTTTGATCATTTGACCAGCGCCAACTTCGAATTCGATTGGCTCTCCTCTATCAACAGATGAATCAAATTTTACTCCGTCGTCGAAAGTACCTACGTAATGTACTTTTACTTTGTCACCTTTTTTTGCTACGCTCATTATATTATGATTCGTGATTTGAAAGCTCAAAGATAATAGAATGGCTGAGAATCTATGGCATATTCTATATAATTAGTTTGTTTTGCTATTTGTGGACTTAGATTCTTACTAAGAAATCAGCAAATATTTAAGGTTGTGACTATTTCTTAAAGATACGTATGGTTTTTTGTGCATTGCCCGCAATAATTTGCAAAAAATAGACTTGGCGTTTATTGGGAATGTTAACCGTTACTATTTCATTAGGGCTTTTAAAATGGTGTATTCCTATATTTTTACCTTCAATATTGTAAATGTTACAAGTTAGATCATTTACATTTTGTGGGATATTATGGATACTTATTTGTTTGCCCTCAACAAGAGTTGGGTAAACATTAATGTTTTTTAAAGGAGACTCTATCGAAGTGATCAATGAATCATAGGTGGGTAGACCCCACCCGTAGCTATTGTTTGGGGTGTGCTTATTATTACCTAAGCTTTTAATCAATTCAATTAACTCCAAGTTTGTTAACTCTGGTTGTCTTTGCCATAGTCCGGCAGCAAGTCCAGCAATTTGAGGAGCAGAATAGCTGGTCCCATTTGAAAGAACGGGGTTAGATGAGCTACTCAGGACAGTAGCTAATTGTCCTAATGCGACTACATCAGGTTTTATTCTGTTGTCTGCGGTTGGGCCAATGGAGCTGAATGCAGCTAAATCCATATCGCTTTTTATAGCACCTACGCTAAGTACAAATGGGGAATCGGCAGGGAATATAATTTTCTCCCAATTTTTATTGCCTTCATTTCCTGCACTAGTAACTACAAGCATACCTTTTGTTGATGCAAAATTTGCAGCTAAACTTATCCATGAGGTCTTACCATTTAATTCGTCTTGAAAATAATCTTCAGATGAATTATCAAAAGTAAAATACCCTAAAGATGAGTTTATGATGTCAACCCCTGCACTATCAGCTCTTTCTGCCGCAAACAACCAGTAAAGCTCCTCTAGCCGAGTTTCGTTAGAAACATCTTCGGTGATATAAAGAGAGAAGTTAGCATTGTATGCCGTACCTATCATTTCATTTTTATTATAAGATGCAATCGTAGATAATACTGAATATCCATGATGATGATATAGATTAATGTCTGTATTCTTACCTACGAAATTATATTCATCATTAATATTAATGTGCCCGAAATAAGAATTCCAATCTCGGTGTATAAAACCTGCATCAAAAACAGCAATGTTAATTCCTTCACCTTTGAATCCATCTTGATGCATCTGAGGTATCCCTAATAGTTTATTTTGCAATTCAGTTGTAGTAACCGAGTTGCTACCATTAAATTCTAGTTCATTTGGGCTCTGAAAATAATCATTTGCTTTTGAAGTAAGAGAAGCTATGTTCCCAACAAAGTCTAGATTCCTAATCAATTCTATTTGTTCATCATTCCCCTTAACTAAAACAGCATTAAGCCATTTACTTGTGTAATCAATTTCAACTCCAGTTTCTTTAATTTCTTCTACATAATAATTGGATACAGGGAGGTCTGTTTCGTTAATTGGAATATTCTGTTTTTTCCGTCTTTGGATAGATTTCTCAGAGAGGTACTCTGAGGGGGTATCAATTGAATAGTTTGACGATGTTTTATCTTTTAAAAGAATAAGCTTGTATTCAGATTGAGCAAATGAAAGTAGCGGAGTGGATAAGATAAAAAATATTGTAATGAAGACTTTCATAGTTGTAATTTTTAAAAAATGGGAGAGAGGAGTATTATTCCTCTCTTGTGAAAACCCATTCATTGCCTTTAGATAAGTTTTGATTGAAGATGTAGCCTTCATCATTGAAATCTTTGAGTGCTTCAGCTTGATCAATTTGATTTTTAATAATAAAAGCAGCCATTTTACCTCTCGCTTTCTTCGCGAAAAAGCTAATTACTTTATATTGTCCATTTTTAGAGTCTTTAAAAATTGGAGTAATTATTTCAGCATTTAATTCTTTCTTTTTTATTGCTTTAAAATATTCGTTAGAGGCAAGGTTTATAATGTTTTTAGAGTTGTGGGATTCTAATTCATGATTTATTTCTTCTGTAAGTGAGTTACCCCAAAAATCATATAAGTGTTTATACTCCTTGAATGAGAACTTGCTACCCATTTCTAATCTATATGGTTGGATAAGGTCCAATGGTTTTAGTATTCCGTATAAGCCAGATAAAATTCTTAGATGGTCTTGAGCAAATTCAAAATCTTTATCATTAAGGTTGTATGCATCAAGTCCAACATAAACATCTCCTTTAAATGCTAAAACAGCCTGTTTAGCATTGTCAATACTAAAGTCTTTATGCCAATCTTGAAATCTCTGATGGTTTAAAGCTGATAAATCATCAGAAATTTTCATCAATCCCTTTATATCTTCAACTTTTAGTTTTCGGAGTTCTTTTATCAGTTGTTCTGATTTTTGCAGTTTGTTTGGAATCGTAAAATCAGAAGTATTCGCCTTTGTTTCGTAATCTAGTGTTTTCGCAGGGGAAATAATACTAATCATATTCTCTATTGTTTAGTCTTTTAATTATGAGAGTAAAAGTAATCAGAATCCATCTTTCTCAACTAGTTTTAGTTAGTTTATCTTTCTATAGTTGGATAGTATTAATCTATAGTTTGAATTATTCAATCTGATAATCAAGCCATTTGCATGTGTTTAATTGAAATGATTTGCACAGTCCAAATAAAACCCTCACTTTTGCACCCGCTTCAAACGAGAAGCACGCTTGAAAAACGAGATTCAAGCACCAGTTTGCTAAAGAAATAAGAAAGAGCTTAAGTTTTTTAATGCTGAAAATGAAGTCAGTTCATTTTATTTAAATCGCTTAACAAAATTAGATTTGGAAAGATCGAATTAAATCTCTTATCTTTGCAGCCGTCTTTGGTGAAAACGATCACAGAAAAGACGTAAAACAATGTCATGCGTAAAGGTTTTGAAGAAATGCTTCTCAAAACACTCCAAAAAAAAAACTTGAAAAAAGTTTTGGAGTTGAAAAGAAAAAGTTCTTACCTTTGCATCCGTCTTCTGAGGAAAACGACTCAGAAAACGAAATAAATAGAGGCTGAAGAAGTCAGTTTTTACATTGAGATTGAGAGTTTTAAATGCTTTAAAATTCTGATAGAAAGTCTCAAAAGTTCTTTGAAAGAATAGTTATGTAGTAATCAGGTAAGTGACTCTGGAGATTAGTCTTCAAGGTTATTTTATCGAAAACACGAAGTCAACCTTAGAGTCACACAGCGACATGTTGAAATATACATGTTAAGGATCTTACAATGGAGAGTTTGATCCTGGCTCAGGATGAACGCTAGCGGCAGGCTTAATACATGCAAGTCGAGGGGTAACAG